>NZ_JBFTJN010000008.1:0-295836 GCF_056395445.1 Leifsonia sp. 10L418 | reverse complement strand
GCGCGCAGCTGGGCCAGCGTGCGCGGGTCGGTCGGGTGCTGCCGGCGCCGGGCGATCTCGTCGACCCGGGTGAACGCGGCCAGCACGTCGGCGGCCGGCCCGAACAGGTTCAACCAGGCCATCCCGTCGGGCGCGGCCTCGAACGCCAGCCGCCGCTCCGCGGTGACCGCCCGTTTCCGGGCGCGGATGGAGTCGGGGTGCAGGCGTTCCCGCAACGCGACCGCTTTCCGGCGCAACTGACCGACCGGAAGGCGGAGTGCGTGCGGCAACACCGCCTCCTCGAACGCGGCCCGCACCTCGGCCGGCAGGGTGCCGGCCTGGTCGAGGATCACTTGCGCATGCCGGTAGCTGATCGTCCCGGCCTCCAACGCGGCCCGGGTGCCGGGCAGCTCGTGCAGGAGGGTCTGACTGTCGTCGATCAGCCGGGATGCGCTCGGCTGTGGCACCCGCAGCAGCGCGCCGATCTCGCTGACGAAGACCCGGTGCGCCCACTCGGCTCGTTCCGAGTCGGACATCACCGGGTTGCGCAGCACGAACTCGTCGGAGACCAGCGACCACCTCCGGGCCTCGTCGACGGCGCGGGCGCGGCGGGCGGAATGCACCGCCAGCTGCTTCTCCTCGGCCGCGACCACGTCGAGATATTCATTCAACCGGGCCGTGTACCCGGACTCCCGCCGCACGCCCTCGCCCGGGTCGTCGGGCAGCAGCGCGTCGACGAACCCCGGGAACTCGGCCGGAGACATCCCGAAGCGACACTCCAGCGGGTCACGGTCGGTGAACACCCCGAAGTCTTCGACCTCGTCGTGCAACAGCTCCAGCTGATCCATAACCCCAGCCAACCGGGCACCACCGACAGCGCGGCCGAAAACAGGACGGGGGTTGACAAATGGGGCTCATGCCGGGCTCTTTCGATTCTGACCACTTGCTCACGGTGTCGGGCACGGGGGCCGTTGATGCGGCCGACCCGTGGTGCTAGCGTTCCCGGTGAACGCGCACTGGCACGTCGCAAGGAGGCGATTGTGGCCGACACCGATGTCACCCAACCCAACGAATCTCGGCAGGAACACGAGCACCAGCTTCAGGCGGATGGGGTGAGCGCCGCCGGGTCGATCGTGATGGCCGTTGCCGGCAGCGCCCCGGCCTATTCGATCGCCGCGACGACGGCGACCCTGGTTGCCGTGGCCGGCTTGGCGAGCCCGGCGGCGCTGCTCTGGTGCGCACTGCCGATGCTCGGGATCGCCTGGGCATTCGCCTATCTCGGCCGAGCCGATGTCAACGCCGGCGCGGCGTATTCCTGGGTCGGCCGGGCGTTGCATCCGATTCTCGGATTTCTCTCGGGCTGGGCCCTCGTCGTCTCGGCCACCATCTTCATGGTCGCCGGCGCGTTGCCCGCCGGAGTGATGACCGTCGCGCTGTTCAGCCCGGAGAACACGGACAACGTGCCGCTGGTCACCGCTATCGGCGCCGTCTGGTTCCTGGTCATGGCGGCCTGCGTTCTCGTCGGCGTGCGCATTACGGCGCGAGCACAGTGGGTCATGACGTCGATCGAGGTCACCATCCTGGTGGTCTTTGCGATCGTCGCCATTGTGCACGCAATGTCCGGATCCGCGGCGGGTCCGGCCTTCTCCTGGGACTGGTTCGGCTTCAGTCACTTCAACGGGGTCGGCACTTTCGTCGCCGCCGCCTTGGTCGCCGCGTTCTATTACTGGGGTTGGGATGTCGCGGCGAACCTCAACGAAGAGACGAAGAACGGCAAGAAGGCGTCAGGCATCGGCGGACTCGTCGGGGTGATCATCGTGTTTCTCCTGTTCGAGATCTTCACGGTCGCGACGCTGGTGATTTTGCCGGCGGCGACGATCGAGGAGAACAGCGGCAACGTGCTGGCGGTGCTCGGCGACGCGATCTGGCCGGGCATCGGCGGCAAGATCCTGATCGTAGCCGTCATGCTCTCGACCATCGCCACGCTGGAGACAACGTTGATCCAGGTCACCCGCACGTTGTTCGCGATGGGTCGGGACAACACCATTCCCGCCGCGTTCGGTCACTCGCATCGCCGGTGGCGCACCCCGGCGTTCGCGACTCTGGTGGTGACCGGTGTTTCGGTCGTGCTGTTCATCGGTTCGAACTTCTTGGGCAGCGTCGGCGAGATTCTCAGTAACGCCATCAGCTCGATCGGGCTGCAGATCGCGTTCTACTACGCCCTGGCCGGGATTGCCGTGGTTGTCGCCTATCGCAAGGTGATCTTCACCTCGGTGAAGAACTTCATCTTCATCGGACTCTGGCCGGCGCTCGGTGCCCTGTTCATGGTGTGGATCTTCTTCGTCTCGATTCCCTCGCTCGACACGATTGTGATCGTCATCGGGCTCGGCGCACTCGCTCTCGGGATCGTGCCCATGATCATCTACTGGCGCAAGGGAGCCGCCTACTTCCGGCGCCGCCCGCTCGAGCTGCCGTCTGAGCTTGATGCGAAGGCGCCCGAGAACATCGACACGGGCGGCCCGAGCTAGGTTCCCGGCGTCAGGCCGTGAACTCCGAGCGGCGCGCACGTAGCTCCCGCATCGTTCCGTTGAGCGGCGAACCGGCGAACGGGAGATCCTCGAGACGGATGGCTGTGGCCGCCTTCAACGCGATCTGCTTGGCCGCCTGCGCAGCTTTTTGCGGCAGCCCCAGGCTGTCTGCAAACTCCTCCCAGTGCTTCGCTTTCAGATTCCGGGTCTTTCCGGAGAGAGAAAGCGCGAGGGTGTTGTCACCGTAAAGGAGGGTGCACGGAACGTCATAGACCGGGGCCATCGCGAATGCGCCGCTGTGATTGCCGAGGATCGACAGGTTCTTGGCGTGCAGGTCGCCGTTGCCGGTCAACCAGGCGAATGCGAATTGCAGGTACGCATTGCGGCGGGCGACAACCGGTGCAGCACAGAGGCGCGAGAGGGCGAAGGTGACCTCTTCCGCAGTGACGCCGTACTTGGCTGCCGGCGGCAGTCCCATCACCTGGGTTCCGTCTTCGAGGGGGAGCCGACCCCAGATCCCGTCAGCGCCTCGCGTGCGATCGAATCTCTCGACGAGCAGACCCGGCAGGTTGTTTCGGTCGGTGATGATCGTGGCTCGGGCGACCGGGATCTTCAGCCGGGCCGCTCCGGCCAGATGGGCGGCCTCGTTGGCGACCAGGTGCGGATGCTCCGGTGGGTCGAGCTTGAGAAGGTAGCGTTTGCCGGCGAGTGCGAGCGGTGTCGTCAACATGGAGGCGCTTGCCTTGTTCTGCACACCAGGGAGGCTGTGCAGGTCGACGGCGTCTGCGAGCGCGGCGAAGTCCAGATTGGCAGGATGCGACGGGTCAGCCAGCGAATCCGGCTCGAGCGGGTTTTCGCCGGCCGGCACGACTTGCACGTCACCGGGAGCATCTGCCCCCACCGCGAGGATGAGCGTCAGCTCGTCGGAGTAGCTGGTTTTCGCCGCATTCTTCAGAACTGAGAGGCGGTGTCCTTCAGGGAGTAGGCCGGCGAAGAATGGCGGCAGGGCGCCGGACGGGGCCTCGACGATGTCGGTAGAGAGCGGGAGCGACGCCGCAACCGGTGGAAGTCCGCTCGCGAGGTAGCCGGCACTATAGGAGAACTCGACTCCGCCGGAATCTGTCCGTCGCAGTCGCCCGGCGAGAGTCCCACTCTTGTAGACGTCGGCGTCGCGAAGGAATTTGAGCTGTTGAAGGTCACCGGCCATCAGTGCGCCTCCACCCGGAGGCCGAGCACGCGAGCCGCAGCAGTCACCGCGCGTAGAGAGGGGTTTCCGGTGGCCGTCTCAATCGCTCGAATTGTGCGTTCTGACGTCTCGGCAAGGTGGGCCAAATCCTCCTGCGTGAGCCCGGCGGACTTGCGGGCGCTGCGGATGCGTGCGGCGATCGCCTCAATATCGTTGATGTGACCCTCCCAAATCGGTAAGAAACTGCCGGTTCTGGCAGTCCCTTGGTTCAAGGATCACCTATAAATTCAATTTCGGCAATATATTTCCGAAAAGTGACGATCTCATCCCGCACGGCGAAGCCCCGTTGTGATTCGGCAGCATTCTGCCGGTTCTGCCGGTTCTGCCGGTTCTGCCGGTTCTGCCGATTCTGCTGGTTCTCTTCGGTCTCTCAGTGCGCGCGCGGCACGACGAAGTGCGTGATCCGGGCATCCCGGCCGTCGAGTTCGGCCCAGGGTGTCTCAGGTTCGAGCACGGTGAACGCACTCGTCGGATAGCGCGAGGTCGCGTCCATCTCCGCATCGTCGTCGGAGTCGGGGGAGGCCAGGTGGTCGACGAGTTCCTGCACGCCGGGCATATGGGCAATCACCAGCACGCAACGCGCAGTCTCCGGCTGGTGATTGATGACGGCGAGCATGCTGAGCGGTGCTGCCGCATAGAGCGCATCGTGCAACTCGGGGGCGGGAGCGTCATCTCCGAGTTCCGAGAGCACCCCCGCGCAAGTCTGCTGGGTTCGCGTCGCCGACGAGCAGAGGATGACGTCGGGCACGAGGTCGTGGTCGCGCAGCCACTCGCCGGCCAGGGCGGCTTCGGCGTGGCCGCGGGGGAGCAGCGGGCGATCGAAGTCGGGAACGCCGGGCGGCCAGTCTGACTTCGCATGCCGCATGATGACCAGTCGCTTCGGGGATTGCTCGCTCATGCCGCCAGCCTACGGCCGGACGCACCTCCCGCCCCTGTTATGCTGAACAGGTTGACAACCTTTAAGAGCCGTCCTGTGAGACGGGGAAGGGAGTCGGTTGATGGCGCGTACCGTGCTGCAGCAGGCTGATATTGCCCGAGCGTTGACTCGGATCTCCCACGAGATCCTGGAGTCCAATCGTGGCCCAGACAATCTCGTGATTCTCGGCATCCCGACCCGCGGCGTTCTTCTCGCCCAGCGGATCGCCGACACCATCGCCCGGATCGAACCGAGCGCGACCGACATTCAGGTCGGCTCACTCGACGTCACGATGTACCGTGACGACCTCGCGCACTCGCTGACGCGTACCCCGGCGCCCACCTCGGTTCCCGGCAGCATTGACGGCAAGACCGTGGTTCTGGTCGACGACGTGCTCTTCTCCGGTCGCACCATCCGGGCCGCCCTCGACGCTCTCGGCGATCACGGTCGCCCGCGCGCCGTGCGCCTCGCCGTGCTTGTCGACCGCGGTCACCGCGAACTGCCGATCCGCGCAGACTTCGTCGGCAAGAACCTGCCGAGCTCCACCGATGAGCGGATCAACGTTCACCTCGCAGAGGTCGACGGCGACGAGTTCGTGAGCATCGAAACCACACGCACTGAATCAACACCTGTCGAGTCCAGCTCGGCCACGACGAACGGGCGTGACGACGCATGAGGCACCTGCTCTCCACCAAGGGCATCGAGCGTGCCGAAGCGATCGGCCTGCTCGACATCGCTGAAGACATGGCGGATGTCGCCAACCGCGAAGTCAAGAAGCTTCCGACCCTGCGCGGCAAGACCGTCGTCAACCTCTTCTTCGAAGACTCCACCCGCACCCGCATCTCGTTCGAGGCGGCCGCCAAGCGCCTCTCGGCCGATGTGATCAACTTCAGCGCCAAGGGCTCGAGCGTCTCGAAGGGCGAAAGCCTGAAGGACACCGCGCAGACGCTGGCCGCGATGGGCGCCGACGGCGTCGTCATCCGCCACCACGCCTCCGGCGCACCGCAGGTGCTCGCCGCGAGCGGCTGGATCGACGCCGGCATCATTAACGCCGGCGACGGCACCCACGAGCACCCGACCCAGGCCTTTCTCGACGCGTTCACCATCCGCCGCCGCCTGCACGGCGCGGCCTCCCGCGGCAAGGACCTCGACGGGGTGAGCGTCACCATCGTCGGCGACATCCTGCACTCCCGGGTCGCCCGCTCGAACCTCTGGCTGCTCACCACCCTCGGCGCCGACGTCACGTTCGTCGCCCCGCCCACCCTGGTGCCGGCCGACCACTCGTCGTGGCCCGCCACCGTTGGATTCGACCTCGACGCCGCCGTCGACGCCGGGCCAGACGTGATCATGATGTTGCGCATTCAGGCTGAACGGATGCACGCCGCGTTTTTCCCCAGCAGCCGGGAGTATTCCCGCAACTGGGGTCTCGACGACGCGCGTTTCGGAAGGCTGCGTGCGGATAGCATTGTCATGCACCCCGGTCCGATGAATCGCGGCTTGGAAATCTCGTCGAAAGCGGCGGATTCCGCCCAGTCGAGTGTGCTTGAGCAGGTAACCAATGGTGTGTCGGTTCGGATGGCGGCACTGTATCTGCTGCTCTCCGGCGATCGGGAGGATTCATAGATGTCACATGAGCAAAACGAACGCTACCTCATTCGTGGAGCGACCCTGCCCGACGGCACGCGGTCTGACCTCGTGCTCGGGGACACGCGCATCCTCGAGATGGGCACCGGCCTCTCCGCTGCCGGCGCAACGGTCATCGACGCCGACGGCCTCGTCGCCCTGCCCGGCCTCGTCGACCTGCACACCCACCTGCGCGAGCCCGGCTACGAGCAGAGCGAAACCGTGCTCACCGGTAGCCAGGCCGCAGCGGTCGGCGGCTTCACGAGCGTCTTCGCGATGGCCAACACCTCCCCGGCGCAAGACACCGCCGGTGTGGTCGAGCAAGTTCTCGCCCTCGGCGAGCGGGCCGGCTACGTCACCGTGCAGCCCATCGGCGCCGTGACCGTCGGTCTCGCCGGCCAGAAACTCGCCGAGATCGGCGCCATGGCCGCCAGCCGCGCCACCGTGCGCGTCTTCTCCGACGACGGCTTCTGCGTCTCAGACCCGCTGCTCATGCGCCGCGCGCTCGAGTATGTCAAGGCGTTCGGCGGCGTCATCGCCCAGCACGCCCAGGAACCGCGCCTCACCGAAGGCGCCCAGATGAACGAGGGCGTCGTCTCGGCCGAGCTCGGCCTCACCGGCTGGCCGGCCGTCGCAGAAGAGTCGATCATCGCCCGCGATGTGTTGCTCGCCGAGCACGTCGGCTCCCGGCTGCATGTCTGCCACGTCTCTACCGCCGGTTCGGTCGACGTGATCCGCTGGGCCAAGGCCCGCGGCATCCAGGTCACCGCCGAAGTCAGCCCGCACCACCTGCTGCTCACCGAAGAACTGATCACGGGCTACGACGCCCGGTACAAGGTCAACCCGCCGCTGCGTCGCCGCGAAGACACCCTGGCCCTGCGCGCCGCCCTGGCCGACGGCACCATCGATATCGTCGCCACCGATCACGCGCCGCACCCCGTCGAGTCGAAGGACTGCGAATGGGATGCCGCCGCGAACGGCATGGTCGGTCTCGAATCGGCTCTGTCGGTCGTGCACGCCTCCGTCGTGGCCACCGGGCTGCTCGGCTGGTCTGACGTCGCCCGGGTGCTCTCGGCCACGCCGGCCCGCATCGGCGGCCTCTCCACGCAGGGGCAGCCGCTCGAAGTGGGCGCACCCGCCGAACTGACCCTCTACGACCCGGCCGCCAGCCGCGTCTTCGGCACCGGCGACCTCGCCGGCAAGGGCATCAACTCGCCCTACCTCGCCATGACCCTTCCGGGCCGCGTGCAGGCCACCTTCCACCGGGGCTATGCCACGGTGCTGGATGGCGCGCTGCGCGAGGCCGCCGAGATCGCAGCCCTCGCCGGCACCGTCAACGCAGGGGAGCTCAGCCGTGGATAAGGTTCTGCCCACCGTCATCGTCGTTGTTGTTCTGCTTCTGGTTCTCCTGCTCATGCTGCGCAGCTGGCGCCGACGCTCGCGTCGCGACGCCGGACTCTTCGGTGGCTACGAAGCTCCCGCCGCCAGCACAGAACTTGAGACCTCCACCGCGCTGTACGTTGCGACAACCCCCCGTGATGCTCCGCTGGAGCGCCTGGCCATTCGAGGCCTGGCATTCCGCGCTCGCGCCACACTGACCGTGACGGATGCCGGCGTGATCGTCGCTCCGAACGGGGAAGCCCCGGTGTTCATCCCGGTCTCCGCGCTTGAGCGTGTGACCGAGGCCACCTGGGCCATCGACCGCGCCGTCGAAACCGGCGGGCTCCTGCTGATCGGCTGGAAGCTGAACGCTCCAGAAGCGTCCGCCACGGCTCCCTCTTCGGCGGTACCTTCGACCACTGCACCGTCGACCACTGCACCGTCAACCACCGTGACCACCAGCGTCGACAGTTACTTCCGCATCACCGACCCGGCTGACCGGGTTCGGATCGTTGCAGCCCTTCGAACCATCGCTCCCGAGGCCACCGGCCCGGATCTCTCCACCGAAAGTGAGGCGTAGCGTGAGCTACTCAGCCAGCAACCGAACCATTACCGACCGAGCTGCTCCGGCCGTGCTCGTGCTGGAAGACGGCAAGCGATTCGTCGGAAAGGCATACGGCGCACGTGGCCAGACCCTGGGCGAGCTCGTCTTCGCGACCGGTATGACCGGCTACCAGGAGACGCTGACCGATCCGTCCTACGCCGGCCAGATCGTGCTGATGACCGCGCCGCACATCGGCAACACCGGCGCCAACGATGACGACATGGAATCGCGCCGCATCTGGGTGTCGGGCTTCGTCGTACGCGAGCCCTCCCGCGTCGTGTCCAACTTCCGGTCGCAGCGGAGCCTTGACTCCGACCTCGAGACCGGGGGAGTCGTCGGCATCAGCGGCATCGACACCCGCGCGATCACGCGTCACATCCGCTCGGCGGGTTCCATGCGTTCTGGCATCTTCTCCGGAGCGGACTTCGACCTGTCCGAGGCCGAGCAGCTTGAGCGTGTGCAGAACGCGGCGAACATGGCGGGCCGCAACCTTTCCGACGAGGTCTCGACGGTCGACCCGTTCTCGCTTCCCGCGCAGGGCGAGCGCATCGGCTCCGTCGCCGTGCTCGACCTCGGCGTGAAGACCTCGACCCTCAACTTCCTCGCCGAGCGCGGCTTCGAGGTTCTCGTGCTGCCGCAGACGGTGACCGCCGAAGACGTCTTGTCGCTGAAGCCCGACGCGCTGTTCTTCTCGAACGGTCCCGGCGACCCCGCCGCCTCCGACGCCCACGTCGCCCTGCTGCAGGAATGCCTCCGCGCCGGCCTGCCGTACTTCGGCATCTGCTTCGGCAACCAGCTGCTCGGCCGCGCACTCGGCTTCCGCACCTACAAGCTGCCGTTCGGTCACCGCGGAATCAACCAGCCGGTGCTCGACAAGTCGACCGGTCGCGTCGAGATCACCTCGCAGAACCACGGTTTCGCCGTCGACATGCCGATCGAGGGCGTGCACGAGTCCCGTACGGGCTTCGGCAACGTCGAAGTGAGCCACTACAGCCTCAACGACAACGTGGTCGAAGGCATCCGTTGCCTCGACATTCCCGCGTTCAGCGTGCAGTACCACCCCGAGTCTGCGGCCGGCCCGCACGACGCCAACTACCTTTTTGATCGATTCAGGGAGATGGTGCTTGCCCAGACGGCAACCACCGGAGCAGGAGACGCCCAGTAATGCCCAAGCGCGACGATATCAACAGCGTCCTTGTCATCGGCTCCGGCCCGATCGTCATCGGTCAGGCCTGCGAGTTCGACTACTCAGGCACCCAGGCGTGCCGCGTGCTCCGCGAAGAGGGGGTGCGCGTCATCCTGGTCAACTCCAACCCGGCCACGATCATGACCGACCCCGATTTCGCCGACGCCACCTACATCGAGCCGATCACCGCGGAGATCCTCGAGACGATCATCGCCAAGGAACGTCCCGACGCAATCCTGCCGACCCTCGGCGGCCAGACCGCGCTGAACGCGGCCATGCAGCTGCACGAGCTCGGCATCCTCGAGAAGTACAACGTCGAATTGATCGGCGCGAAGTTCGAGGCCATCCAAAAGGGTGAAGACCGTCAGATCTTCAAGGAGCTCGTGCTCGCAGCCGGCGCCGATGTCGCCCGCTCGCACATCGCTCACACGGTCGAAGAGGCCGTCGGTTTCGCCGCCGACCTCGGCTACCCGATGGTCGTTCGACCCTCCTTCACGATGGGCGGCCTCGGGTCCGGCTTCGCCTACAACGAAGCAGAACTGCGCCGCATCGTCGGCGACGGCCTGCACCAGAGCCCGACCAGTGAGGTGCTGCTCGAAGAGTCGATCCTCGGCTGGAAAGAGTACGAACTCGAAATGATGCGCGACACGGCGGACAACACCGTCGTCGTCTGCTCGATCGAGAACGTCGACCCGGTCGGCGTGCACACCGGCGACTCGATCACCGTTGCCCCCGCGCTGACCCTGACCGACCGCGAGTACCAGAAGCTGCGCGACATCTCGATCGACATCATCCGTGCGGTCGGTGTCGACACCGGTGGCTGCAACATCCAGTTCGCGATCGACCCGTCCAACGGCCGCATCATTGTGATCGAGATGAACCCGCGCGTCTCGCGCTCCTCGGCTCTGGCCAGCAAGGCCACCGGTTTCCCGATCGCCAAGATCGCCGCCAAGCTTGCCCTCGGCTACCGTCTCGACGAGATCCCCAACGACATCACCAAGGTCACCCCGGCCAGCTTCGAGCCCACGCTCGATTACGTGGTTGTCAAGGTTCCCCGTTTCGCGTTCGAGAAGTTCCCGGCCGCCGACGCCCGCCTGACCACCACCATGAAATCGGTCGGCGAGGCCATGGCCATCGGCCGCAACTACGCCTCCGCCCTGCAGAAGGCCCTGCGTTCGCTCGAGAAGCGCGGCTCCTCGTTCCACTGGGGAACCGAAGACCGCACCCTCGACGAGCTGCTCGTCGCCGCCGAGATCCCCACCGACGGCCGCATCGTCACCGTGCAGCAGGCGTTCCGGAAGGGCGCCACAATTGAGCAGCTGTTCGAAGCCACGAAGATCGACCCGTGGTTCCTCGACCAGATCGTGCTGATCAACGAGGTGGCCGACGCCGTCGCCGCCTCAGAGACCCTCGACACCGACATCCTGCGCCTCGCCAAGGACCACGGTTTCTCCGACGCCCAGATCGGCGAGCTGCGCGGTTTCGGTGAAGCGGATGTCCGCAAGGTGCGTCACATCCTCGGCGTGCGCCCGGTCTTCAAGACCGTCGACACCTGTGCCGGCGAGTTCCCCGCTGCGACGCCGTACCACTACTCGAGCTACGACCAGGAGACCGAGGTCACGCCGAGCGACCGCAAGAAGGTCGTCATCCTCGGTTCCGGCCCGAACCGCATCGGTCAGGGCGTCGAGTTCGACTACTCCTGCGTGCACGCCTCGTTCGCGCTGTCGGATGCCGGCTACGAGACCATCATGATCAACTGCAACCCGGAGACGGTCTCGACCGACTACGACACCAGTGATCGCCTTTACTTCGAGCCGCTGACGCTCGAAGACGTGCTCGAGATCATCCACGCCGAAAGCCAGAGCGGCGAGCTCGTCGGTGTCGTCGTGCAGCTCGGCGGCCAGACCGCACTCGGCCTGGCCAAGGGCCTGAAGGCTGAAGGCATCCCGATCCTCGGCACCACCCCCGAAGCGATCGACCTGGCTGAGGAGCGCGGAGAGTTCTCGCGCATCCTTGACGAAGCCGGCCTGCTGGCTCCGCGCAACGGCACGGCCACCGACTACACCGGTGCCGTCGTCGTGGCCGAGGAGATCGGCTACCCGGTTCTCGTGCGCCCCAGCTACGTGCTCGGCGGACGCGGCATGGAGATCATCTACGACAGCCCCTCGCTGGCCGACTACTTCACCCGGATGGCCGGTCAGGGCATCATCGGCCCGTCGCACCCGCTGCTGGTCGACCGCTTCCTCGACGACGCCATCGAAATCGATGTCGACGCCATCTACGACGGTCACGAGCTGTACATCGGCGGCGTGATGGAGCACATCGAGGAGGCCGGCATCCACTCCGGTGACTCCAGTTGCACCCTGCCCCCCGTCACCCTCGGCCGCGCCGAGATCGACCGGGTGCGCGACGCCACCTTGGCCATCGCCCAGGGCATCGGCGTGCGCGGCCTGCTGAACGTGCAGTTCGCGATCGGCGCCGGCGTGCTCTACGTGCTCGAAGCCAACCCGCGTGCTTCCCGCACCGTGCCGTTCGTCGCCAAGGCGCTCGGCATCACCCTGGCCAAGGCCGCCTCGCTGATCATGGTCGGCCGCACCATCGCCGAGATGAAGGCCGACGGCATGCTGCCGTTGATCGACGGCTCCCGTGTGCCGCTCGACGCCCCGGTTGCCGTGAAGGAAGCCGTGCTGCCGTTCAAGCGCTTCCGCACCCCGGCCGGCGACGTCGTCGACTCCGTGCTCGGCCCGGAGATGCGCTCCACCGGTGAGGTCATGGGCATCGACCGCGACTTCCCGCGTGCATTCGCCAAGAGCCAGATGGCCGCCTACGGCGGAATGCCGCTGACCGGCACCGTGTTCGTCTCGGTCTCCGACCGCGACAAGCGCGCCATCATCCTGCCCGTGCTGCGTTTGAAGCAGCTCGGCTACGAGATCATGGCCACCGAGGGAACCGCTCTTGTGCTGAAGCGCAACGGAATCGACGCGCAGGTCGTTCGCAAGTTCAGCGAGCCGCTCGACGGCGAACTGTCGATCGTCGACCTGATCCGTCGCGAAGAGGTCGACGTGGTCATCAACACGCCCGGTGGTCGCACCGCACGTGCCGACGGCTACGAGATCCGTGCGGCCGCCGTCGCCGGTGACCTGCCGCTGTTCACGACGATCGCCGAACTCGCTGCCGCTGTGGCCTCGATCGACGCCATCCGTGAAGGCTTCGAAGTCACGTCGCTGCAGGAATATGCGATCACGCGCGAGGCTGCCCTGTGACCGACGGAACACTGAGCGTCCCGGTGCAGTCCGACGTCTTGTCGTTCGGCGATCGTCTGTCTCAGACGTTTGCCGACCACGGCCAGCTTTGCGTCGGCATTGACCCGCACTCCTGGTTGCTTTCCGACTGGAATCTGCCCGACACCGCCGACGGTGCCGAGTCGTTCGGCCGCACGGTTGTCGCCGCTGCGGCCGGGCAGGCCGGCATCGTCAAACCACAGGTGGCGTTCTTCGAGCGCTTCGGTTCGGCGGGATTCATCGCCCTCGAACGGGTGTTGGCCGATGCCAGGGCCGCCGGATTGCTCGTGATCGGTGACGCCAAGCGCGGCGACCTCGGCACGAGCGTCGAAGCCTACGCCAACGCCTGGCTGAGTCCCGGCTCGTCGCTCGAAGTCGACGCGCTCACCATGAGCAGCTACATGGGTGTCGGCTCGCTCGACACCGCGATCACCGTGGCCCGGCGATTCGGCAAGGGATTGTTCCTGTTGGCCGCCACCTCCAACCCCGAGGGCGCAGTACTTCAGCGCGCCATCGTGGGGGAGGGCGCGCACGCCGGCACGAGTGTTGCTCGTGCCGTTCTCGATGACGTGGCCGAGCGCAACGCCGAGAGCGATTCCGGTGCGATCGGGTCGCTGGGCGTTGTGCTCGGCGCCACGGTCGATCTGGCCAGTTTCGGCATCGACGTTGACGCCGCGCCGACGCGTGCACTGACCCCGGTGCTCGCACCCGGGTTCGGGCATCAGGGCGCGCAACTTTCTGAATTGAACGCCCTCTTCGGGGGTTATGCACCAGGCGTTATCCTGAGTGAATCGCGCAGCATCCTCTCCGCCGGACCCGACCGGCTCACCGAGACGATCACGCAACGAGTAGCGGAAGCAGGATCTGCCCGTGGCTGAGAAGCATTCCACCCCACCCGACGTCGACCGGGTCGCCGCCTCACGGGCCGCCGTCGCCGCACGTCGTGCGCGCGCCGCGGTGAAGGCCTCGGTGGCCGCCCGTGAACGCACCCCACTCGACGTTCTGGCCGCGGCAACCGCCGAACCCAACGGAGTCGAAGGTCGCCTGCGGGTGACCGAGCTGCTCACCAGCATCCCAGCCATCGGGGTCACCAAGATGCAACGCATCATGGAGCAGCAGGGCATCTCGCCGTCGAAGCGGCTCGGCGGCCTGGGCACGCACCAGCGCGTGCGGCTTCACGACTTCCTCAGCGGCCTCGAGGCTTCGCGGCGTTCGACCACAGCGCCGAGCGCTGCTGCGTCGAGTACTGCAGCGTCGACGTCCGCCGACTCTGCCGCCGCCGAATCGGGACTTCTCGTTCTGGCCGGCCCGACCGCGGTCGGCAAGGGAACAGTGGCCGGGTACATCCGGGAAAACTATCCGAACGTGCTGCTCTCGGTCTCGGCCACCACCCGCAAGCCGCGCCCCGGCGAGGTCGAAGGCGTGAGTTACTTCTTCGTCGATGACGAAGAATTCGACCGGATGGTCGAGGCCGGCGAACTGCTCGAATGGGCGACGGTTCACAACGCCTACCGCTACGGCACTCCGCGGGGGCCGGTCGAACAGGCCATCGCCGACGGCAACAGTGTGCTGCTGGAGATCGATTTGCAGGGCGCCCGGTCGGTTCGAGCGGCCATGCCGGAGGCGAAACTCGTCTTTCTGCTTCCTCCCAGCTGGGAAGAACTTGTGCGTCGACTGATCGGTCGCGGCACCGAGGATTCCGCGGAACAGACCCGTCGTCTCGACACTGCACGGCTTGAATTGGCTGCTCAGGACGAGTTCGATTACCGTGTCGTGAACCACACCGTGGCCGACGCGGCGCGCGAGGTCGTAGACTTGATGCAGATTCCTACGGATTCCGCGCGCCCATAAGCGCATTGGCATTCGTATCCGCGTCGCTTTCGACGCCTGATCCACTTGAAATTGCGCATCTGCGCGACCTGCTCTGAAGGAGTGAGACACCAATGGCCACCAAGCCCGCTGGCATCATTGACCCGCCCATCGACGACCTGCTCTCCAAGGTTGACTCGAAGTACGCCCTGGTGATCTTCGCCTCCAAGCGTGCTCGTCAGATCAACGACTACTACGCAGACCTTCACGAAGGCAGCCTGTTCGACAACGTCGGCCCGCTCGTCGACTCGACGGTCGACGACAAGCCGTTGTCCGTCGCGCTGCGCGAAATCAACGAGGACAAGCTCACCTCGAAGCCCATCGTCGAGTAACTTCTCTCGTGAGCTTCACTGATTCAATTTCACTGAGCTCATCCACTACACCGAGGCGCGCATAATGTCGTCAGCTCCCAGGATTGTCGTCGGTATCACCGGCGGCATCGCTGCGTATAAGGCTGTCAATGTTGTGCGCGCCTTTGTGTTGCGCGGATTCGACGTGCACGTCGTCGCCACCGAGGCGGCGTTGCGTTTCGTCGGCACGCCCACCCTCGAGGCGATCTCGCGCAACCCGGTCTACACCGGGCTGTACGACGGCGTTTCCGAGGTGCGCCATGTGGCGATCGGGCAATCCGCCGACCTGATCGTGATCGCTCCGGCCACCGCCAACTCGATCGCCAAGCTCGCCGCCGGCCTCGCCGATGATCTGCTCGGCAACACGATCCTCGCCAGCACCGCGCCGCTCGTGATCGCACCGGCGATGCACACCGAGATGTGGAACAACGCGGCCACCGTCGCCAACGTGGCCACCCTCCGTTCCCGCGGCGTCACGATCGTTGGCCCGGGCGTCGGTGCGCTGACCGGCACGGATGTCGGCCCCGGCCGCATGGAAGAGCCGGAGACGATTGTCGAAGTGGCGTTGGCTACCCTCGCTGCGGCATCCGGACTCACCGCGCCGGTCCTGTCGCTTGACGGCTTCGCATCCGGCGACCTGACCGGTCGACGCTACGTCATCAGTGCCGGCGGAACCCGCGAACCGCTTGACCCGGTGCGCTTCCTCGGCAATCGTTCGAGCGGCAAGCAAGGCGTCGCGCTCGCGCGGGCCGCTGCCGACCGAGGTGCACAGGTGACGTTGATCGCCGCGCATCTCGAAGTGGACGTCCCCGCCGGCATCGACGTCGTGCGCGTCTCCAGCGCCCTCGACCTCGACACGGCGATGCGGGAGCAAGCCCCGACGGCCGATGTCGTGATCATGGCCGCCGCCGTGGCCGACTACCGCCCGGTGACGGTGGCGACCGGCAAGATCAAGAAAGAGCAGGCGGGCGACACGCTCACGCTCGACCTGGTCAAGAACCCCGACATTCTCGCGGCGCTGTCCGCCGCCAAAGTCCCCGGCCAGATCGTGGTCGGCTTCGCCGCCGAGACCGAACCCGACACCGATGCGCTGCTGGCGCTCGGCCAGGCGAAGATCGCGCGCAAAGGCTGCGACTACCTTGTGGTGAACCGGGTCGGGTGGACCGAGGGCTTTGCGTCAGATGACAACGTCGTGATCGTGCTCGATGCGACCGGAGCTATAGTGAATGAGGCTTCCGGAAGCAAGCTTTCGGTGGCCAATCGCATCCTCGACGTCATCGCCCAGGGCGCCGTCTAGCAGCAGCTCGCTGCGAGAACGGCTCGGCGTGGCCCGGCTGCGACTCGCTGTTTTCATACCCACTATTTTCACTTTCAGCTTTTGACAAAGACGGGCCAGATGAGCGACCTTCGCCTCTTCACATCAGAATCAGTCACCGAGGGACACCCGGACAAGATCTGTGACCAGATCTCCGACAGCATCCTCGACGCGCTGCTGACCGAAGACCCGCAGAGCCGGGTCGCCGTGGAGACCCTCGTCACGACCGGGCTCGTGCATGTCGCCGGCGAGGTGACCACCGAAGCGTACGTCGAGATCCCGTCGATCGTGCGCAAATGCATCACCGACATCGGTTACAACTCCAGCGACGTCTGGTTCGACGGCCGCTCCTGCGGCGTCTCCATCTCGATCGGCGGCCAGTCGCCCGACATCGCCCAGGGCGTCGACAACGCGTTCGAGTCACGGGTCGAGTCGAGCACCGACGACTTCGACAAGCAGGGCGCCGGCGACCAGGGCATCATGTTCGGCTACGCCACCCGGGAGACCCCCGAGCTGATGCCGATTCCGATCTGGATCGCCCACCGCCTCGCCGAGCGCCTCGCTGCCGTGCGCAAGACCGGCCAGCTCGACTACCTGCGCCCCGACGGCAAGACCCAGGTCACGATCGGCTACGACGGAATCATTCCGCGCACCGTCGAAACAGTTGTCGTCTCGACCCAGCACTCGCCGACGGTGTCGAACGAGACGCTGCGCGCCGAGGTCAACGAGCTCGTCATCCGCCCGGTTCTTGAGCGCATCGACCTCGACGCCTCGGGCCTGACCACCTTGATCAACCCCACCGGTCGCTTCGAAATCGGCGGCCCGCAGGGGGACGCCGGCCTGACCGGTCGCAAAATCATCATCGACACCTACGGCGGAGCCAGCCGTCACGGCGGCGGTGCGTTCAGCGGCAAGGACCCGTCGAAGGTCGACCGTTCGGCCGCCTACGCCATGCGCTGGGTGGCGAAGAACGCCGTCGCCGCCGGGCTGGCCGAGCGTCTTGAGGTTCAGATCGCCTACGCGATCGGCAAGGCCGCGCCGGTCGGCTTCTACGTCGAGACTTTCGGCACCGGGGTGATGAGCGACAAGGACATCACTCGCGCTCTGCAGGAGGTGTTCGACCTGCGTCCGGCAGCGATCATCCGCGATCTCGACCTGCTGCGCCCGATCTACGCCCAGACGGCGGCCTACGGCCACTTCGGTCGCGAACTCCCCGACTTCACCTGGGAGCGCCTCGACCGCGTCGACGACCTGCGTAGCGCAGCCGGCCTGTAACGATGGCGGGCCTCTAGCTATGGCGGGGTCCAGCCTCGTCGCGCGGGTGCTCATCGACTCGCCGCTCCCGCAGCTCGACCACCTTTTCGACTATCGCATTCCGGAGGAGCTCGCCGATCTGGCGCTCCCCGGGGTGCGGGTCACGGTGCCATGGCGGTCCGCCGGCCGCACCATCGACGGCTATCTGGTCGAGGTGTTCGATCCGGCCGCTGCAGCGGCCGAGGGCGCCGACGAGTTCCACGGAACCCTGAGTCCGATCGAGTCGGTCGTGTCGAGCGTTTCGGTGCTGACAGAACCCGTGTACCGCCTGGCCCGACGCCTCGCCGACCGGGCCGCCGGCAACGCGAACGACATCATCCGGCTCGCTGTTCCCGGGCGGCAGGTGCGTGTGGAGAAGGCGTGGTTGGCCGCGAACGCGCCGCAAGCGGATGCGGCGCCGACCGGTGAGACGGAGGTTGGGGTCGAGGGGGCTGTCGAACCGGCGGTTGCCGAGGCCGTGGCTGGACAACCGGCGACTGGTGCGCCCGCACACTCACGATTCGCCGACTACCCCGCGGACGCCCTCGATACGGTGCTGGCCGAAAAGGGCCGCCGCGCTGTCTCAGCGGTGCCGCGCTTGGTGCGCCTGGCCGACGGCCGCACGATCGGGCACTGGGCGCAGACGCTCGCCGAACTCGCCGTGCACACCCACTCGCTCGGGCGCACCGCGATTCTCGTCGTGCCCGACTTTCGCGACCAGGATCAGGTGCTGGCGGCGCTCGAGCAACTCGCTCCCGCCGAATCGGTCAGCCGGGTCGACGCCCGGCAAAGCAATCCCGATCGCTACCGGGCGTTCTTGGCCTGCCTCGGCGACGCCCCGCGGATCATCCTCGGCAACCGCTCGGCCGTCTACGCACCGGCACGCGACCTGGGCCTGATCGCGCTCTGGGACGACGGCGACCCCCTGCACGCGGAGCCGCTCAGCCCCTACGTTCATGCCCGCGACGCCGCTTTGGTGCGCCAGGAGCAGTCGGGCTCCGCCCTCGTCTTTCTCAGCCATGCCCGCAGCGTCGAGGTGCAACGTCTCGTCGCGCTCGGCTGGCTCGGGGAGGTGCACCCCACCAAGAACATTCATCCGCGGGTGATCCCGACCGACTACCAGGGCGAGCCCGACCCGCAGGCGCGGGCGGCGCGCATCCCGACCGCCGCGTGGCAGGCCGCAAAAGCGGCGATTGCGACCGGGCCGGTGCTCGTGCAGGTGTCGACTCCCGGCTATGCGCCGATGCTGGCCTGCCAGACGTGCAAGAAGGCGGCCAGGTGCACCCACTGTCAGGGCCCGCTCGCCCTGGCGTCGGCGAATGCCACCCCGGCCTGCCGCTGGTGCGGCGCGCTGGCGGCCGAGTGGCGTTGCGTGCATTGCGAGGGTCACACGCTGCGGGTCATGTCGGTTGGGTCGGGGCGCACCGCCGAAGAGCTCGGGCGCGCGTTCCCCGGCTCGCGGGTCATTCTCGCCGACGGCGACCACCTCGTGCAGCACCTCGGCGCCGAGCCGGCCCTCGTCATCGCGACGCGGGGCGCCGAACCCACTCCGACCGGCGGCTATCACGCCATCCTGCTGCTCGACGGCGAACGGATGCTGGCGCGGGAGTCGCTGCGCGTCGGGGAAGACCTGCTGCGGTCCTGGTCGAACACGGCGGCCCTGGCGGCACCCGGTGCATCGGTCGTGTTGGTCGGGGTCGGGGGAGAGATCGCTCGGGCGCTCAACAACTGGCGTGCCGACGCGTTCGCCCAATCGGAACTCGATGACCGACGCCTGCTGCGATTCCCGCCGGCGGTGCGTGTCGCCTCCGTCACCGGCACTGTCGACGACGTCACCCGTGCGCTCGTCGAGGTCGAAACGATCGCCGGTGTCGACGTGCTCGGCCCGGTCACGACGGAGGCTCCGCTCGTGCGGGCGATCGTGCGGTTCGCCTATGCGGGTGGTGACGAGGTGGCGCGGGTGCTGAAGGCGCACATCGTGCAGAACGCCACCAAGCGTCGTGCGCCGAAGGGCGGCTCGTTCCGTCCGGCCCCGACGCTCAAGGTGCGGTTCGATGATCCGGAGCTGATCTAGCTTTGCGCAGGTGGCGGAACTGCCGTTTTCCCTCATGAGCTTCAGAGTCATATGAGCCTGTAGTTCATTAGCGAAAATGGTACCTCAGTCCCCGCTCCGGCGGTCGACTTCTCCGCTCCGGTGGTTGAGGAGCGAGCGCCAGCGAGCGTCTCGAAACCTCGTGAGTCGATCTCCAGACGCGACCCGAGTGTGAGGATTTGCTCGCGAGGTTTCGAGACGCGGCCTCCTTCGTCGGCTGCTCCTCAACCACCGAGAAGGTCAGATCTGTCGTTGACCCTGTGAACTCCTCGCAACACCGGCGGGCCGACGCTGAATTCGCGGCATGGCGCCCAGTGCCGGAGAATAGTGGGATGCGCCGCTCCGACGAGCGGCGCAGTGAGCACCAGGCGCGCGATGCGCGCCGAAGAATCGCCCAAGAACATTCTGGCCACGAACCATCAGGCCAATGAGCAGTCAGGACTGTGACGTAGTGATGACATTCCGACGGATCACGAAAGCCCTCTACGACACAAGGCGCAGCGCATGAGGCTCGTCTTCGCCGGTACTCCCGCCGTCGCCATCCCCAGCCTGACCGCGCTGGCCGATTCCGATCACGAGATCACGGCTGTCGTCACCCGCGAGGATGCCCCGCTCGGCCGGAAGCGCGTACTCACCCCGTCGCCCGTGGCCGACGCCGCCGCCGCGCGCGGCATCCGCGTCATCAAGGCCAACCGTCTCAACGAGACGGCCACCGCGGAAATCGCCGCGCTGCAGCCCGACCTCGGCGTCATCGTCGCCTACGGGGGACTGGTGCGGGAGCCACTGCTGTCGACCCCGCGCCTCGGCTGGATCAACTTGCACTTCTCGCTGCTGCCACGCTGGCGCGGCGCCTCGCCCGTGCAGCGCGCGGTGATCGCCGGCGACGCCGAGACGGGCGCCGCTGTGTTCCAGCTCGTCGCCGAGCTCGACGCCGGTGCCGTGTTCGGCAGTTTCAGCACCGCCATTCCCGCGGATGCGACGAGCGGCAGCCTGCTCGACGCCCTCAGTCTGAGCGGCGCAGAACTGCTCCTCCGTGTGGTCGACGAGCTCGCAGCGGGCACCGCGACGGCCATCGAACAGACCGGCGACGTCACCCTGGCGCCGAAACTCGTCATCGACGACGCCCGGATCGACTGGAATGCCCCCGCCGACGCGGTCTTCAACCGCCTGCGCGGCGTCACCCCGGAACCCGGCGCCTTCACCGTCATCGGCGACTCACGTTTCAAACTTCTCGAAGCCGCACCTGTCTCCGCACAGGTCGTCGGCGAGATCCCGACACTGCCCGCGGGCATCATCCGCGAACACGACAAGAAAGTGCTGATTGGCACCGCGACAGAGCCGCTCGAGCTGCTGCGCGTTCAACCGGCTGGAAAGAACCCCATGAATGCAATCGACTGGTGGCGTGGCGTAGCAACGACCGAGGTGGTCGCCTCATGAGCGCCGAACGCCCGCCGCGCCCGCCTCGCGCACAGCGCCCCACGCGCGCCGAGCGCAACTCGCGCCCGCCCCGCTCCAACCCGTCACCTGCAGACTACGTGCAGCCCGCCCGCCGGGTCGCCTACGAAGTCATCGCCGCCGTGCGCGCTGACGACGCCTACGCGAACCTGTTGCTGCCGACGAAGATTCAGCGTGCAGCGTTGAACACCGCGGATGCCGCCCTCGCCACCGAGCTCACCTACGGCACCCTGCGCATGCAGGGCTACTACGACCGCGTGATCGCCATCGCGGCGGGCCGCGAGGTCACGGCCATCGACCCCGCCATCCTCGACGTGCTGCGCCTCGGCGCCCACCAGCTGCTCGCCACCCGCATCGCCACGCATGCCGCGGTCAACGAGTCGGTGTCGCTGGCGAAGCAGGTCGGCTCCCGTTCCGCGACCGGTTTCACCAACGGCGTGATGCGCGCGATCTCCCGAGTCAGCGCCGACGAGTGGCGCGACCAGGTCGTCGCCGAGGCCACGAGTGCCGACGACAAGCTGGCCGCGCTCTACTCGCACCCGGTCTGGGTTGTGCGCGCCTTCCGCCAGGCGCTGCTCGCCGAAGGCCGCCAGGACGAACTCGAAGAGCTGCTCGCCGCCGACAATGAGGCGGCCAAGGTCAACATGGTCGCGCTTCCCGGCCTCACCCCGCCGGAACTCCGCGCGTCGCTCGGCGACCTCGACGCCTTCTCACCGACCGGTTTCGTGCTCGGTGGGGGAGACCCGTTCCACCTGATGAAGGAGCACGACGGCACCATCCGCGTGCAAGACGAGGGCTCCCAGCTCGCCGCACTCGCCCTGACCCGGGCCCGCCCGGTGAACAAAGACGAACGCTGGCTCGACCTCTGCGCCGGCCCTGGCGGCAAGGCGGCCCTGCTCGCTGCGGAAGCGCTGGCCGGGGGAGCCTTCCTCGTCGCCAACGAGGTGGTCCCGGCTCGCGCGGCCCTGGTGCGCAACGCCCTCGCGCCGGTTCCGCTCGACGTTCCGGTGTGGGAGACCGACGGCACGACCATCGCGACCCGGCATGCCGACACCTTCGACCGCATCCTGCTCGACGCCCCCTGCACGGGCCTCGGCGCCCTGCGCCGCCGGCCCGAAGCGCGCTGGCGCAAGCAGCCCAAGGACGTCGCCGAGCTGTCGGGCCTGCAGTCGAACCTCATCGACGCGGCGCTGTCCGCCCTCGCTCCCGGCGGCATCCTCGCCTACGTCACCTGCTCGCCGCACATCGCCGAGACCCGCGGGATCGTGGCCACCGCCCTGAAGAAGTGGGGCGACACGGTCACCCAGCTCGACACCGCGGCCGTCGTGCAGTCTCTCTCCGAATCGAAGCTCGATCTGGCCGGGGACCCCGGTGTCGTGCAGCTCTGGCCGCACCGCCACGGCACCGACGCCATGTTCATCACCCTGATCGAACGCACGAAGTAGGCTCGCAGAATGTCGACTCGAATCAACCCCAGCATCCTCGCCGCCGACTTCGCGAACTTCGAACGGGAGCTCGGGCGCATCAGCACGGCCGACCTCGCGCACGTCGACGTGATGGACAACCATTTCGTGCCCAACCTCACGTTCGGTCTGCCGATGGTGGAACGGTTGCAGCAGGTGTCGCCGATCCCGCTCGACGTGCACCTCATGATCGACGACCCCGACCGCTGGGCACCCGGCTACGCGGAGGTCGGCGCCTTCTCGGTCACCTTCCATGCGGAAGCGGCGGCCGATCCCGTCGCGTTGGCTCGCAAATTGCGCTCGATCGGGGCACGGGCTGGCTTGGCGCTGAAGCCGGGAACCGACGCCACCGACTACCTGCCGATCCTCCACGAGTTCGACCAGATCCTGGTGATGACGGTCGAACCCGGCTTTGGCGGGCAGAGTTTCGATCAGTCGACCATGCCGAAACTGCAGCTGCTTTCTGACGCGGTGAAGAAGACCGGTCTCGACATCTGGTTGCAGGTCGACGGCGGAATCACGGCCGACACCATCCAGATCGCCGCCGCGGCGGGCGCCGACACCTTCGTCGCCGGCTCCAGCGTCTTCCGCGGCGAACCGGCCGAGCAGATCGCACTGCTGCGGGCTGCGGCGAACGAACACCGCCACGCGCACTAGTAGCCTGTACTCGTGAAGAATTTTGACGCACTTTTCGCCGAACTGAGCGAAAAGGCACTGACCAGGCCTGAAGGCTCTGGAACAGTACGTGAGCTAGACGCCGGCGTGCACGCGATTGGTAAGAAGATCGTCGAGGAGGCCGCCGAAGTATGGATGGCTGCCGAGTACCAGAGCGACACCGAGACGGCCGAGGAGATCTCGCAGCTGCTCTACCACCTGCAGGTTCTCATGCTGGCCAAGGGACTGACCCCGGCGGACATTTACCGACATCTGTGATCACTGTGGCCTACGGCCACTGATTGCTCTGTTGACTCCGCCCATCCCTGAACCATACGAAAGTGCATCATGCTGAGAATTGCCGTTCCCAATAAGGGTTCCCTGTCCGAAACCGCCGCGCAGATGTTGTTCGAGGCCGGCTATACCGGTCGCCGCGACCCGCGCGACCTCGTTGTCGCCGACCCGGCCAACGACGTCGAGTTCTTCTACCTGCGCCCCCGCGACATCGCCACCTACGTCGGAAGCGGCGCCCTCGATGTGGGGATCACCGGCCGCGACCTGCTGCTCGACTCCCACTCACCGGCGGTCGAGATCGCGAACCTCAACTTCGGCGACTCGACGTTCCGTTTCGCCGGCCCGGCCGGTCGCTTCCAAACTCTCGCCGACCTCGCGGGCCTCCGCGTCGCCACCAGCTACCCGGGTCTCGTCGAGCGTTTTCTCGCCACCCACGATGTCGAGGTCGAACTCGTCACGCTCGACGGCGCCGTCGAATCCGCCGTTCAGCTCGGTGTCGCGGATGCCGTCGCTGACGTCGTGTCCACCGGGTCGACGCTGCGGAAGGCCGGCTTGGAGATCTTCGGCCCGGTCATCCTCGAATCCACAGCGGTTCTGATCGACTCCGGCAACGACAAGCCCGGCATCGCCACGCTGCTCCGTCGCCTGCAGGGTGTTCTCGTCGCTCGTCAGTACGTGCTGATGGACTACGACATCCCGGTTGCCCAGTTGGATGCGGCCTGCCAGCTGGCTCCCGGCATCGAATCGCCCACTGTGTCCTCGCTGCACGATCCCGACTGGGTCGCCGTGCGGGTGATGATCCCGCGCAAGGACATGAACTCGGTGATGGACGACCTGTACGAACTCGGCGCCCGCGCCATCCTCGTTACGACAATTCACAACGCGCGTCTTTAGGCTGTGATGATGACTGCTCTGAAATTGAGTGATCTGACCCTGAGTGATTCGATGAGCTGCGAAACGGCGAAGGAGTACCGGTCATGACTCTCGCGGTGCGCGTGATTCCCTGCCTCGATGTGGCAAACGGCCGCGTCGTCAAAGGCGTGAACTTTGAGAACCTGCGCGACGCAGGCGATCCGGTCGAACTGGCCCGGCTCTACTACGAGCAGGGTGCCGACGAACTGACCTTTCTCGATGTGACGGCAACGGTCGACAACCGGGCGACGACCTACGACGTGGTGCAGGCCACCGCAGAACAGGTGTTCATCCCGCTGACCGTCGGCGGCGGTATCCGCAGCGTCGAAGACGTCGCGAAGCTGCAGGGGCACGGCGCAGACAAGATCGGCCTGAACAGTGCGGCAATCGCCCGCCCGGCGTTGATCGGCGAGATCGCCGACCGCTACGGCTCGCAGGTGCTCGTGCTCTCGCTCGATGTCAAACGCAGCGACCGCACCGAATCGGGCTTCGTCGTGACCACCCACGGCGGCCGCACCGAGACCGACCTCGACGCGCTCGCCTGGGCGACAACCGCGATCGAACTGGGCGCGGGGGAGCTGCTGGTCAACTCCATCGATGCCGACGGCACCAAGGCCGGCTTCGACACCGAGCTGATCAGCCTGATGCACGCCATCAGCACGGTTCCGGTGATCGCCTCCGGCGGCGCCGGACGGGTCGAAGACTTCCCGCCGGCCATTCGCGCCGGTGCCGACGCCGTGCTCGCCGCCTCCGTGTTCCACAGCCGCGAACTCACCATCGGCGACGTCAAACGCGAGCTGGCCGACTCAGGAATGCTGGTGCGCTGATGACAACGAACAACGACAACACGGCGGCCGTCGAGACGGCTCTGGACGCTGCGGTGTTCAATTCAGACGGTCTGATCCCTGCCGTCATCCAGCAATACGACACCCATGAGGTGCTCATGCTCGGCTGGATGGACCGCGAGGCGCTGAGCCGCACGCTCCGTGAGGGCCGGGTCACCTTCTGGTCGCGCAGCCGCCAAGAATACTGGCGCAAGGGCGACACGTCCGGCCACGCGCAGTACGTGCACGCCGCGGCGCTCGACTGCGACAACGACACCCTGCTGGTGCAGGTCGACCAGGTCGGAGTCGCGTGCCACACCGGCACGCGCACCTGCTTCGACGGTCGCGACCTCCCCGCCACCCCCGGCCACCGGCCGGATGCCACGCCACTGATCTCGCACGAGTAAAGGATCCGAAATTGATCGCCGCGACAGCCGGAACCACGCGTCATGACCAGTTCACCGCATTGGTGAGCGAACACCGGGTGATCCCGGTTGTTCGCGAGCTTTTCGCCGACGGCGAGACACCGGTCGGCATCTATCGCAAACTCGCCAACGGCGCCCCGGGCAGCTTCCTGCTCGAGTCGGCCGAGCAGGGCGGGATCTGGTCGCGCTTCTCCTTCGTCGGCGTCTCCTCGTTCGGAGTGCTCACCCAGACTGGCGATTCGAGCGAGTGGCTCGACTACGGCCTCTCGGCCGAACGCGCCCTCGGTGACGCCATCACCCTCGGCCCGCTTGCCGCGCTCGCCCACCTCTACGCGGCCTGGCAGACCCCGCGGCTGCCCGAACACCCGCCGCTGACCGGCGGCCTCGTCGGCTTCATCGGCTGGGAAGCCATCCGTCAGATCGAGAATCTTCCCGACCAGCCGCCGGCCGACTATGACGTGCCGGGGCAGGCTTTCAGCTTCGTCGCCGACCTCGTCGTGCTCGACCACAAATTCGGCACCGTGCAGCTGATCGCCAACGTTCTGAACGACGGCGTCGACTCTGCGGATGCCCTCTGGAACGACGCGCAGGCCCGTCTCGACAGCCTGCAGGCGCGTCTGGCGGCTCCGTCCGAAGCCTGGGTGTCGACGATCGACCTCTCGACGCTGCCCTCGCCGACCAACCGCACGGAGCGGGCCGATTTTCTGGCGTCGGTCGACACGGCGAAGCAGCACATCGTCGACGGCGACATCTTTCAGGTCGTCATCTCGCAGCGCTTCGATCAGGAGTGCACGGCGCACCCGATCGACGTCTACCGGGTGCTCCGCAGCCTGAACCCGAGCCCGTACATGTATCTGCTCAGCCTCGAGTCACCGGCCGGTGAGCCGTACTGGATTGTCGGCTCGTCACCCGAGGCGCTCGTCAAGGTGCAAAACGGTCGCGTTTTCACTCACCCGATCGCCGGCTCCAAGCCGCGCGGTGCGACTCCGGATGCCGACGCGGACTTCGAGGTGGAGCTCACCGGCGACGCCAAAGAGAAGGCCGAGCACCTGATGCTCGTCGACCTCGCCCGCAACGACCTGCTCAAGGTCTGTGCGGCAGGATCGGTCGAGGTGACCGAATTCATGCGCGTCGAACGATTCAGCCACATCATGCACCTCGTCTCGTCGGTCGAGGGCGATCTGCTCCCCGACAAGAGCGCCATCGATGTCTTCCGGGCGACGTTCCCGGCCGGTACGCTCTCCGGGGCACCGAAGCCGCGGGCGCTGGAGATCATCGACGCCCTCGAGCCCGCCCAGCGCGGCGTCTACGGGGGAGTTGTCGGCTACTTCGGCTTCGCCGGAGATGCCGACCTGGCCATTGCGATCCGCACGGCGACGATCATCAACGGGGTGGCGCGCGTGCAGGCCGGCGGCGGGCTGGTCGCCGACTCCGACCCGGCGTCTGAGTATCAAGAGTCGCAGAACAAAGCCGCGGCGCCGCTGCGCGCGGTCGCCGTGGCGAACCAGATGGCGCGGGTGTTCTAGATGACACAGTCACCGGCCGGAACGCCGGCTCAGAAGCAGGCCAGGGCATCCGCCTCCCGCATCAAACTGCTCATCATCGTTGCAATTCTGCTCGGCAGCGGACTCGCTCTGCTGGCCTGGACGCAGACCTGGGTGACGACCACCATTTTCAGTCACTCCGGCGGCGCCCAACAGCTCGAGATCGACGGTGCAACCGCAGCCCCGGCCCTGACGGCCCTGGCCCTGGCCGGACTCGCCCTCGGCGGCGCACTCACCATTGCCGGGCCGATCATCCGCATTGTTCTCGGCGTTCTCGAGGTGCTCCTCGGCGTCTCGGTGGGCATCGCGGCGTATGGCGCGGTGAGCGATCCGGCCGGCGCGAGCGCAGGCGCCATCACCAAGCTGACCGGCGTGGCCGGCAAGCACGCCGGCGACGGCGTCGTGACCACGAGCCTGACATTGTGGCCGTATCTGGCCCTCATCGCGGCGGTCATCATGGTCGCCGCCGGTGTCGCGGTTCTCGTCACCTCATCACGCTGGCCCGGGGCGACGAGTCGTTTTCAGGCGACCCGGTTGGAGCCGGTCGCCGGCGCTGACGAGACGACCGACGAGATGACCGACGGCACGACTGACGGCAGCGGCGACGGCTCGGGGCCGGCCGCATCCGCCCGCCCCGACACGAAAACCGACCGCAGCACCAGCTCCGGCGACTCAATCGGCGACTGGGACGACCTGAGTCGTGGCGAAGACCCAACCCGCTAGACTTGGCATGAACATCAACACACTTCAAGGAGCAGTATGAGCATCGAGTCCATCGACCCCGGTCACGGCCATTCGCCGGCAGCATGGACCGCCGTCATCATCATGCTTCTCGCCTTCACCATTGGAACCGTCGCGTTCTTCCTGGAGATGGCGTGGCTGGTATGGGCGTCGGCCGGTCTCCTCGTCGTCGGACTCATTGTCGGCTACGTCATGTCGAAGGTCGGCTACGGCGTCGCAGACTCTGCTCCGGCGAACCACTAGTTTCGTGGCGACCGACCTGCTGACCGACCTTCTGGCCGGCTCACTCGCCGACGCCGAAGCACGTGAAGCGGTGAGTTCACTCGCCGTTGTCGAACAGGCTGCACTTCTGCGGGTTCCCGCACTCGACGCGCTGGCCGTTCTGGCTCCGGCCGACCGGGTGAAGATCATCGCCGAAGTGAAGCGGGCCAGCCCGTCGCGCGGTGCCCTGGCCGACATCGTCGATCCAGCGGCACTCGCCCTCAACTACGAGTCCGGCGGAGCCAGCGCGATCAGCGTGCTCACCGAAGGCCGCAAGTTCAAGGGCTCGCTCGCCGACCTTGAGCAGGTGAAGGCAGCGGTACGCATCCCCGTGCTGCGCAAAGACTTCATCGGCAACGCGTACCAGGTCTTCGAAGCGCGGGCCGCCGGTGCAGACCTCGTGCTCTTGATCGTCGCCGCGCTCGACCAGAGCACCCTGGCGTCACTGCACAGCCTCATCAACGAGCTCGGCATGACCGCGCTGGTTGAAACCCACAGCTCCGATGAGGTCAGCCGAGCCATCGACATCGACGCTCGGCTCGTCGGCGTGAACGCCCGCGACCTGGCGACCTTCGAGCTCGACACCGAACTCTTCGGCCGTTTGTCCGGCTCCATCCCCTCCGGTGTGGTGAAAGTGGCTGAGTCCGCCGTCAAGACGGCGGCGGATGTCGCCCACTACCGGGCAGCAGGCGCCGACGTCGTTCTGGTCGGCGAAGCCCTCGTGACCAGCGATCCCCTCCGTACCCTTTCCGAGTTTCTGGCGGTCTAAATGTCCCTACGTACTGAATCCGGCCCGTACTTCGGCGAGTTCGGCGGGCGGTGGGTGCCGGAATCGCTCGTCGCCGCGCTCGACGAGCTCACCGCTGAGTACGAACTGGCGAAGCAAGACCCCTCGTTCGCCGCTGAGCTGATGGAGCTGCACAAGACCTACACCGGTCGCCCGTCGATCATCACCGAGGTGCCGCGGTTCGCCGCGCACGCCGGCGGGGCACGCATCATCCTCAAGCGTGAAGACTTGAACCACACCGGTTCGCACAAGATCAACAATGTGCTCGGCCAGGCCCTGCTCACCAAGCGCATCGGCAAGACCAGAGTCATCGCCGAAACCGGTGCAGGTCAGCACGGCGTCGCCACCGCGACCGCCGCCGCCCTGTTCGGTCTCGACTGCGTCGTCTACATGGGCGAGGTCGACACCGAGCGTCAGGCTCTCAACGTGGCCCGGATGCGTCTGCTCGGCGCTGAAGTGATCCCCGTCACCGCGGGCTCCCGCACCCTGAAAGACGCGATCAACGAAGCGATGCGTGACTGGGTCACCAACGTGGAGACCACCAACTACATCTTCGGAACTGTGGCCGGCCCGCACCCGTTCCCCGCCATGGTGCGCGACTTTCAGAAGATCATCGGTGAAGAGGCGCGCCAGCAGGTTCTCGATCTCACCGGTCGTCTCCCCGATGCAGTGACCGCCTGCGTCGGCGGCGGGTCGAATGCGATGGGCATCTTCCACGCGTTCCTCGACGACGCCGACGTCGCACTCTACGGCTATGAAGCTGCCGGCGAGGGTGCTGAGACGCCCCGTCACGCGGCAACGATCACCAAAGGAAGCCCCGGTGTGCTGCACGGCGCCCGCAGCCTCATGCTGCAGGATGCCGACGGCCAGACGTTGGAGTCGCACTCGATTTCTGCCGGTCTGGACTACCCGGGTGTCGGCCCGGAGCACGCGTGGCTGGCCAGCATCGGTCGTGCCACCTACCTACCCGTCACCGACGATGAGGCGATGCACGCCCTCCGCCTGCTCAGCCGCACCGAAGGCATCATCCCGGCCATTGAGTCCTCGCACGCCCTCGCCGGCACGCTGGAACTCGGCAAGCGCCTCGGCCCCGACGCGACGATCCTGGTGAACCTCAGCGGTCGTGGCGACAAAGACATGGAGACCGCGGGTCGATACTTCGATCTGCTCGACGAAGGTGCGGAACAGTCGTGACCGAACAGAAGCAGAGCACTGGTTCGACCAGCACCGTCGAGCGCACCATCGCGGCACGGCGTGAGGCGGGCTCCGGCGCGCTGATCGGCTACCTCCCCGTCGGCTTCCCGAGCCTGGGGGAGAGCATCGATGCTGCCGTCGCCCTGGTCGAGAACGGCGTGGACGTCATCGAACTCGGCGTCCCCTACTCCGACCCCGTCATGGACGGCCCGGTCATCCAGGTCGCCACTCAGCGCGCATTGGCCGACGGCTTCCGGCTGCACCACGCTTTCGAAGCGGTGTCGGCGATCACTGCGCAGGTTTCGGCGCCGATTCTGCTGATGACCTACTGGAATCCCGTGCTGCAGTACGGCGTCGACCGGTTCGCCGACGACCTGGCCGCGGCCGGTGGAGCCGGGTTGATCACGCCGGACCTCATCCCCGATGAGGCCGACGCCTGGCTCGCCGCCAGTGAGCGCACCGGTCTCGACCGCGTCTTCCTGGCCGCGCCCTCGTCATCCGACGCCCGCATCAAGCAGGCCGTCGAGGCCAGCCGTGGCTTCGTCTACGCGGTCTCGACCATGGGCATCACCGGTGCACGCGCGGATGTCGACGCTGCGGCACGTGTGCTCATCGAACGGCTGCGTCTGGCCGGTTCGACCAGCGCCTGCGTCGGTATCGGTGTCTCAACCCCCGACCAGGTGCGCGAGATCCTGGGCTACGCCGACGGCGCGATCGTCGGCTCCGCCCTGGTGAAGGCACTCACCGATGGGGGTATCGACGCGCTCGGCACCCTCGCCGCCCAGCTCGCTGCCGGTACCCGCGCACTCTAGCCACCCGCGGTGGTGCTGAGCCTCCGCAGTCTGAAAACTAAGATAAGTTGACCGAGGCGCTCGATTGGGCGCTGAAAGTGACTCGCGTCACGACGTGAAAGGTAGTACCGAGGTGTCGTTTCCCCTGAGCATCCCCAGCCCCGACTGGAGCTATTTCGACCTCGGACCGTTCAGGATTCACGCCTACGCGCTGTGCATTCTCGCCGGCATCATCGTCGCCACCGTGATGACCTCTCGCCGCCTGACCAAGCGTGGGGCTGAGCCGGGCATCGTGCTCGACATCATTCTGTGGGCGGTGCCGCTCGGAATCGTCGGCGCACGCATCTACCACGTGCTCACCCACCCGGGGGACTACTTCTACCCCGGCGCCGATCTGCTGCGCACGCTCTACATCTGGGAGGGCGGCAACGCCATCTTCGGTGCGCTGCTCGGTGGCGCCGTCGGTGCATTCATCGGATGCCGGATGACGGGCATCCGCTTCTGGTCGTTCGCTGACGCTCTCGCGCCCGGCATGCTCGTCGCCCAGGCGATGGGTCGCCTCGGCAACTGGTTCAACCACGAACTCTTCGGCCAGCCGACCACCCTGCCCTGGGGTCTGCAGATCGAGTCGACGAATCCGGCGTTCCCGGCGGGTCTTCCGGCCGGAACTTTGTTCACTCCGACGTTCCTCTACGAAATTATTTGGAACTTGCTCGGCGTCGCCGTTCTGCTCTACCTGGAGCGCAAATTCACCCTCCGTTGGGGCAAAGCGTTTGGCGTCTATCTCATCTGGTATGGACTGGGTCGCACCTATTTTGAGTCGATTCGCCTCGACCCAAGCGAGATTTTCTTCGGAATCCGCACAAATGTCTGGGCAGCCCTGTTGGCGATTCTGATCGGTCTTTTGATCATCATCATTCAGAACCGCGAGCACACCGGGATCGAATTGAGCCCCTACGTGCCCGGTCGTGAGTGGAGCGCTCCCGATGCTGATGTAGAATCTGACGACACCGAGTCCGAAGTAGATGGCGGCGGCAATGAAGCCTCTGATTCCACCGGATCGGCGGAGCACGCAGCCACAAGCAGAAGCGTCTCGAACTGAGAGATCCCGTCACCACCCCCCTGATCACGGCCCGTTACCCGGTCGATCTGGTGGCGTCTCTCTTCCCCTAGCGGGCCAGCGTCGTCCCTCGCTATCACTTTGCATGTGAGGACGGTTTCATGGCAGTCAAGCCTCCCTTCTCGCGGTTTGGCACAATGCCAGAACCGCAGGGACTCTACGATCCGGCTGAGGAGCGTGACGCCTGCGGGCTCGCGATGGTCGCCACATTGCGCGGCACCGCGGGGCACGACATCATCACGTTGGCCCTCGACGCTCTGCGCAACCTGGAGCACCGCGGTGCTGTCGGTTCGGATGCGGGCACGGGCGACGGGGCGGGAATCGTCACCCAGATTCCCGACGCGTTCTTGCGGGACGTCGTCGACTTCACCCTGCCGGCTCCCGGACGCTACGCGGTCGGGAACGTGTTCCTGCCGACCGACCCGACGGCGCGGAGCGCCATCAAGCGGTCGATTGCGGCGATCGCCGCCGCCGAGAGCCTCGCGGTTCTCGGCTGGCGCGAGGTGCCGGTCCGGCCCGACGAGGTCGGCAACCTGGCACGGGCCGCCATGCCGGCCATCCAGCAGTTGTATGTGCAGAGCACGCTCCTGACCGAGACCGGTGCCTTGGTCGGCGGCATTGCCCTCGACCGCCAGACCTGGCGACTGCGGAAGCGCGCCGAGCGGGAGCTCGAGGTGTACTTCGCCTCGCTGTCCTGTCGCACCATGGTCTACAAGGGCATGGTCACCACGCTGCAGCTCGAACCCTTCTACCCCGACCTGTCCGACCCGCGGTTCGCGTCGAAATTGGCGCTCGTGCACTCCCGCTACTCGACCAACACGTTCCCGTCCTGGCCGCTCGCGCAGCCGTTTCGGATGATCGCCCACAACGGTGAGATCAACACCGTGCAGGGCAACCGCAACTGGATGCGCGCCCGCCAGTCGCAGCTCGAATCCGAGCTGCTCGGTGAGCTCGCCCCACTGCTGCCCATCGTCACCCCCGGTGCCAGCGACTCCGCCTCCTTCGATGAGGTCGTCGAACTGCTCAGCCTCTCCGGCCGGTCCCTGCCGCACGCGGTGATGATGATGGTGCCGGAAGCCTGGGAGAACCAGCCTGACCTCGAGGCCGAGCGCCGCGACTTCTACGAGTACCACTCGATGCTGATGGAGCCGTGGGACGGCCCGGCCGCGATCGTCTTCACCGACGGTTCCCTCGTCGGGGCCACCCTCGACCGCAACGGGCTTCGCCCCGGCCGCTACCTGATCACCGACGACGGCCTCGTCGTGCTCGCCAGCGAGATCGGTGTCCTCGACATCGATCCGAGCCGCGTCGTGCGCAAGGGACGTCTGCGTCCCGGCAAGATGTTCCTCGTCGACACCGTCGCCGGTCGTCTGATCGAAGACGAAGAGATCAAGGCCGAACTCTCGGCGAGCGAGCCGTGGGGCGAATGGCTGGATGCCGGACGCATCAACCTGAAGGACCTGCCGGAGCGCGAGCACATCGTGCACCCGCCGGCATCCGTCGTGCGGCGTCAGCGCACCTTCGGGTACACCGAAGAAGAAGTGCGATTGCTGCTCACGCCGATGGCCCGCACCGGTGCGGAGCCTCTCGGCGCCATGGGCACCGACACGCCGATCGCCGTTCTCGCCGAGCGCCCGCGCCTGCTGTTCGACTACTTCACCCAGCAGTTCGCCCAGGTCACGAACCCCCCGCTCGACTCGATCCGCGAAGAGGTCGTCACCTCGCTCAAGCTCGCCCTCGGCCCGGAGCGCAACCTGCTCTCGGCCGGTGCGGAGCACGCCCGCCAGGTCGTGCTCGACTTTCCGGTCATCGACAATGATGAGCTCGCGAAGATCCAGCACATCGACCCGCGACCGGGCAGCCGGCTGACGTCCACCATCCGCGGTCTCTACCGTTTCGATGAGGGGCCGGACGCACTCGAAAACCGCATCACGGCGATCTGCGCCGAGGTCGATGAAGCCATCGACGCGGGAGCCCACTTTCTCGTGCTCTCCGACCGGGACTCGAACAAAGACCTCGCCCCCGTACCGTCCCTGCTGCTCATTGCCGCCGTGCACCACCACCTGATCCGCACCGAGAACCGGATGAAGGTCGGTATCGTCGTCGAAGCCGGCGATGTGCGCGAAGTGCACCACGTGGCGCTTCTGATCGGCTACGGTGCCTCCGCCGTCAACCCATACCTCGCGATGGAAACCTGCGAAAACCTCGTGCGGAGCGGTGCGATCACCAACGTGACGCCCGAGAAGGCCGTGTACAACCTGATCAAGGCACTCGGCAAGGGTGTACTGAAGATCATGTCGAAGATGGGCATCTCGACGGTGTCGTCGTACGCCGGCGCGCAGGCCTTCGAGGCGATCGGCCTCGACCAGGACTTCGTCGCACGCTACTTCACCGGAACGACGAGCAAACTCGGCGGAATCGGCATCGACGTGATCGCGGCCGAGAACCTCGACCGTCACACCGCGGCCTACCCGGAAGACACCGCGATCACCGCCCACGAACGGTTGAACACCGGCGGCGAGTACCAGTGGCGCCGCGGGGGACCGCCCCACCTGTTCAACCCGGACACCATCTTCAGGCTTCAGCACTCGACCCGCACGCGTCGCTACGACATCTTCCGTGAATACACGAAGCTCGTCGACGACCAGGCGGCCGAGTTGATGACTCTGCGCGGACTGTTCGGGCTCAACCCCGGCGCCCGCAAGCCGGTGCCGCTCGACGACGTCGAGTCTGTCGCCTCGATCGTCAAGCGGTTCTCCACCGGTGCGATGAGCTACGGCTCCATCTCGCAGGAGGCCCACGAGACACTCGCCATCGCCATGAACCGGCTCGGCGGCAAGTCGAACACCGGTGAGGGCGGCGAAGACCTCGAGCGGCTGCTCGACCCCGAGCGTCGCAGTGCGGTCAAACAGGTCGCCTCCGGCCGGTTCGGTGTCACGAGCATGTACCTCACCCACGCCGACGACATCCAGATCAAACTCGCCCAGGGCGCCAAGCCCGGTGAGGGCGGCCAGCTGCCGCCGACCAAGGTGTACCCCTGGGTGGCGCGCACCCGCCACGCCACGGCCGGCGTCGGCCTCATCTCGCCGCCCCCGCACCACGACATCTACTCGATCGAAGACCTCAAGCAGCTGATCTTCGACCTCAAGCGAGCCAACCCGAAGGCGCGCATCCACACCAAACTGGTCAGCCAGTCGGGTATCGGTGCGGTGGCCGCGGGCGTCGCCAAGGCGCTCTCCGACGTGATCCTGGTGTCGGGCCACGACGGCGGAACCGGCGCCAGCCCGGTCAATTCGCTGAAGCACGCCGGCACCCCGTGGGAGCTCGGCCTGGCCGAGACCCAGCAGACGCTGATGCTGAACGGGATGCGTGACCGTGTTGTCGTGCAGGTCGACGGCCAGTTGAAGACCGGCCGCGACGTGATCATCGGCGCGCTCCTCGGAGCAGAAGAGTTCGGCTTCGCCACGGCGCCGCTGATCGTCGAGGGCTGCATCATGATGCGGGTCTGCCACCTGGACACCTGCCCGGTCGGCGTCGCCACCCAGAACCCGGAACTGCGGAAGCGCTTCACCGGTCAGGCCGACCACGTCGTGAACTTCTTCGAGTTCATCGCCCAGGAGGTGCGCGAATACCTCGCCGAACTCGGCTTCACGAGTCTCGAGCAGGCCATCGGGCACCGCGAAATGCTCAACATGAACGGCGCGATCGAACACTGGAAGGCCTCGGGTCTCGACCTGTCGCCCATCCTGATCGGCCCGGACTTCTCCGACTCAGAACCCCGTCAGTTCTCGCGTCCGCAGGACCACGAACTCGAGGCTCACTTCGACAACGAGCTGATCCGCCAGAGCGCCGGCGTTCTCGAGCACGGCGGTCAGATCAACATCGCACTGCCGATTCGCAACACCGAGCGCGCCGTCGGCACCATGCTCGGCCACGAAGTCACCCTCCGTCACGGCGCCAACGGCCTGCCCGCCGACTCGATCAGCGTGACGCTGACGGGTAGCGCCGGGCAGTCCTTCGGTGCGTTCCTGCCGAGCGGAATCACCCTGCACCTCGAGGGCGACTCGAACGACTACGTCGGCAAGGGGCTCTCCGGTGGTTCGATCACCGTGCGCCCCGACCGCAACAGCGTCTTCCCGGCCGAACGCAACGTCATCGCCGGCAACGTCATCGGGTACGGCGCCACACAGGGCAGCATGTTCATCCGCGGCATCGTCGGTGAACGCTTCCTGGTGCGCAACTCCGGTGCGACGGCCGTCGTCGAAGGGGTCGGAGACCACGCCCTCGAATACATGACCGGCGGTCTCGCACTGATCCTCGGCGGAACCGGGCGCAACCTCGGCGCCGGCATGTCCGGTGGCACCGCGTATGTCTATGGCCTCCGCACCGAGAACGTCAACCGGCAGTCGCTCGACTCCGGCGAGCTCGAACTGCAGGAGCTCGGCAGCGCCGATCGTGAAATCGTGCGCGACCTGCTCGAACAACACCGCGACCTGACAGAGTCGGCGCTTGCCGCACGCCTGCTGGCCGACCTCGACACCACCATGTCGACCTTCGTCAAGGTGCTGCCGCGTGACTACGCCGCCGTGCTGTCGACCCGCCAACAGGCGCTCGACGAAGGCCTCGACCCCGATGGCGACATCGTCTGGAACCGCATCTTGGAGGTAACCAATGGCTGACCCGAAGGGATTCCTGAAAACGACGGAGCGTGAACTTCCCGCCCGTCGCCCGGTATCCGTGCGTTTGATGGACTGGAAAGAGGTGTACGAGCAGGGCGACGCCGCTGTTCTGAAGCGTCAAGCCGGCCGGTGCATGGACTGCGGTGTTCCGTTCTGTCACCAGGGTTGCCCACTCGGCAACCTGATTCCCGAATGGAACGACCTCACCTGGCGGGACGAGGGCGCCCAGGCCATCGAACGCCTGCACGCCACGAACAACTTTCCCGAATTCACCGGCCGGCTCTGCCCGGCACCGTGTGAATCGGCGTGCGTGCTCAGCATCAACCAGCCCGCCGTCACGATCAAGCAGGTCGAGGTCTCGATCATCGACCAGGCCTTCGCCAACGGATGGGTCACCCCCCAGCCGCCCGGACGTCTGAGCGGCAAGACGGTCGCCGTGGTCGGTTCCGGGCCGGCCGGCCTCGCGGCCGCCCAGCAGCTGACCCGGGCCGGGCACACCGTCGCCGTGTTCGAGCGCGACGACCGGATCGGCGGACTGCTGCGGTACGGCATCCCCGACTTCAAAATGGAGAAGAAGCACCTGGAAGGCCGCCTCGCCCAGATGGCTGCCGAAGGAACCCGGTTCCGTGCCGGCGTGAACATCGGTGTGGACATCACCTGGGATGACCTGCGTGCCCGCTACGACGCGGTCGTGATCGCCACGGGCGCCCTCGTGCCGCGAGACCTGCCGATTCCCGGCCGCGACCTGGCCGGCGTTCACTTCGCGATGGAATACCTCGTGCAGCAGAACAAGGTCGGCGCCGGCGACAGTGTGCACGCGCAGATCACCGCGGAAGGCAAGCACGTCGTCGTTCTCGGTGGCGGCGACACCGGAGCAGACTGCATCGGAACTGCGCACCGTCAGCTCGCCGCATCCGTCACCAACCTGGCGATCGGAACCCAGCCGGGCCACGAACGCCCGAGCAACCAGCCCTGGCCGATGTCGCCGACCCTGTTCGAGGTGCAAAGCGCACACGAAGAGGGCGGGACACGCCAGTTCCTCGCGTCGACGGTTGAATTCCTGGCCAATGAGGTCGGCGAAGTTCGTGCGATTCGAGTCGCCGAAACCGAGTACATGGATGGCCGTCGTGTGCCGAAAGCGGGCACTGAACGGGAGATTCCCGCGGATCTGGTGCTGCTGGCGCTCGGCTTCACCGGACCTGAATCAGACGATCTGTCTGCTCAGCTGCAGATTCCGTTCGATCTGCGCGGTAATGTCGAACGTGCCGGTGATTACCAAACCAGTCGTGAAGGAGTCTTCGTGGCTGGTGACGCCGGACGTGGCCAGTCGCTGATCGTCTGGGCCATTGCTGAAGGCCGCGCTGCAGCGGCAGCCGTCGACGAGTATCTCGTCGGCAGCACTCGACTTCCCTCGCCGGTCAAGCCGACCGACCGACCGATTTCGATCTAACACTCTTTCATTACCCGCAAGAAATGCGCCGACAGGGCGCGGAAAACGGAGAATTACCAGAATGAGACGCGCGAAAATCGTTGCCACCCTCGGGCCGGCAGCATCGAGCTACGAGCAGATTCGGGCGATCATCGATGCCGGCGTCGACGTATGCCGCATGAACCTCAGCCACGGCACCTATGCGGTCCACGAAGGCGTCTACGCCAACGTGCGCAAGGCAGCCAATGACTCCGGTCGTGCCATCGCCGTGATGGTTGACCTGCAGGGCCCGAAGATCCGCCTCGGCAAGTTCGAAGGCGGACCCTACGACCTCGCTGTCGATGACATCTTCAAGATCACCACCGAAGACATCCTGGGCAACCAGCAGATCTGCGGCACCACGTTCAAGGGCCTGCCCCAGGACGTGAACCCCGGCGACTTCCTGCTGATCGATGACGGCAAGGTCAAGGTCCAGGTTGTCGAGACGGATGGCGTCGTCGTCACCACGAAGGTGATCGTCGCCGGCCCGGTCTCGAACAACAAGGGCATCAACCTGCCCGGCGTTGCCGTCAACGTTCCCGCTCTGTCGGAGAAGGACGAAGACGACCTGCGTTGGGGCATGAAGCTCGGCGCCGACCTGATCGCGCTGTCCTTCGTGCGTGACGCCGCCGACATCAAGCGCGTTCACGAGATCATGGACGAAGAAGGCCGCCGCGTTCCGGTCATCGCCAAGATCGAGAAGCCGCAGGCTGTCGACAACCTCGAAGAGATCATCGACGCCTTCGACGCAATCATGGTCGCTCGTGGCGACCTGGGCGTCGAGCTTCCGCTCGAAGCCGTGCCGATCGTGCAGAAGCGCGCCGTCGAGATCGCTCGCCGCATGGCGAAGCCGGTCATCGTTGCCACGCAGATGCTCGAATCGATGATTCACAGCCCGGTGCCGACGCGCGCCGAAACCTCGGACGTGGCCAACGCCGTGCTCGATGGTGCCGACGCCGTGATGCTGAGTGGTGAGACGAGCGTGGGCGAATACCCGGTCGTCACCGTGCAGACCATGGCGCGCATCGTCGACTCGACCGAGGTGCACGGCCTGGAGCGCATCCAGCCGCTGACCGTCAAGCCGCGCACGCAGGGTGGTGCGATCACTCTCGCCGCCAGCGAGGTCGCCCAGTTCGTCGACGCGAAGTACGTGTGCATCTTCACGGAGTCCGGCGACTCCGTGCGTCGCATGGCGCGCATCCGCTCGCAGATCCCGATGATCGCCTTCACGCCGGAGCCCGGCATCCGTCGTCGTCTGGCGCTGACCTGGGGCGTGCAGACGTACCTCGTCGACCGCGTCACGCACACCGACGCGATGTTCGCTCAGGTCGACACGATCCTGCTGGGCGAAGGCCTGGCCGAGGTCGGTGACAAGGTTGTGGTGATCTCCGGATCCCCTCCCGGAATCATCGGCTCGACCAACGACATCCGGGTCTACCGGGTCGGCGACGCTCACAACGAGGTCGCACCCGCCTACGCCAAGAAGTAGGTAGAGCAGTTCAAAGCCCCGCCTCCGCGTCGTCACAGACAGGCAGGCGGGGCTTTGTCGTGCGCGCGGCACGGGAACGCGGACTACGCTGGCGCCGTGGCCACAGCCGAAGAGCCAAACGGGGGCGCGGATGCCGCGGGTGCGGAGTCCGAGTCCACCGCGCGCACGCCCCGCCGGGCGAATTGGCTGGAGCTGTTCTTCGATCTGGTGATGGTGGCGTTCGTCGGCCAGCTCGCCCTCGGAGTGCATGGCGACCCGCATCCGCTGCAGTTTCTGACTTTCGCCGTCTTGTTCTTCCCCGCCTGGTGGGCGTGGGTCAACGTGATGCTCACCCTTAACCTGTTCGGCGAACGCGTGACCGGAAAAATCTGGCTGATGGTCAGCGTGGCGATGTTCGCCGTCGGGATGATGGCGGCGGCCAGTATCGGCGGGCTCGGCGACCGGGCCTGGGCCTATGCCCTCGGCAACGCCATTCTGCGACTGATGCTGTTCTTCGCCTGGTGGACGCAGGGGCGTCGAAACGGCGTCGCCTGGTATCGGCCGGTGCTGTACTGCGGCGTCACGGCCGTGCTCTGGGCGGTGTCGGCCGTCGTGCCACCGCCCGGGCGCTATCTGCTCTGGGCGATAGCCATCGGGATCGAAGTGGTGTTGCTCGCGTTTCTCGGTCGTGAATCGTCTTGGTTGCGTCAAGCGCTGAACATCGACCACGTGACCGAGCGCGTCGGACTCTTCGTCGTCATCGTGTTCGGGGAATCAGTGCTCGCGGTCTTCGCCGAGTGGAGTGCAAGCTGGAGCGTCGCATCCGGGCTCACCGCACTCCTCGCGTTCGCCGCCATCGCGTTGTTGGCCTGGGCGTTCTTCACCTACAGTGCCGACAGCGCCGAGCGCAGCTGGCGGCGCCTGCACGCCGCGGGAAACATCGGCGCTCTCCGTGACACGGTGATGTATCTGCCGTTCCTGCTCGTCAGTTCGATCGTGCTGTTGGCTGCGGGGCTCGGCACTGCCGTGGCCGATCCGCTGGAACCGATTTCACCGGGGGCAGCGGCCGCGGTGTCCGGCGGCATCGCGCTGTTCTACGGCACGAATGCACTGATCGCGTTGCGCTACCGCGAGCGGCTGCGCGACGTGCTGCGCTGGGCGCCTGTCGGGGTTCTGCTGCCGTTGGCATTGCTGGTGCTGACGCCGTTCGTGACGGCCACCGGGTATGTGGCGGGAGCCCTCGCGGTGGTCGGGCTGATGGCGGCGCGGGCGGAGTGGCATCGTCGGCGAGCTCTCACGCCCGTCGCCCGGTGAGGCGTCGGGTGGCACGGATCCGCGTCGGGCGGAGCTATCGAGCGGCGCGCGGGTCGAAAACCGCGGCGCGCGCTGAGCTCAACGCGCGCCGCGGTTTTCGACGCGCGCGGCGCACCCGGGGCGCCTCAGGCTTGTTCGGGTGCGGCGACCGCGGGCAGTGAGAGCGACTTCGATTGCGCCTTGCCGGCCAGCCAAATGACGACGCCGCCGGACACCACCACGAGCAGGATCCCGATGACCACGGATGCGGTCAGCACCTGGCCGAGCAGAACGGCGCCGATGACCGCGCCCATCACCGGGTCGATCGCGAACAGGGTGCCGACCAGGCGCGGCGACGTCACCCGTACCGCGATGAAATCGAGGCTGAACGCCAGGGCCACTCCGATGAGCCCGGAAGCGGCGAGAATCAGCCAGGCCTGGCCGTCGACCCGGGGGAGTGCCTCAATCGAGAAGGGCGCCAGCAGGACGGCACCGACCATGACGGAGAGGGTGAGTCCGTCCAGCCCGTCCGAGCTTTCCCCGACACGACCGGCGAGCACGGTGTATCCGCCGAAAGCGACGGCAGCGCCCAGACCGAACGCGAGCCCGATCCAGGTCATGCCGCCCGACGGATTGCTGACGAGTGCCACGCCGATCAGCGTCGCGACGGGTAAAAGCGCTTCCCAACGCAGCCGTGTGGCAAATACCGCAACGGCGAGCGGGCCGAGGAACTCCAAAGTGACGGCGATGCCGAGTGGGAGGTGCACGAGAGCGTTGTAGAAGAGCACGTTCATCGCGGCCATCGCGACTCCGTAGAGAACGATGCCGAGCCAGGCAGTGGTGCTTCGCCCGCGCAGACGGGGCCGGAAGACGACGAGCAGCACAGCCGCGGCAATCGCCATCCGCAGCCCACTGACGCCCAGCGTTCCGACGCTGTCGAACAACTCTGAGGCGAGTGCTGCAGACACCTGGATGCTCAGCGAGCCGCCGAGTACGAGGGCTGCGGCAGCGAGGGGAGCGAGGTGCGGGCGGTTGATGAGCGGGCCTTCCAGAGCGGATCGTGTCGGCAACTCTACCGGCGTACGGGGCGGAATCAGAATGAGAGCGTAAACAGGCCGTCAAGACGTTTTGTATCTGCATGCAGAGAAAGGGTGGGCAAAAGTCGCAGAATTCACGATGATTTCAAGATCATCTGGACTGATTTCGACCTGTTTCTATACAGACCGGGGTTCCGCCATACTCGACACCGTGACCGCTGAACAGACAACTCTCGCCATTCCCACCTCGATCGACGGAATTGAATTCGTCATGACATCCTCGACCGGAAGCGAGGTCGCCGACTCGGCCCCCACCCGCTTTCACTACCGGCAGGACGGGCAGATGGTCTGGGGCGACTATGTGGGCGACACCGTCAGCGTCGGACGCTTTGTCGGACGCCGCGACGGCGACACCATCACCATCTGCTTCGCCCACCGCCTCAGTGGCGGCCCAGAGATTGTCCTGGGCACGGCCACCAGCGAACTGCAGCGGACCGAAGACGGCGCTCTGCGTCTCTTCGAGACCTTCGAGAAGGACGGCGAGCTGCACACGAGCGTCTGCATCGAAGCCCCCGCCGTCAGCGACTCCACCGACCGGGACCTCGTCGAGGTTGCGAGCGAGGGTTTCCCGATGATCGATGGAGCCGCGTTTCTCCTCGAGAGCACAACGGCGAGTGTCGTGAGCGAGAATCCGACCCGTTTCGAATTCCGCGAGGCAGCCGGTATCGTCTGGGGCACGTATCGCGGCGACACGGTCACGACCGGGCACTGCGTCGGGCGCTATCGCGACGGCGTGCTTGATGAGTACTTCGTGCACCATGTCGTCGCCAGCGACGCCACCCTGCTCGGCGACAGCAGCACCCGCGTGCAGACGCGAGAAGACGGGCGCCTCGAATTGGTGGAGGACTTCGTGCTTGACGGCGTGCCCGGGTACAGCGTCTGCGTTCAGGTTTCCTGAGCCTGAGCCCGACTGACTGAGCCGCACCCGGCCGGGGCCCACCCGGCCGGGGGCTCTACCGGCCGAGACCCTGCCTGCTCGGATCCACGCGGGTGAACCGGGTGAGTCCGATCTGGGCTGCCGCGGGTTCTCGTGGGGGCAGGTCGCTGGGGAGAAGAAACGGCCGATCGAAGATCTCGTCGAGAACGAGTACCGTCTCGACCGATTTGACCTCGGGCAGCGCCGCGAGGGTGCCGATGACGAAGTCGTGGATCGCACCGACCTCATTGGCCCGAACCAGCAGCATGACGTCGTGCTCGCCGGTGGTGATCCGGCACGACTCGACAGCCGTCATCTGCTCGATCCGGCTGCGGAACGAGCTCCACATCTGCGGATGAATGGAGAGGAACACGAGCGAGCAGATGCCGAGGCCGGCCTTGGCCGGATCGACCTGCGCGGTGAAGCCGGTGATGACACCCTCGTCAATCATCTGTTCGACCCGCGTGTAGACGTTCGCGCGCGAAACATTCACCCGTTCGGCCAGTGCGGCCATCGAAATTCGGCCGTTTTCCCGGAGTTCAGCAAGAATTCGCAGATTGGTCTCGTCGAGGGGCAGCGGCGATTGTCCACTCGAAGGAGAGACACCGCTTGCTTTGCTAGACATATTGATGAATTTCTCCTTCGCGCAAGACACAAGTTCTGTCGATTAGGGCTTTGATTGGACAGACTAGCGCCATCTGTGCAAATCTCAACCAAAGCCGTCCAGAGGCATATTCATCGGACGGCAGCGTGGAGCATCCCCTCAGCCTGGCTTTTCGCGGCAACGATGCTCGATTTACAACCCCTGAGTTCACAGAAGGAGTTCCCCCTTGCGTAAGAACACCCGAATTGTCACGACGGCCCTCGGCCTGACCGTGGCGTTGACCCTGACCGGCTGCGCAGCCGGTGCACCGAGCGGCGACGCAGCAGCACCGACGAGCGTCGTGATCGACACGGCTTTCACCCTCGAGACCGGCGACCCGGGCCGCAACTACGTCCCGACCGGCTACATGGTCTCCAAGGCCGTCTATGAGACCCTCCTCGACTTCAAGGGTTCCGACGAGAGCACTCCGGTCGACGGCCTGGCCAGCTACACCCAGAACGACGACGCCACCGAGTTCACCTTCACGCTCGACGCCGACCGCGTCTTCTCCGACGGCACCCCGGTCACCGCCGACGACGTTGTGTTCTCCCTCAACCGGGTCAAGGGCATGACCGAGAGCAAGGCGAACTTCTTGATGGAGGGCATCGAGGTCACGAAGGTCGACGACCACACCGTCCTGCTGACCACGGCAACCCCGTCGCTCAAGCTGCCGGCGCTCATGACCAACCCGTCGCTGGCCATCCTGAACTCCAAAGTCGTGATCGAAAACGGCGGAACCACCGACAACACGGATGCCGCCGAGAAGTTCCTCAACGGCACGTCGGCCGGTTCAGGCCCCTACATCATCGACTCCATCGACTTCGAGTCGCAGGTTGTGCTCACCGAAAATGAGAAGTACAACGGTGCCGAGGACCCCGACTTCTCACGGGTCGTCATTCGCAGCGTCTCGGAGAGCGCAACGCAGAAGATGAACCTCGAAGGTGGAGACTCCCAGGTCGCCATCGACCTGAGCGGTGACCAGGTCGCCGGCCTCGGCAAGGGCGTCACCGTCACCTCGACCCCGTCGGCACAGACGATCTTCCTGCTGCTGAACCAGAACGCCGACGTCAGCCCCGTCACCTCGAAGCCGGAATTCGTTTCGGCCGTGCGCTACGCGCTCGACTATGACGCGCTGCTCGAGCTCGCCGGTGCCGGCTCCGAGCAGGCGACCGGCGTCATCCCGCCGTCGTTCCTCGGCGCACTGACCGATGGCGTCAAGCAGGACCTCGCCGCTTCGAAGAAGGCACTCGCCGCATCGGGCTATGCCGGTGAGACCGTGACACTCGAGTACCCGAACGACTACCCGGTCGGTGGCGTGAGCTTCACCCCGCTGGCCGAGCGTGTTCAGTCTCAGCTGGCTGAGGCCGGAATCAACATCGAGCTCGCTCCGGCACCGTTCACCACGCAGATCGACGAGTACGTCAACGGACGCGAAGGCTTCAGCATCTGGTTCTGGGGCCCCGACTACGCCGACTCGGCGAACTTCCTGCCGTTCGCTGCGGGCGCCAAGGTCGGCCTGCGCGCCGGCTGGACCGCCGAGCAGAACCCGTCGGTCGTTGCACTCGCTGCGGCCGCCGAGAACGCCACGAGTATGGACCAGCGTGCCGGTGCGTTCAGCGCATTCGCACAGAGCCTGCAGGAGCAGGGTCCGTTCGTACCGTTGATCGTTCCCGGCTCGAACATCGCGACGGCTGACTTCATCTCGGGTGTCTCGTACAACTCGACGTGGACGATGGACATCGCCGAGCTGCAAGCTAAGTAAGGAACCATCAGCGTGGGAAACACCGCCCGCGCGACCCGCACGTCCCCGGCCAGGTCCGCCCTGGCCGGGTACGTGCTTCGTCGCCTCGGAATGTCTGTACTGCTGTTGTTCGGCGTCACCCTCGTGACGTTCACTCTCGCGAACCTCGTTCCGGGCAACCCGATCGTTGCTGCTCTCGGTGAGGGCGCAGCGAGCAACCCCGCCACCGTCGAGGCGTACATCGCCAAGCACGGACTCGACCAGCCACTGCCCGTGCAGTACTTCACCTACCTGGCCAACCTGTTCCAGGGCAACATGGGTGTGTCACTCCGCACCGGCCAGCCCGTCGCGACCGACCTGCAGAAAGCGCTGCCGGCCACGTTCGAAGTGGCGATCGGTGCGATCATCGTCAGCCTCGCGCTCGGCGTGACCCTCGGCTCGATCGCCGCCTACCGTCGCGGCAAGATCAGCGATCAGCTCGTGCGCGTGCTCTCGTTGATCGGCCTGAGCATCCCGACGTTCTGGATGGCGCTGGTCAGCTTCAATTTCTTCTTTCTGCAGTTGCGCATCGCACCCGGTTCCGGCCGACTCTCACCGATCCTCAGCCCGCCGCCCACGGTGACCGGGCTGTACACGGTCGACGCGCTGCTGGCCGGTCAGTGGGCCACCTTCATGGATGCCCTGGCGCACCTCATGCTGCCAGTCTTCGTGCTGTCGCTGTTCACCATTGGTCTGCTGACCCGCTTCGTGCGCACCTCGGTGCTGGAGGTGCTCGATGCCGACTACATCAGGGCCGGCCGGGCCAAGGGCCTCAGCGGCTCGAGGATGCTTTTCGGCTATGTGCTGCGCGGAGCCTCACTGCCGATCCTGACCATCGTCGGGCTCGCTTTCGGCTCCCTGCTCTCCGGCACCGTTCTGGTCGAGGCAGTGTTCGCCTGGCCGGGCCTCGGCACCTACGCCTTCAACTCGGCAACCAGCCTCGACCTGCCCGGCGTGATGGGCGTCGGACTTGTCGTCGGCTTCATCTACCTGGCCATCAACTTCGCCGTTGACCTGCTCTACGGCGTGCTCGACCCGAGAGTGAGACTCGCATGAGGCGCCGCTGGTACCGCGTTCCGAAAGCCTGGGTGACGCCGCTCGGCATCATCGGCCTGGTCGTCGGACTGTTCTGGGTCGTCGTCGCCTTCACGGCTCCGCTCTGGGTTCCGTTCAATCCGCTCGCGCAGGACCTTCCGCGCCTGCAGGCGCCGGGAATCGACACGATCATGGGCACGGATGCCCTGGGTCGCGACATCTTCTCCCGGTTGATGACCGGCGCAAGCGTCACGATCCCGCTCGCGCTGCTGCTCGTGGTGCTCTCGATGGTCGTCGGCACCCTCATCGGGGCGATCGCCGGCTACTTCGGCAAATGGGTCGACGAGGTGCTCATGCGCATCACCGACCTGGTGATGGCATTTCCCACCGTCATCCTCGCCATGGTCGTCGCTGCGGCACTCGGCCCGTCGTTGTTCAACGCCGTGATCGCCGCATTCGTTGTCTCCTGGCCGCAGTACGCCCGCATGACGCGCAGCATCGTGCTGGGCCTCCGCAGCCAGAACTACGTGATGGCCGGCCGCCTGCTCGGCTTCTCGCCCGGCAAAACACTCCGGGTCGACATCGCCCCGAACGTGGTCGGCCCGATCCTCGTGCTCGCGAGCCTCGACATCGGAACGGCGATCCTGCTGCTCTCCGGACTGTCGTTCCTCGGGCTCGGTGCTCAGCCGCCGACCCCGGAGTGGGGATCGATGATCTCGGCCGCGATGGCGAACTTCGACAGCTGGTGGATCGGCGTCTTCCCCGGCCTGGCCATTCTCACCGTCGTGATGGCGTTCAACTTCATCGGCGACTCGTTGCGTGACATTTTCGATCCGACGTCGCAGCTCGGCCGGACAGGAGTCTGATCATGACCGCAACACTCACCGCTGAAAGAATCACCCCGGCCCCCGTTCTGCGGGTGCGCGACCTCACGATCGCCATCGGTGCGAAGAAGAGCCCCAAACCGATCGTCACGGGAATCAGTTTCGACCTGATTCCCGGACGCATTCAGGGCCTGGCCGGGGAATCCGGCTCGGGTAAGACCGTCTCGTCCCTGGCGATCCTCGGCTTGCTGCCGGCGAACGCCGTCGTGGGCGGGTCGATCGAACTCGATGGCACTGAACTGATTGGGGTGGGCCGCCGGGCTCTGAACAACATCCGTGGCCGTCGCATCGCGATGATCTTTCAAGACCCGTCGTCGAGCCTGCACCCGCAGATCATGGTCGGCGCGCAACTCACCGACCATGTGCGCCGGCACCTCGGCTTGAACGCGGCGGATGCCAGGGCTCGGGCAGTCGAGTTGCTCACCCGCGTGCGCGTGCCGAGTCCCGAGGAAGCGCTGCGGCGCTACCCGCACCAGTTCTCTGGCGGGCAACGGCAGCGCATCGCCATCGCGATCGCGCTGGCCTGCGACCCGGTCGTGCTGCTTGCCGACGAGCCGACCACCGCGCTCGACGTGACGGTGCAGGCCGGCATTCTGCACCTGCTGAAAGACCTCGCACTCGAGCGCAACCTCGCGGTTCTGCTCGTCACTCATGATCTCGGTGTGATGAGCGCGATCGCCGACGACGTCGCGGTCATGCGCCACGGGGCGATCGTCGAGTCCGGCCCGAGAGCGCAGATCTTCGGATCGCCGGAACACGCCTATACCCGCGAACTCCTGGACTCCCTGCCCGGAGCACAGGAGGGTCCATCGAGCCGCGATCTGATCGTGGCCGCACGTGAAGAGGATGCCCGATGAGCGCACTGCTGAACGTCACGAACCTCGTGGTCGAGTACCACGGCACGCAGGTCGTGCGGGCCGTCGACGACGTCTCCCTCTCGATCGAACCCGGGGAAGTTCTCGCCCTCGTCGGTGAGAGTGGATGCGGAAAATCCAGCCTGGCCCGCGCCGTCGTCGGCATGGAGAAGCCGCGTTCCGGCAGCGTCAGCTACCGGGGGAGCACGGTGCCGCTGCTCGGTGTGCGCCGTCGGGACAAACAGTTCACCTCGATTCAGATGGTGTTCCAGGACCCCAACTCCTCGTTGAACCCGCGCGTGCGCGTCGGCCAGCAGATCAGCGAGGGCATCACCACAGCCCTGGCCCGTGGCGAGGCCGGTTCGGTGCCCGAAGAGTGGCTGGAGCGGGTCGGACTGGCGACCTCGATGGTGGGGCGCTATCCGTCAGAACTCTCCGGCGGTCAACGCCAGCGCGTCGCCATCGCCCGCGCCCTCGCGGCGCGCCCGGACCTGCTCGTCGCCGACGAGCCCATCTCGGCGCTCGACGCGTCGAGCCAGGCCTCGGTCGCCGACATGATGCGTCGGCTCGCCCTCGATGCCGGAGCCGGGCTCCTCTTCATCTCGCACGACCTCGCGATCGTCCGGTTGATCGCCGACCGCACCGTCGTGATGTATCGCGGAAAAATTGTGGAGTCGGGCGTGTCGCACCACATCTGGAATGACCCGGTGCACCCGTACACTCAGGCCCTGCTGTCGGCGATCCCTGAGCCGGACGGCAAGGGAAACCTGCCCGCCGCGCCGGCGGCCGAAGCCCCGGCAGAATGGCGCAGCGAGATGCCCAGCGCGCTCGGCCGCGGGTAGTACGTAGAAGGAGACGAGCGTCGGGCGCGCACGCGTCTGGCGAATTGGCAGGGAGCCGGGGAGTGTTTCTCCCCGGCTCCCTGCCTTACGTGTGCCCGCAATGCAGAAGACCCCCGCACATCCTGCGATTCACAGGGATGTACGGGGGTCTTCGTGATGGTGCCGGTGGTGGGACTTGAACCCACACGTCCTTTCGAACAAAGCATTTTGAGTGCTCCGCGTCTGCCATTCCGCCACACCGGCTCACAACACCTCGATCAGAATACCGTAAGGTTTTAGGTGTGACCGACCAAGACACTACCCCCGCTCCTCCCCGCCGCGTTGTCGTCGCGGAGGATGAGTCCCTTATTCGCCTCGATATCGTCGAGATTCTCCGTGACAACGGCTTCGAAGTGGTCGGCGAAGCTGGCGACGGCGAGACCGCTGTCGCCCTGGCGCGCGAACTTCGCCCCGACCTCGTCATCATGGATGTCAAGATGCCGCAGCTCGATGGCATCAGCGCCGCAGAGCGCCTCTCCAAGGAGCACATCGCTCCGGTTGTGCTGCTGACGGCCTTCAGCCAGAAGGAGCTCGTCGAGCGCGCCAGCGAAGCCGGCGCCCTCGCCTACGTGGTGAAGCCGTTCACCCCGAACGACCTGCTTCCCGCCATCGAGATCGCTCTCTCGCGTTACAGCCAGATCATCACGCTCGAAGCCGAGGTCGCCGACCTCGTCGAGCGTTTCGAGACCCGCAAACTCGTCGACCGGGCCAAGGGCCTGCTCAACGAAAAGATGGGCCTGAGCGAGCCCGAAGCCTTCCGTTGGATTCAGAAGGCATCGATGGACCGCCGGTTGACCATGCACGATGTCTCCCAGGCGATCATCGAGCAGCTCAGCGCCAAGAAGTAGCTCAAGCCAAGAAGTAACACTTTTCACCAGACACACAGAAAAAGCCCGGCCGATATCGGCCGGGCTTTTCTATTGCTGCAGGAGGTCAGGCTGAGTAGCCGGAGACATCCTTGATCAGGTTCGTGATGCGGATGGTCGAGCAGCGTCGGCCCGAATCGTCGGAGACGGCGATCTCGTGCGTGGTGAGCGTGCGCCCGAGGTGAATCGGAGTGCACACTGCCGTCACCTGCCCGGATGTCGCCGAACGGGTGTGCGTCGCGTTGATTTCGATTCCGACGGCGAGTTTTCCGGCCCCGGCGTAGAGGTTGGCGGCCATCGAACCGAGCGACTCGCCGAGAACGACATACGCGCCGCCGTGCATCAGCATCGCCGGTTGAGTGTTGCCCTCCACCGGCATCGTCGCCACCGAACGCTCAACCGAGAACTCGATGAACTCGATGCCCATCTTGTCGGCGAGGGCCCCGAGGCCCCGCTCCTTGACCCAGTCGAGGGCATCCGCAGTTTGATCGATCATGGTCACCTTTGCTCGTCTGCCCGCTCGCTCAAGGCGACGCTTGTAGGCTGGGTCTGTGTCGGACTCAAAAAAGCCTACCCTGATGATCATCGACGGCCATTCCCTGGCGTTCCGGGCTTTCTACGCCCTGCCTGTGGATAGCTTCCAAACCCGCGACGGGCAGCACACGAACGCCATCCACGGCTTCCTGTCGATGCTGCTCAGCCTGCTCCGCAATGAGAAGCCCACGCACATCGCCGTGGCGTTCGACATCTCCCGTTTCTCGTTTCGCACCCGCGAGTACCCCGAGTACAAGGGCACCCGCGGCGAGACGCCGTCGGAGTTCAAGGGTCAGATCCCGCTGCTGCAGGATGCCCTCGCGGCGATGAACATCCGTACCCTCACCAAAGAGGACTACGAGGCAGACGACATCCTGGCCACCCTGTCGGTACGTGGCACGGAGGCCGGCTACGACGTGCTCGTCGTTTCCGGCGACCGCGACACGATCCAGCTGGTCAACGAGAACGTCACGTTGCTCTACCCGGCGAGCCAGGGCGTGTCAGCCCTCAAGCGCTACGACCCGGCCGCCGTGCGCGAGCGGTACGGCATCGATCCGCACCAGTACCCGGATATCGCGGCGCTCGTCGGCGAGACCAGCGACAACCTGATCGGCATCTCCAAGGTGGGCGAGAAGACCGCCGTCAAGTGGCTCGGCCTCTACGGCAGCCTCGACGGCATTCTCGAGCACGCCGATGAGATCAAGGGCGTCGTCGGCAACAATCTGCGGGAGCAGAAAGAGAACGCGATCCGCAACCGCCGCCTCAACCGTCTGCTCACCGACCTCGACCTCCCGGTCGAGGTGACGGAGCTTGAGCGCGCGCCGATCGACGAGCCGGCCGTGCGCGCCGTGTTCGAACGTCTCGAGTTCAAGAGTCTGCTCGACCGGGTGATCAAGCTCGAAGGCGGCGAGAACGGTGCTGTCGTCGGCGGCGCCATTGCCGGAGCAGAGCCCGAGGTGGCGCTGCCCGAGATTCCGACGGCCCCGAAGTCGCAAGACCTGCTCGATGAGGAGCTCGAGCTCTGGCTCGCCCGCAATTCAGCGGCGGCCCCGGCCGGTCTCGGCCTGACCGTCGAGGTGCAGGACGGCCACGTCATCGGGTTCGGCCTGTCGAGCGCGACCGAGAGTCTCAACCTGCCCTGGCAGACCGGCCGCAGCGACTACGCCCCGCTCGAGGCGTGGCTTTCCGGCCCCGCCCCCAAGATCATGCACGATGCGAAGCCGCAGTTGAAAGCGCTCAAGCGCAGCGCACTCGCCTTCGACGGGCTCATCACCGACACCCTGGTCGCCGGCTGGCTGCTGCGTCCGGGCGGACCGGACAAGACCCTGTCCGATCTCGTCACGCGCTACCTCGACGAGACGCTCCCGATCCACGACCCCAACCAGCTCGTTCCTGACGACTCGGCCGGTGTTCCGACCGAGGCGTGGTACACGCTGCGGGTCGCCCCGGCCATCCTCGAGGCGCTCGACGCCGGCTCGCTCCGAGTTCTCACCGACATCGAGATTCCGACCCTGCTGGCCCTCGTCGACATGGAGCTGGCCGGTGTCGCCGTCTCGCACGACGAGCTGTCAGAGCTGTCCACCCAGCTGAGCGAGAGCGTCGCCAACCTGGCCGCGTCCGCATTCGCGGAGATCGGCCGTGAGGTCAACCTGGGCTCCCCGAAACAGCTCCAAGAGGTGCTTTTCGACCAGCTGGCGATGCCCAAGACGCGCGCCAACAAGACCGGGTTCACGACGGACGCCGGTGCCCTCGCCGACCTGCAGGCCAGCAACCCGCACCCGTTCCTCGGCCTGCTGTTACAGCACCGCGACGCGACGAAACTGCGCCAGATCGTGGAGACCCTCGACAAGGCCATCGACGAAACCGGGCGTATCCACACCAACTACGTGCAGATCGGCACGGCGACCGGACGCATCTCCTCGAACGATCCCAACCTGCAGAACATCCCGGTGCGCACCGAGGAGGGACGCCGCATCCGTGCCGCCTTCCATGCGGGCGACCAGGCTGAGTCGTTGCTCACCGCCGACTACTCGCAGATCGAGATGCGGATCATGGCGCACCTCTCGGAGGACGCCGGCTTGATCGAGGCGTTCAACGAGGGCGAAGACCTGCACCGTTTCGTCGGCTCCCGCATCTTCGGTGTCGCTCCGGAAGACGTCTCGAACGAGATGCGCTCCAAGGTCAAGGCGATGTCCTACGGTCTGGCCTACGGCCTCAGTGCATTCGGACTCTCGAAGCAGCTCCGCATCGAGACCAAAGAGGCGAAGAAGTTGATGACCGACTACTTCGAACGCTTCGGCGCCGTGCGCGACTACCTGCGTCACGTCGTCGAACAGGCCAAGGTCGACGGCTACACCGAGACGATCTTCGGTCGCCGCCGCCCGTTCCCCGAACTGCACAGCCCGAACCGGGTGCTGCGCGACAACGCGGAGCGCGCGGCGTTGAACGCCCCGATCCAGGGGTCGGCGGCCGACATCATGAAGATCGCGATGAACCGCATCGCCGTCGACCTGCGCGAGAAGCAGCTCGACTCGCGCATGCTGCTGCAGGTGCATGACGAATTGATCTTCGACGTCGCGCCGGGGGAGTGGGACGCCTTGAAAGACGTCGTCACGCACCGCATGCAGACCGCCGCCGAGCTGCTGGTGCCGCTCGACGTGCACGTCGGCCGCGGCACGAACTGGGATTCGGCCGCGCACTAAGCGGCGACCGGTGTCACCGGATACCGCAAGGTTTGCCTGAGCGGCACCGGATACCGCACACATCGTGCGGTTTCCGGTGCCGTTTGCTGTTTTTCCGGACGCATGTGCGCCTGATTTCGCAACGGATGTGCGTCGCGGTTGCATCGGGCAGATGATTCACGCCAGGCTGAAGCCATGAGCAACGACATTCAGCGCACTCCCACCGCGATCGACCAGATCGCCGAAGACTGGGTCGACACCCTCGTCGAACTCGACCCGACCATCGGCACCTACATCGGGCGCACCCACGTCAACGACCGTTTCGGCGACTACTCGCCGGCCGGCCACGAACGCACAGTCCACGAGATCACGCGCGTCATCGCGAAATTGGATGCCGCCACCGCCGTCGACGAGGTCGACGGCGTCACGCAGACCGATCTGCGGAGCGCCCTCGCCCTCGAGTTGGAGAGCGCAGAGGCCCAGCTGCAGCTGCGCGACCTGAACGTGATCGCGTCGCCGGCCCAGAGCATCCGTGAAGCCTTCGACCTCATGCCCACCGACAGCACTGACGACTGGGAGATGGTCTCCCAGCGTCTCGCCGCGCTGCCGGCCGCCGTCGAGGGCTATATCGAGACGCTCCGTCTCGGCATCGAACGCGGCGTCACGCCGGCCAAGCGCCAGGTGCGCGAGGTCATCGAGCAGGCCAAGCGCACGGCCGCGGCCGACGGTTTCTTCACCAGCTTCGTCGCCGGCGCGCGACTCGAATCGGGAGGCGTCCCCGCCGCCCTGGCCGCCGACCTCGCCGCCGGCGCACGTGTCTCGGCCGAGGCCTACAACACGCTGGCGTCGTTCCTCAGCGATGAGCTGGAACCCGCCGCCACCTCGAAAGATGCCGTCGGTCGCGAACTCTACGCACTCGCCTCCCGCCGGTTCCTCGGGGCGAAGATCGACCTCGACGAAACCTATGAATGGGGCATCGAAGAACTCGCCCGCATGGTCGAAGAGCAGGAGAGCATCGCCGACCAGATCAAGCCGGGCGCCAGCGTGCTCGAGGCCATCGAGGTGCTCGACGCCGACCCCGCGCGCAAGCTCTACGGCACCGATGCGCTGCAGAAATGGATGCAGGAGACGAGCGACAAGGCTGTCGCCGAGCTCTCGGCCACCCAGTTCGACATTCCCGAGGAGATCCGTCGGCTGGAATGCATGATCGCCCCGACCCAGGAGGGCGGCATCTACTACACCGGCCCGACCGACGACTTCTCGCGAGCCGGCCGCATGTGGTGGTCGGTACCCGTCGGCGTCACCGAGTTCGACACCTGGCGCGAACTGACCACGGTCTACCACGAGGGCGTTCCGGGCCACCACCTGCAGATCGGCCAGGCCGTCTACAACCGAGCGACGCTGAACACCTGGCGCCGCCAGTTGGCCGGCACCTCAGGCCACGCCGAAGGTTGGGCGCTGTATGCCGAGCGCCTGATGGAACAGCTCGGCTACCTTGACGACCCCGCCGACCGTCTCGGCATGCTCGACGGGCAGCGGATGCGCGCCGCCCGCGTCGTACTCGACATCGGCGTGCACCTCGAGAAGCAGCTGCCCGACGGTTCGGGCCCCTGGACGGCCGAGTACGCGTTCGACTTCCTCGGCAAGAACGTGAACATGAACGACGGCTTCGTGAAGTTCGAGGTGAATCGCTACCTCGGCTGGCCGGGCCAGGCGCCCTCGTACAAGGTCGGTCAACGCATCTGGGAGCAGCTGCGCGACGAGTGCCAGGAGCGGGAGGGGGCAGCTTTCTCGATCAAGGACTTCCACAAGCGCGCCCTTGATCTCGGCGGTGTCGGACTCGACACACTCCGTTCGACTCTGCTGAAGTAGCGGCAATCAGGGTGTCGGGGGATCCGCAACAACCAGTACCGGCAGAGCGTCTCTCGCCGTACGAGACGGTCTGGCGCGGAATCCCCGACACCCTGCATCCCCGCTTGCGGGACTACTGCGGGGCCATCCTTCCGGGTCACCACGGCTACGGGCAGGGTGTTTTCGAACGTGTCGGCACCCCGAGGCGCTGGCTCTGGCCGTTTCTGTGGCTGTTCGGGCGGCCGGATGTCGTGTTCCCCGGCTGGCACCAGAAGGTCCCGTTCACGGTGATCAACCGACCGGCGCGCTCCCCGTCCGGCGCTGCAGCCGTCGCCGCCTCCCGCACTTTTCATTTCACGTCGGGTGACCGCACCATGGTTGACGCGATCACCGCCGAGCGGCGCCGATCGGCCTCGTCGACTACCTCGGCGCCCACCGCCGCTTGCGGGCGTCGCTTGAGGCGAGCGTCGTCGACGGCTCGATGCACCTCGACTCGACCGTTGTCGCGCTGCGAATCGGTCGCCGCTGGCTGACGCTGCCTCAGGTGCTCTCGCCACACGTCACCCTGATGGAACGCTTCGACGATGTCGTCGGGCTGCAGCGCGTGGCGATGGCTCTCACGGCGCCGCTGATCGGTACGGTGTACGAGTACGCGGGGTCGTTCAGCTATGGCCTCCGCGAGGGGGATGGTTCAGCGTGACTCAGCATCAGCATGCCGTACCGCAGCGCGTCGTGATCGCCGGCGGTTCGGGCTTCATCGGGCAGTATCTGGCCGAGGCGTTTCGCGCCGACGGCGCCGAGGTGAGCCTGATCGGCCGCTCGGGTCCCGACGCCCGGTGGGGCGACACCGCAGCGATCAGCCGGCTGCTCGACGGGGCCGACCTGCTGGTCAATCTGGCCGGCAAAAGCGTGAACTGCCGGTACACCCCGGCGAACCGTGCCGAAATCATGCGCTCTCGCATCGAGACCACCCGTGAATTGGCCACGGCCATCCGGGCCTGTGCCACGCCGCCACCGCTCTGGGTCAACTCGTCGACGGCCACCATCTACCGGCATGCCGAAGACCACCCGATGACCGAGACGGATGGTGAGATCGGCACCGGGTTCTCGGTCGGCATCGCCACGGCCTGGGAGAAGGAGCTCTTTGCCGGGGAGCTCCCCGGCACGCGACGGGTCGCGCTCCGGATGGCCATCGTGCTCGGTGACGGCAGTGCGCTGATCCCGCTGATTCGCCTCGCGCAGTTCGGCCTCGGCGGCCCGCAGCTCGACGGCCGCTGGCCGTCCACCCGGGCACGACGGGAAGCCGGCACGTTCCACGACCGGCGGACCGGCGGCGGACACCAGCGTTTCAGCTGGATCCACATCGACGACGTGCTGGGCATCATCCGTTACCTCGTCGATCACGACGAGATCGACGGCGTGATCAACGCCGCGGCCCCCGAACCCGAAGACAACAAGCGGATGATGGCGGCCCTGCGGCGCGCGGTCGGGGCGCCGATCGGCATCCCGACACCACGCTGGATGCTGGAAACCGGCTCCGTCCTGATTCGGACTGAAACTGAACTTGTTCTGAAGAGTCGCTGGGTGATTCCGGAACGAATCGTGAGTTGCGGCTATACGTTTTCGTATCCGAATTTGGAGCCGGCACTCACTCAAATCGTGCATAATCGCGGCTTGCTGAAGACGCGGCCAAACAGCTAAGCTTGAACGTCACGTTCGTGACGAACTATCCGCTGCCGGTGCGGAGTAACCAGAGTGTCGAAACTTGACGTTCTGCCTGTGCCGGCCCGATATATGTCCATACTGGAGCAACTACTACATGACAATCGCAACGACCGACAAGGCACCCAAGCAGGTCGCCATCAATGACATCGGATCTGCTGAAGACTTTCTCGCCGCGGTCGAAAAGACGCTGAAATTCTTCAACGATGGAGACCTCATCGAGGGCACCGTCGTGAAGATCGACCGCGACGAGGTACTCCTCGACGTGGGATACAAGACCGAGGGCGTCATTCCCTCCCGCGAACTTTCCATCAAGCACGACGTTGACCCTTCCGAGGTTGTCAAGGTCGGCGACCTGGTTGAGGCCCTCGTTCTTCAGAAAGAAGACAAAGAAGGCCGCCTCATCCTGTCGAAGAAGCGTGCTCAGTACGAGCGTGCATGGGGCGACGTTGAGAAGATCAAGGATGAAGACGGTGTTGTCACCGGTTCAGTCATCGAGGTTGTCAAGGGTGGCCTCATCGTTGACATCGGTCTCCGTGGCTTCCTTCCCGCCTCGCTCATCGAGCTGCGTCGCGTTCGCGACCTGACCCCGTACCTGGGCCAGGAAATCGAAGCGAAGATCCTCGAACTCGACAAGAACCGCAACAACGTCGTTCTGTCGCGTCGTGCGCTGCTCGAGCAGACCCAGTCTGAGAGCCGCACCACGTTCCTCAACAACCTCCAGAAGGGACAGGTCCGCAAGGGCATCGTCTCGTCGATCGTCAACTTCGGTGCGTTCGTCGACCTGGGTGGCGTTGACGGTCTGGTTCACGTTTCAGAACTCAGCTGGAAGCACATTGAGCACGCCAGCGAGGTCGTTGAGGTTGGCCAGGAAGTCACCGTCGAGATCCTCGAGGTTGACCTGGAGCGCGAGCGCGTCTCCCTGTCGCTCAAGGCTACGCAGGAAGACCCGTGGCAGGTATTTGCCCGCACCCACGCCATCGGCCAGGTTGCACCGGGTAAGGTCACCAAGCTCGTTCCGTTCGGTGCGTTCGTTCGCGTTGCCGAGGGAATCGAAGGCCTCGTCCACATCTCCGAGCTGTCCGGCAAGCACGTTGAGCTCGCCGAGCAGGTTGTCTCGGTCGGCGACGAGGTGTTCGTCAAGGTCATCGACATCGACCTCGAGCGTCGCCGCATCTCGCTGAGCCTCAAGCAGGCCAACGAGGGTGTCGACCCCGAAGGCACCGAGTTCGACCCGGCGCTCTACGGCATGCTCACCGAGTACGACGACCAGGGCAACTACAAGTACCCTGAAGGATTCGACCCGGAGACCAACGAGTGGCGCGAGGGCTTCGAAACCCAGCGCGAGAAGTGGGAGCAGGACTACGCTGCAGCCCAGGCTCGTTGGGAAGCGCACAAGAAGCAGGTTGCTTCGGCAAACGACGAGGTCATCGCTGTCGGCGACGTCGCGTCGGCTGCTGGCTCCTCCTTCTCGAGCGAGACCGCAGGCGCCGGCACCCTTGCCGACGACGAGGCTCTCGCCGCACTGCGCGAGAAGCTGTCAGGCGGCAACTAGTCAGCTTGAACGCGTACTCCTCGGAGTAGTCGTTTAGTGAACTACAGATTGGCCGCACCCTTCGGGGTGCGGCCAATCTGCGTTAACCAGGGCTTGTTCACCAGCTAGTCACGCGGCTTGTGCGGGGCCGACCCCAGGGGCGCCGATCTGATTCCGGCGCCCGACGTAGGCTCGATGCATGCAAGAAGGTCGCCTCCACGTTCACGCCGAATCGTTCCAGGCCGGAGCCGACGCATACGACGCCCATCGGCCGTCGTACCCGCGCGAGACCGTCGCCTGGCTGCTCGGAGACGCCGGTGAGGTTGCCGACATCGGTGCGGGCACCGGCAAACTCACCGGACTCCTGGTCGAGCTCGGAGCCCGCGTCGTGGCCGTCGACCCGTCGGCGGACATGTTGCGGGTGCTCCGCGAACATTTTCCCACCGCGCAGGCGATTGAGGGAGTGGGGGAGCGCATCCCGCTGCCTACCTCGTCGGTCGACCTGGTGACATTCGCTCAGGCCTGGCACTGGGTCGACGTTGCCGCGGCGAGTGCCGAAGTGCGGCGCGTTCTTCGCCCCGGGGGCCGGTTGGCCCTCGTCTGGAACAGCCGGGACGAATCGGTGCCCTGGGTCAACGAACTGTCGCGGGCGATGAACCCGGGGCAGCATGCGGCCGGTGCCTTCGCGCCCGTGCTGGGCGCGGATTGGGCTCTGATCGACAAACGCGTGGACCGGTGGACGCAGGAGACCACGCGCGACGGCATCCGGAGCCTGGTGACGACGCGCAGCTACTATCTCGTGGCCGGTGACGCCGAAAAGGCCGCCATCCTTCAGCGTGTTGAGGCCGTTCTTGACGCTCACGCCGAGACGCGGGAAGCCCCAATACAGCTGCCGTATCTCACCGAGACCTGGATCGCAGCGCCCACCGGATAATCGTCGGTCGTTTCAGTACGGAGCGGGAAGTTCCATGCGGCGCCGCTAGCATTGCAACCGTGTATCTGATTGGACTCACCGGCGGGATCGCAGCAGGCAAGAGCACCGTGGCCAACCGGCTCGTCGAACACGGTGCCGTGCACATCGACGCGGACCAGCTTGCCCGCGCCGTCGTCGAACCGGGAACGCCCGGGCTCGCGGCCATCCGCGAGGCCTTCGGCGCTGGCATGATCCGGGCCGACGGCACTCTTGACCGTGCGGCCCTGGGAGCCCATGTGTTCAGCAACGCCGCCGAGCTCGAGAAGCTGAACGCGATCGTGCATCCCGCGGTGCGCGAGCTGTCCGATTTTCTGATCCGCGAAGCCTCATCCGATCCGCAGGCAGTGGTCGTCTACGACGTGCCGCTGCTCATCGAGGCGAGCACCGCCCAGCCGCATGCCCATCCGTTCGATCTCATCGTTGTCGTGCATGCGAGCGAGGAGACCCGGCTGCGCCGCATGGTCGAGCTGCGGGCGATGAGCGAGACGGATGCCGCGAATCGCATCAAAGCACAGGCCAGCGACGCTGAGCGGATGGCCGTCGCCGACATCGTGATCGACACCGACGGCACGCTCGAGCACACGCTGGCGCAGGTTGATGAGCTCTGGGAACGGGCGCACAGAGCCGCTGCGCTCTCGCGCTAGGCGGGATACCTCGCGCCCAGATACTGACGCGCTTCCGTCGCGACCGAAGAACTTTTTTGTACCGCCCGGGGCCAACTACTGGCATACTCACGACCATGCCGCGTGCAGCGGCCATCGGGGAAGGTGCCACGTGATCAGTGACCTCACGGCGATTACCGGCGGCGTACTTGTCGTCGTAGATCTCGCCATCCGCATCACCGCCCTCATCATTGTTCCGCGAGACCGCAAGCCCACTGCGGCAATGGCCTGGCTGCTCGCGATCTTCCTCATCCCGTTCGTCGGCATCATCCTGTTCCTCCTGATCGGCAACGTCTCGCTGCCGAAGAAGCGTCGTCAGAAGCAGGACGAACTCAACACGATGATCACCGAGCGGGCTGCACACGTCGACCTGGTGACCGATCGCGACACCTGGCCCGACTGGTTCGCGTCGCTCGTGCGGCAGAACCAGGCGGTGGGCGCGCTGCCGGCCGCCGGAGGAAACACGGCGCTTCTCATCGGCGAGTACCAGGCGTCGATCGATGCGATGGCGACGGAGATCGATACGGCAACCCGCTTCGTGAATGTGGAGTTCTACATCGTCTCGTTCGATGCGACCACGCGAGGTTTCTTCGCCGCTCTCGAACGCGCGGTGCAGCGTGGCGTCCAGGTGCGCCTCCTCGCCGACTATGTGGCTTCCCGGCGCGTGTCCGGCCACGACGAGACGTTCGCCGAACTCGACCGCATCGGGGTGAAATGGAGCTACATGCTCCCGGTACGCCCGTTCAAGGGGGAGTACTCCAGGCCCGACCTGCGCAACCACCGCAAGCTCGTCATCGTCGACGGCCTGGTGGCATTCGTCGGCTCCCAGAACCTCATCGACCGCAGCTACAACTCGCCGAAGAACCTCAAACGCGGGCTCAAGTGGCAGGAGCTGGTGACCCGGGTCTCCGGCCCGATCGTGGCGGCGACGAATGCCGTGTTCCTCTCCGACTGGTACTTGGAAACCGACGAGCTGCTCGGTGACGAGGCCAACCTTCCCGCCGGAGATGTGCCGCGGGACCCGTCGGCGGATGCCCTCGTCTGCCAGGTCGTGCCCAGCGGCCCTGGCTACGACAGCGAGAACAACCTGCGCCAGTTCTTGACCTTGGTGACCTCGGCTCAGCGCAAGGTGATCATCACGAGTCCGTACTTCGTGCCGGATGAGGCGATGATGTACGCGATCACCTCCGCCTGCCAGCGCGGCCTGGATGTGCAGCTCTTCGTCTCTGAGATCGGGGACCAGGGGTCGGTCTGGCACGCCCAGCGCTCGTACTATCGCCCGTTGCTCACGGCCGGCGTCACGATCTGGCTCTACCAGGCACCGTTCATTCTGCACTCGAAGCACCTCTCGATCGATGACGACGTGGCGGTGATCGGATCGAGCAATATGGACATCCGCTCGTTCGCCCTCAACTCGGAGGTGACTTTGCTCGTGCGGGGAACCGAGTTCGTGCGGCAGATGCGGGAGGTGGAGCAGGGCTACCGCGACGCCGGACGCGTGCTCACCCTCGAAGAATGGGACAAGGAACCGGCGACGGCCACCTTCCTCGACGGTGTTGCCCGGCTCACCTCTGCACTGCAATAGCGCAGGACGGCACAACGGGGAAGAGGAATCATGGAACATTCGGCTGTGTTGACCGCACTCCAGCTCGGCCCCGTGGCGACAGCTGACTCGCTCGATGGGCGCCACTTTCAGTTTGCCGGTGCGGCCGACGATTCGGCAAACTCCGGCGACTTCGTGACCATTCACTCGCCGGGAAGTCCGGTCAGGGTCGGGCAGATCGAGGACGTGACGCTGACCATGGGGTCGGCGCCGTATGGCTCCGGCCGCGTGATCGGTCAGCTGAAAGCCGATGGCCGGCTCGACACTCGAACGTTCAGCCGGTTCTCCGCCGCCGAGGTGCGCCCGGCAGATCCGGGCACCCTCGACCGGTTCTATCCCGAATCTGTGCCGACAGTGGGAATTGGGACGGTGATGGCGGCGGGCGACGTCTCAGCCCGGTTGCTCTCACGTCGGTTCAACCGTCACACTTTCTGGTGTGGCCAGAGCGGGTCCGGAAAGACCTATGCCCTCGGTGTCGTTCTCGAGCAGCTTCTCATTCACACCGAGTTGCCGATGGTCATCTTCGACCCGAATGCCGACTTCGTTCGGCTGCGTGAGCTCCGTGACATCGGCGGTGCCGACGCCGAGTCTGACGGGCAAAAGGCGTTGACCGAGCGCACCATCCGGGTGTTGCGGCCCGACTTGGACGATCACGACCCTCTGCGGGTGAGATTCACCGACCTCCCGCTGCGCGGCAGAGCGGCGGTATTCCGGTTGGATCCGCTGGCCGACAGGGAGGAGTACAACGAGCTGGCCCGGTTGGAAGAGACGGTCGGCAGCCTGAGCCCCGAGATGATCGCGCCGAAGCTGCGCGCGAGCAACAGTGCGGCTGCGCACGCGTTGGCCGACCGAATCGAGAATTTGAGCCTCACCGACTGGGACGTCTGGGCCGGCGGCAAAGCAGCGGTCACCGACATCATCGACTCCCGGCCAGACGCGACGGTATTGGACCTCGGCGGATTCACCTATCCGGATGAGCCGCTCCTCGTCGCGATGGCCGTGCTGGACGATCTGTGGGCGAAACGGGAGCAACGGCGGCCGATCTTGATCGTGATCGACGAGGCGCACAATTTCTGTTCGCCCGAGCAGAACAGCCCGCTCCACACGGCCGTCCGTGACCGGATCATTCAGATCGCGGCCGAAGGCAGAAAATTCGGCCTCTGGCTTCTGCTCTCGACGCAGCGGCCATCCCGGGTGCACTCGAGCATCGTCTCGCAATGCGACAACCTTGTGTTGATGAAGATGAGTTCTCCCGTCGATCTTGACGAACTCGCGACGATCTTCGGCTTTGTCCCGGCCGCGATGCTGGCCAGGTCACCGCGCTTCCTTCAGGGAGAGGGTTTGTTTGCCGGCGGATTCGTACTCGCTCCGACCATGGTCACGATGGGCGGGCGCCTCACCGAAGAGGGCGGCGCCGATGTGGATGTTCCCCTGCGCGCTCGGTGATCGTGAGGTATCGACAGTCGCATGTCGGTGGTGCTTTGTAGACTGGGGCCATGGAACCAACGCGCTCCGTTCATCCGTTTGAGGTCATCAGCGAGTACACTCCGAGCGGCGACCAGCCCGGTGCAATCGCCGACCTCGCCGCCCGCATCAACGCCGGTGAAACCGACGTCGTCTTGCTCGGTGCGACAGGAACCGGCAAGTCAGCGACGACGGCGTGGCTGATCGAGCAGGTGCAGCGCCCCACGCTCGTGCTCGCTCACAACAAGACGCTGGCGGCCCAGCTGGCCACCGAGTTCCGCGAGCTCATGCCGAACAACGCCGTCGAGTACTTCGTCTCGTACTACGACTACTACCAGCCTGAGGCCTACGTTCCCCAGACCGACACCTTCATCGAGAAAGACTCCTCGATCAACGCCGAGGTCGAGCGCCTGCGGCACTCGACGACGAACTCACTGCTCAGCCGCCGCGATGTCATCGTGGTCTCGACGGTGTCGTGCATCTACGGCCTTGGCACCCCAGAGGGCTACCTCGAGGCGATGATCGCCCTGCAGGTGGGCCAGCGCATCGACCGGGACTGGTTGATCCGCAAATTCGTCTCGATGCAATACCAGCGCAACGATGTCGACTTCTCGCGCGGCAACTTTCGAGTGCGCGGCGACACGATCGAAATCATCCCGATGTATGAAGAGCTCGCCATTCGAATCGAGATGTTCGGTGACGAGATCGAAGCGCTCTACAGCCTGCATCCGCTGACCGGCGATATTGTGCGCAAACTCGACTCGGTGTCGGTGTTCCCCGGCTCGCATTATGTCGCCAGCAACGACGTGATGCAGCGCGCGATCGTCAGCATCAAAGAAGAACTCGAGGTGCGCCTCGAACAGCTTGAACGTGAAGGAAAGCTGCTCGAAGCGCAGAGGCTCCGCATGCGCACGACCTTTGACCTCGAGATGATGGAGCAGATCGGTTTCTGTTCCGGCATCGAGAACTACTCGCGGCACATCGACGACCGTAAGCCGGGGGAGGCCCCGCACTGCCTGCTCGATTATTTTCCCGACGACTTTCTCGTCGTGATCGACGAGTCGCATGTCACAGTTCCGCAGATCGGCGCCATGTATGAGGGCGATTCCTCCCGCAAACGCACCCTCGTCGATCACGGCTTCCGTCTGCCGAGCGCGCTCGACAACCGTCCGCTCAAATTCGGTGAGTTCAAGAACCGTGTCGGCCAGACCGTCTACCTGTCGGCAACGCCGGGCAAATACGAGATGGGTATCGCCGACGGCATCGTCGAGCAGATCATTCGCCCGACCGGCCTGATCGACCCCGAGGTCGTGATCAAGCCGAGCGCCGGGCAGATCGACGATCTGCTCGAAGAAATCCGCAAACGTACCGCTCTCAACGAGCGTGTGCTCGTGACGACGCTGACCAAGAAGATGGCGGAGGAACTCACCGACTTCTTCACGGAGGCCGGCGTGCGGGTGCGCTATCTGCACTCGGATGTCGACACGCTGCGCCGCGTCGAGCTTCTGTCTGAGCTGCGGGCCGGAATTTATGACGTGCTCGTCGGCATCAACCTGCTGCGTGAAGGTCTCGACTTGCCGGAGGTCTCGCTCGTCGCGATCCTCGACGCCGACAAGGAAGGATTCCTGCGGTCGTCGACGTCACTCATCCAGACCATCGGTCGCGCCGCGCGCAACGTCTCCGGCGAGGTGCACATGTATGCCGACCGGATCACGCCGTCGATGGCGCACGCCATCGAGGAGACGAACCGACGGCGCGAGAAGCAGGTCGCCTACAACACCCTCCATGGCATCGACCCGACACCGCTCCGCAAGAAGATCGCCGACATCACCGACATACTCGCGCGCGAAGAGGCCGACACGGCCGAGCTTCTCGCCGGGCGCGACAAGCGCAAGAAGGCTCCGACGCCCAACCTGCGCCGGGAGGGTCTTGCCGCGAACGGCGCCAACGACCTCGAATCGATCATCCTCGACCTCAACACGCAGATGCTCGAGGCTGCCGGGGAGCTCAAGTTCGAGCTCGCCGCCCGGTTGCGTGACGAGGTGTCTGAGCTCAAGCGGGAGCTGCGTCAGATGGAGAAGGCCGGCCACCTGAGTTCGTAGCGGCAGAGCGCGCGGTCGAGCGGGCTACGCCCGAGTCCCTGCTGAGGGCTCGGAACGGCGTGAACGGAAGGCGGAATTGCGGTGGTTGATCCGGACGAGGTGGATGTCGTCATTGTGGGTGCGGGTCCGGTAGGACTCATGCTCGCCTGTGAGCTTGGCCGGGTGGGCGTCCGTGCGCTTGTGCTCGAGAAGGAGGCTGAGCCGGATGCGATGCCGAAGGGCAACGGTCTCGTTGGGGAGATCGCGAACGTCGTGAAACGGCGCGGTCTGCTGCGTGGGCAGCACGGCATGCACGTCATTCCAGTACCCCGCTATCAGTTCGGAGCAGTGACGCTGCGGCTGAATCCGTTTCGTGCCAACCCGCTGCGGGTGCTCCCGATCCCGCAAAGTCGCCTTGAGGAACTGCTCGCGCAACGAGCGGTTGCCCTGGGGGCCGTGATCCGGCGTGGTCATGCAGTTTCGGGATTCGACGATGAGGGCGATCGCGTCAGGGTGATGGTCGCCTCTTCCGACGGCGCGTATACCGTGACTGCGCACTTTCTTGCCGGCTGCGACGGGGCGCACAGCTTCATTCGGCATCGTCTCGGCGTCTCCTTTCCCGGAATCACAAGTGATCAACTCTCCCGCATCGGTCGCGTCACAATCCCGGCGGCGGCACTCAGGCGCAGAAGGAACACCGTCACACTTGCGAACGGACGCCAACTGGCGCTTTTCCAGCTCCACTACACTCCGTCCGGCGTCCTGACGCTCGCCCCGGTGTCCGCCCTTGATCGCAGGGCACCGAAAGACCTGTACCTTCTCAGCACGCACGAGCCGCGGGCTGAGCAGGAGCCGGCCGCCGAGATCTCCCTCGATGAGTTCCGGGCCAGCATCACGCGGGTGCTGGGATTCGAGTTGCCGATCACGGGCGGCGAATGGCTGCGCTCGACTGTTGGGAACAGTCGCCAGGCCGAACGGTATCGAGTCGGCCGGGTACTCCTCGCCGGGGATGCCGCCCACGTCTTTTCGGCCGGTGGCTCGTCGTTGAACACGGGGATGCTCGATGCCGTTGACCTGGCATCCCGTCTGGCGGCTGTGCTCGTCGCCGGTGCGGATGTCGAGACTCTCGAGGACTATCACGTCGTGCGCCACGCGGCAGGCTGGCGAACGATCCTGCAAACCCGGGCGCAAGCAGCCTTGTCCGAGCCAGGAGAGAATGCCGACGCGCTCCGATTGGTGCTCGGAAACGCGTTCCGTGCCCGCAACGCCCACCGCTACCTCGCCACCCTTCTCATCGGCGGTTCGCGGCGCTGAGCGAATCGACCTGCCGAATGCTGAAGAAACTCGAACATATGTTCGCTCAGAGCGCGTGTCGGACCAGGCATTTCGGAGGCAGCACTGCATAGACTCGACGAGTGTCAATTTCGAAGGTAACCGGGTCCAAGCTCAGCGTCCGCGGCGCACGTGTGCACAATCTCCACAACGTCGATCTGGAGATCCCGCGCGACTCCCTCGTCGTCTTCACCGGGCTCTCGGGCTCCGGTAAGTCGTCGCTCGCCTTCGACACCATCTTCGCCGAGGGCCAGCGCCGCTACGTCGAGTCGCTCAGCGCCTATGCCCGGCAGTTCCTCGGCCAGGTCGACCGTCCGGACGTCGACTTCATCGAGGGCCTCAGCCCCGCGGTGTCGATCGACCAGAAGTCGACCAACCGCAACCCGCGCTCCACGGTCGGAACGATCACCGAGATCTACGACTACATGCGCCTGCTCTGGGCACGCATCGGCGTGCCGCACTGTGCGATCTGTGGCGAGAAGATCCAGTCGCAGACGGTGCAGCAGATCGCCGACCAGCTGATGGAACTCGAGACCGGCACCCGGTACCAGATTCTCAGCCCCGTCGTCTCGCAGAAGAAGGGCGAGTTCGTCGACCTGTTCAGCGAGTTGGCCGCGAGCGGGTACTCCCGCGCGGTCGTCGACGGCACCCAGATTCAGTTGAGTGAACCGCCGACTCTCAAGAAGCAGCAGAAACACGACATCTCGGTCACCGTCGACCGTCTCGTCGCCGGCCCCGAGCTGCTCGGCCGCCTGACCGACTCGCTCGAGACCGCCCTCAAGCTCACCGACGGCCTCGTGCAGATCAACTTCATCGACCGCGAGGGCGACGAAGCCTGGCAGAGCTTCTCTGAGAAGCTGTCCTGCCCGAACAACCACCCGGTGCAGCTGACCGAAATCGAACCACGCACCTTCTCGTTCAACGCCCCGTTCGGCGCCTGCCCGGAATGCTCGGGACTCGGCACCCGGATGTCGGTCGACCAGGATCTACTTCTCGGCGACCCGGACCTCAGCATCGCCGAAGGCGTTGTGCTGCCCTGGACCACCCAGGGCAAGGGGCTCTTCCAGTACTACGAGAAACTGCTCGACGGCCTGGCCCGCGACCTCAACTTCTCGTTGGAAACCCCGTGGAAGAAGCTCAAGCCCGACGTGCAGAATGCCGTGATGCGCGGCGACAACTTCGAGGTCAAGGTGAAGTGGAAGAACCGCTACGGCCGGGAGATGAGCTACACCTCCGGCTTCGAAGGCGTCGTTCCCTACATCGAACGCCAGTACCTGCAGGCCGAAACCGACACCCAGCGTCAGCGCTGGGCCGAATACCTCCGCGAGGTCAACTGCCCCGTCTGCGACGGCACCCGGTTGAAGCCGGAAGTGCTGGCCGTGACGGTCTATGACGCCAGCATCGCGGATGTCTGCGAACTCAGTCTCATCGATGCCCGCGAGTTCATGGACAAGCTGGTTCTCACCGACCGCGAGGCGGCCATTGCCGCCCAGGTATTGCGCGAGATCAAGGCACGCCTCGACTTCCTGATCCGGGTCGGTCTGAACTACTTGAACCTCGCCCGGGCCGCGGCCACGCTGTCGGGCGGCGAGGCGCAGCGCATCCGTCTGGCGACTCAGATCGGCTCCGGGTTGACCGGGGTGCTCTATGTTCTCGACGAGCCGAGCATCGGCCTGCACCAGCGTGACAACCGCCGGTTGATTGAGACACTGGTCGCGCTCCGCGACCTCGGCAACACGCTCATCGTCGTCGAGCACGACGAAGACACGATTCGCACGGCCGACTGGGTGGTCGACATCGGACCGGGCGCCGGCGTCAACGGCGGCCACGTCGTGCACTCCGGCTCCTACGACGATCTGCTCGGCAACACGAAGTCGCTGACCTCTGACTACCTCTCGGGTCGCAAGTCGATCGAAACTCCGACGTCACGGCGCCCGCTCGACCCGGAACGCGAGATCAAGGTCACCGGTGCTGCGGCGAACAACCTTCAGAAGGTGTCGGTCACCTTCCCGCTCGGCACGTTCACGGCCGTCACCGGCGTCAGCGGATCGGGTAAGTCGTCCCTGGTCAACGACATTCTCTACCGGGTGCTGGCCAACCAGTTGAACGGCGCCCGCAAACTGCCCGGCAAGCACACCAGGGTGACCGGACTCGACCACCTCGACAAGGTGATCCACGTCGACCAGGCGCCGATCGGACGCACCCCGCGCTCGAACCCGGCCACCTACACCGGCGTCTTCGACCGCATCCGCACCCTGTTCTCCGAGACCATGGAGGCGAAGGCCAGGGGCTACCTGCCCGGCCGGTTCAGCTTCAACGTCAAGGGCGGGCGCTGTGAGGCCTGCTCGGGCGACGGCACCATCAAGATCGAGATGAACTTCCTGCCGGACGTGTATGTGGCCTGCGAGGTGTGCCAGGGAGCGCGGTACAACCGTGAGACGCTGACCATCCACTACAAGGGCAAGAACATCGCCGAAGTGCTGGACATGCCGATCAGCGAGGCCGCCGAGTTCTTCGAACCGATCTCCGCCATTCACCGTTATCTCAAGACTCTCGTCGAGGTCGGGCTCGGCTACGTGCGTCTCGGCCAGAGCGCCACGACACTGTCTGGCGGTGAGGCGCAGCGGGTGAAGCTGGCGACCGAGCTGCAGCGCCGGTCGAACGGACGCAGCGTGTACGTGCTCGACGAGCCGACGACCGGTCTCCACTTCGAAGATGTTCGCAAGCTCCTGCTGGTGCTGAACAGTCTGGTCGACAAGGGAAACACCGTGATCGTGATCGAGCACAACCTCGACGTGATCAAATCGGCCGACTGGGTGATCGACCTGGGCCCTGAAGGCGGCTCCGGGGGAGGGCGCATCCTCGCGACCGGCACACCCGAACACATCGCGACGGTCAAGAAGAGTCACACCGGCACCTTCCTCAAGGAAGTTCTCGCCGCGAACTAGGCGAGCGAAGAACGATGTCGAATGCGCTGAGCTACCGGCCCAAAACCGGTGAAATTCCCACCGATCCTGGCGTGTATCGCTTTCGCGACGACACCGGACGGGTGCTCTACGTCGGCAAAGCGAAGAACCTTCGCGCCCGGCTGAGCAACTATTTCGCGCCGCTGACGAGCCTGCACGAGCGCACCCGGCGTATGGTGACCACCGCCAGCAGTCTCGAATGGACCGTTGTCGGCACCGAGATGGAGGCCCTGCAACTCGAATGGACCTGGATCAAGGAGTTCGATCCGCCCTTCAACGTGCAGTTCAAAGACGACAAGAGTTACCCCTATCTGGCGGTGACCCTGGCCGACGAGGCACCCCGAGCCCTCGTCACCCGCACCACCGGCATCAAGGGAGCCCGCTACTTCGGTCCGTACCCGAAGGTCTGGGCGGTGCACGAGACCATCGACCTGATGCTCAAGGCCTTCCCGATCCGCACCTGCAACGCCGCCAACTACAAGCGCGCCATGCAGAGCGGCAAACCGTGTTTCGCCAGCCAGATCGGCCGGTGCTTCGGCCCGTGCTCGCAGAAGGTCACGCTCGAGGAGCACCGGGCTGTCGTCAACGACTTCGTCAGCTTCATGGGGAGCCAAGACCGCAAGCTCATCAACGCGTTGACCGCCGAGATGAAGGTGGCGGCCGCCGAGCAGAACTATGAGCTCGCCGCAAAACGTCGCGACCAGGCGCTCGCCCTCGAAGCGGTGTTGGAGAAGAGCGCTGTGGTGCTGCGCGACAGCGTCGACATCGACCTGTTCGGCATCGAACAAGACGAACTCGCCGCGGCGGTTCAACAGTTCATCGTGCGTGGGGGACGCATCCGCGGTGTGCGCGGCTGGATGGTCGACAAAGAACTCGACGTCTCAACCGGTGAACTCATCGACTCGATCATGCAGACCGTCTACAACGCCGACAACCCACCGCCCCGCGAAATCGTGGTTCCCGAACTGCCCGACGACGCCGAGGCGCTTGACGGATGGCTCGCTCAGATCTCGCAGCGCAAGGTCAAGCTGGTTGCGGCGCAGCGCGGTGAGAAGGCCGCATTGTTGGCCACCGCAACACAGAACGCCAAGCAATCGCTGATCTTGTACAAGTCGCGACGCAGCTCGGACTTCGTCGCCCGGTCGAAGGCGCTCGAAGACATCCAAGAGGCGCTCGGGATGTCCGACGCCCCCCTGCGGATGGAATGCTACGACGTCTCTCACCTCGGCGGCACGAACATTGTCGCGTCGATGGTCGTCTTCGAAGACGGTCTCCCGCGCAAAGACGAGTACCGCAGGTTCAGTATTCCGGAGTCGACCGACGACACCGATTCGCTGTACCGCACGCTGACGCGCCGGCTGGCCTATCTGGTGCCGCCCACCGATTCGGTTTCCGACGCCGAGGGCGTCGAGGCCGAGACCGCTGAGACGAAACGCAAGAAGTTCCGCTATCGGCCCAACCTGCTCATCGTCGACGGCGGCCAGCCCCAGGTGGCGGCCGCGGCCCGCGCACTCGAGGAGTCGGGGGTGACCGGTATCCAGCTCTGCGGTATCGCCAAGCGGCTTGAAGAGATCTGGCTTCCTGACTCGGACTACCCCGTCATCCTGCCGCGAAACAGTGACGCGCTGTTCTTGATTCAGCGCATCAGAGACGAGGCGCACCGCTTCGCCATCACCCACCAACGGGCCAGGCGGAAGCGCGACATCACCTCGGTGCTCGGTGAGGTTCCCGGCCTCGGCCCGGCCCGGGTGAAGGTGCTGCTGCGGCACTTCGGCTCGGTTGCCAAGCTGAAAGAAGCGTCGGTGGAGCAGATTTGTGACGTGCAGGGGATCGGACCGGCGCTGGCCGCCACTATTCACCAGCATTTGCGCGCCTGATCAGGCAGGCTGTCGCTAGGCTGGGGGAACAGACTTCCCCTCGAACGAAGGCGTAAATCAACGATGACAACGGAGAACGAGCAGCAGGAGATGCTGATCGTGACTGGAATGTCCGGAGCGGGTCGTTCGACCGTCGCAAACGCTCTTGAAGACCTGGGTTGGTACGTTGTCGACAATCTGCCCCCGCAGATGCTGCGACCGCTCGTCGAGTTGGTGTCGCGGGCCGGAACCAACCTGCCGAAGATCGCAGCAGTCGTCGACATCCGTGGGCGCGATTTCTTCAGTGATTTTCAGGAGATCGTGCAGTCGCTGCGCAACGGCACCCAGGTCAGGGTGATCTTTCTCGAAGCGCGCGACGACATCCTGGTTCGCCGTTTCGAATCGGTCAGGCGCCCCCACCCATTGCAGGGCGAGGGAACCATCCTCGACGGGATCACCGCTGAACGTACGCGCCTGAAGGAGGTGCGGGAGTCCAGCGACAGCGTCATCGACACATCAGATCTGAACATTCACCAGCTGGCCACGACCATCACCGAACGCTTCGCGGATGAAAACACCGCCGGTGTGCAGGTTACAATTATGAGCTTCGGTTTCAAGTACGGGTTGCCAACGGATGTTGACCTTGTCGCCGATGCCCGCTTCCTGCCGAACCCGTTTTGGGTGCCAGAGCTCCGTTCACACAATGGACTGGACGCGCAGGTGCGTGAGTTCGTACTGGCCCAAACCGGTGCACGCGAATTCATCGACCTCTATGCGGCAGCACTGGAGCCGGTTTTGGCCGGCTATCAGCGCGAAAACAAACGACATGCAACCATCTCGATCGGCTGCACGGGCGGCAAACACCGCTCGGTCGCCATTGCCATTGAAATCGCATCCTTGATTTCTCAGTTTCCCGGCGTTGCGGTCAGCATCAAGCACCGCGACCTGGGGCGCGAATAATTACGGCCGCTGTACACCACAGAAGTCGGCCAGAACAACAGAATGGAAATACGATTGGCACTCACCGCCGACGTTAAAGACGAACTCACCCGCGTCGAGGTTTCGAAGACCTCAGTGCGGGCCGCAGAACTGGCGACGATTCTTCGTTTCGCCGGCGGGTTGCACCTCATCTCGGGTCGCATCGCAATTGAGTCCGAACTCGACACCCCGCTGCTTGCCCGTCGGGTGCGCAAAGATCTCGCGGAACTCTACGGTGTGCGCAGCACGGCCACCGTCATTCCGGCATCTGGTCTACGCCGCACCAACCACTACCTTGTCCGTGTGCTCGAAGGCGGCGAAACTCTCGCCCGCCAGACCGGTCTGCTCGACGCCCGACGTCGTCCGATCCGCGGTCTTCCGAACCGTCTGACCACCGGATCCAAAGAAGAAGTCGCGGCCATCTGGCGCGGCGCGTTCCTTGCTCAGGGGACCCTGACCGACCCGGGTCGCTCGGCAGCACTCGAAATCACCTGCCCCGGCAACGAAGCGGCCATGGCCCTCGTCGGCGCCGCTGGTCGTCTCGGCGTGGCTGCCAAGGCCCGTGAGGTGCGCGGCATCCACCGCGTCGTCATCCGTGACGGCGACGCGATCGGCGCCATGCTCGTTCAGATGGGCGCGGCAAACACCGTGCTCAATTGGGAAGAGCTGCGTCAGCGCCGCGAGGTGCGCGCCACCGCCAACCGTCTGGTCAACTTCGATGACGCCAACCTGCGTCGGTCCGCCCAGGCTGCGGTTGCGGCCTGTGCGCGCGTCGATCGGGCCATGGAGATCCTCGGCGATGACATCCCGAAGCACCTGCGCTACGCCGGTGAGCTGCGTCTGAAGTTCCGCGACTCGAGCCTCGACGAACTCGGCCACCATGCCGAACCGCCGATGACCAAGGATGCCGTCGCCGGTCGCATCCGTCGTTTGCTCGCGATGGCCGACAAGAAGGCCGTCGACCTGAACATTCCGGGCACCGACGCCAACCTGCCTGCTGACCTCGACGACGTCTAAACCGTCACACGGGGAATCGATGGAGTGTGTCGACCGTTGACCCGAGAGACACTTTTCGATCTGACTAGACTGAAAATGTCGTTCACAACGCTGGTGAGCGAGCTCGAATCTCGAGCGTGCCGACCGGCAACTCACAGAGGAGAAAAGAATGCCCGAATACACTCTGCCCGCCCTGCCTTATGACTACTCGGCGCTGGAACCGAGCATCAGCGGGGCCATCATGGAGCTGCACCACAGCAAGCACCACCAGGCGTATGTGACGGGTGCGAACACCGCCCTGGCACAGCTCGCTGAGGCCCGCGAGTCCGGCAACCTCGCGAACGTCAACAAGCTGCAGAAAGACCTGGCGTTCAACCTCGGCGGCCACGTCAACCACTCGATCTTCTGGACCAACATGTCCCCGAACGGTGGCGACAAGCCCACCGGCGAGCTCGCCTCGGCCATCGACGACTTCTTCGGGTCGTTCGACAAGTTCCAGGCTCACTTCGCGGCAACCGCACTGGGTGTTCAGGGTTCCGGCTGGGCCGTTCTCGCCTGGGACTCCATCGGTCAGCAGCTGATCGTTCAGCAGTTCTTCGACCAGCAGGCCAACTTCGCGGCCGGCACCATTCCCGTTCTCATGCTCGACGTCTGGGAGCACGCCTACTACCTCGACTACCGCAATGTGCGCGCCGACTACGTCAAGGCGTTCTGGAACATCGTTGACTGGGCAAACGTGCAGCAGCGCTTCGAAACCGCGCGCGAGAAGACCAACGGCCTGCTGCTACTGTCATAGCGTGATGGTGTCCCGTGGACCCATCCGCGGGACACCGGCGTCCATTCTTGTTCACCACCCAACGCGCCTCAGGCGCCCTCAGTAACAGGAGTTATCTGTGTCTGTAAAGATCGGTATTAATGGATTCGGCCGCATCGGTCGTAATTTCTTCCGAGCAGCGCTTGCCAAGGGCAGCGACCTCGAAATCGTCGCGGTCAATGACCTCACCGACCCGAAGACGCTCGCCCACCTCCTGAAGTACGACACCATCACCGGTCGTCTGGACGCCACGGTTGAGCTCGACGGCGACACCATCGTCGTCAACGGCCACCGCATCAAGGTGCTCGCCGACCGCGACCCCGCCAACCTCCCCTGGGGCGAGCTGGGCGTTGACATCGTTATCGAGTCCACCGGCTTCTTCACCAAGGCTGAACTGGCCCGCAAGCACATCGCCGCCGGTGCCAAGAAGGTTCTCGTCTCGGCTCCCGCCACGGGCGACAACGTCGCGACCATCGTTCTCGGCGTCAACGAGCACGTCTACGACGCAGCGATCCACGACGTGATCTCCAACGCCTCGTGCACCACGAACTGCCTCGCACCCCTCGCCAAGGTCTTCATGGACAACTTCGGCATCGAGCGTGGCCTGATGACCACGGTTCACGCGTACACCGCTGACCAGAACCTGCAGGACGGCCCGCACAGCGACCTGCGTCGTGCCCGCGCCGCCGCCGCAAACATCATCCCCACCTCGACCGGTGCGGCCAAGGCCCTCGGCCTGGTCATCCCCGAGCTGATCGGCAAGCTCGACGGCTACGCCCTGCGCGTTCCGGTTCCGACCGGCTCGATCACCGACCTGACCGTCACGGCCTCGCGCCCGGTTACCGTCGAAGAGGTCAACGCGGCATACAAGGCTGCAGCAGAGGGCCCCCTCAAGGGCATCCTCAAGTACACCGAAGACCCGATCGTCTCCAGCGACATCGTCGGCGACCCGCACTCCTCGATCTTCGACGCCGGCCTCACCAAGGTGATCGGCGACCAGGTCAAGGTTGCTTCGTGGTACGACAACGAGTGGGGCTACTCCAACCGTCTCGTCGACCTGACCGAGTTCGTCGCAGAGAGCCTGTAGGGGAAGAGCAGTGACGCTTCGCACCATTGAATCGCTCGGCTCGCTCCGCGGCAAGCGCGTCATCGTTCGCTGTGATCTGAATGTGCCGTTGGACAACGGCCGGATCACCGACGATGGTCGCGTGCGAGCGTCACTGCCCACTCTCACTGCGCTTCTCGCCGAGGGGGCCCGCGTGGTGGTTGTTTCCCACCTCGGGCGCCCCGACGGGGAGCCGAACCCGAAGTACAGCCTGGCGCCGGTTGCCGCCCGCCTCGGCGAGCTCCTCGAGCGCCCGGTGTCCTTCGCCACCGACACGGTTGGCGCATCCGCCACGGATGCCGTCGCCGCGTTGTCCGACGGCGAGATCGTCGTGCTCGAGAACCTGCGTTTCAACGCGGGGGAGACGAGCAAGGTCGACGCCGAGCGTGGCGCTTTCGCCGCGCAGCTGGCCGAACTCGGTGACGCTCTCGTCTCCGACGGCTTCGGTGTTGTGCACCGCAAACAGGCGAGTGTCTTCGACCTCGCCCAGATTCTTCCGAGCGCTGCCGGTCTTCTGATCGCCGCAGAGCTCGATGTGCTCGATCGCCTCACCGAGAAGCCTGAGGCGCCGTACACGGTCGTCCTGGGCGGCTCGAAGGTATCGGACAAGCTCGGCGTGATCGGCCACCTGCTGCCCCGCGTGAACTCCTTGCTCATCGGCGGCGGCATGCTGTTCACCTTCCTGGCCGCTCAGGGCCACAAGGTGGGCTCCAGCCTGCTCGAAGCCGATCAGCTCGACACCGTGCGCGGCTACCTGGCTGAGGCTGAGCGTCTCGGCGTGCAGATCGTGCTGCCCACCGACGTGGTCGTAGCCTCGAAGTTCGGAGCCGACGCCGACGTTGTCGTCACCGCCGCCGACGCCATCGAAGACACCCCGTTCGGTGCCGCAGGCCTCGGGCTCGACATCGGCCCCGACACGGCGCAGGCATTCGCTGCAATCATCCGCGACTCGAAGACGGTGTTCTGGAACGGCCCGATGGGCGTGTTCGAACTGGCACCGTTCGCCGAAGGCACCCGTGCCGTCGCTGCAGCTCTCACCGAGGTCGACGGCCTCAGCGTGGTCGGCGGTGGCGATTCAGCCGCGGCCGTGCGCATTCTCGGATTCAACGACGACCAATTCGGTCACATTTCAACAGGCGGTGGCGCCAGCCTCGAGTTCCTCGAGGGTAAGCGACTGCCAGGACTGGAGGTCCTCGGATGGGCGTAACCATCAACCCGCGTCGTACCCCGCTGATGGCGGGCAACTGGAAGATGAACCTTGACCATCTTCAGGCGATCGCCTTCGTGCAGAAACTGGCCTGGAGCCTGAAAGACGCGCACCACGATTTCGCCACCGTCGAGGTTGCGATCTTCCCGCCGTTCACCGACCTGCGTTCGGTGCAGACGCTCATCTCGGCGGACAAACTTCCGCTGACCTTTGGTGCGCAGGACGTTTCGATGCACGAATCGGGCGCCTACACCGGCGAGGTCTCGGCATCGTTCCTGGCCCAGCTGGAATGCCAGTACGTGCTGATCGGTCACTCCGAACGTCGCACTCTGCACAACGAGACGGATGAGGTCGTCGCCGCAAAGGTGACCGCAGCCCTCGGACACAACCTGGTCCCCGTCATCTGCGTCGGCGAAACCGCCGAAGACCTCGCCGAGCACGGCCCGAGCGCCGTCCCGGTGTCCCAGCTCCGTGCTGCTCTCGCCGGTGTCTCCAACGCCGCCGACTTCGTCGTCGCCTACGAGCCGGTCTGGGCGATCGGTTCCGGACAGGCCGCAACGCCCGAGCAGGCCGAGCAGGTTGCCGCGGCTCTCCGCGCCGTGATCCAGGAACTGCTCGGTGACGATGTCGCCGACAAGACCCGCATCCTCTACGGCGGTTCGGTGAAGGCGGCAAACATCGCCGGTTTCATGCGTGAGCCGAACGTCGACGGAGCTCTCATCGGTGGCGCCAGCCTCGACATCCCGGAGTTCTCGAGCATCGTTCGTTACCAGAAGCACGTCGGACTGTAGCAAGACGGCCCGTGTCAGCCGGCGGATGCCGGTCGACGCGGGCCTACTTCTGCCCGCCGGCTGACGCTTGTGCGTCGTGCACGTGCGGGTCGTCCCCGGTCGGGGACTGCCGTCAGGCTATAATTGCCAGTGGCCCTGGTGGTGCCCTCATGCCCACCGCTTTGTGAAAGGTTTCGCGTGGAGATTCTCCAGGTTGTGTTGCAGGTACTGCTCGGCATTACGAGCCTCCTGCTCACCATGCTTATTTTGTTGCACAAGGGCCGCGGTGGCGGCTTGTCAGACATGTTCGGAGGCGGCGTTACATCGGGCCTCGGTTCATCGGGTGTTGCCGAGCGCAACCTCAACCGTTTCACCGTTGTGTTGGGTCTGCTCTGGATCTCGACGATCGTGGTTCTTGGTTTGATCACCAAGTTCGACACCGGCGCGTAGGTTTCTCGAAACTCAGCGCGTCAGGCACCTGACACACACTTAGATTTCTAGCAGAGGAACACAATGGCATCTGGTGGTAGCGCAATTCGCGGCTCCCGTGTTGGAGCTGGCCCCATGGGCGAGCAGGACCGTGGCTTCCACGCGGACCGTATCAAGGTCTCCTACTGGGATGCCCTCGGCAACGAGACGGTCCGTTACTTCGCGGCGAACTTGCCCGACGAAGAAATCCCCGAGACGATCGACTGCCCGACCTCCGGTCTGCCGGCAGGTCGCGACAAGGAGAACCCGCCGTCGGTCGCCAAGCTTGAGCCGTACAAGACGCACCTCGCTTACGTGAAGGAACGCCGTACGGAAGAAGAAGCCGAGTCGCTTCTCGAAGAGGCGCTCGTGCAGCTGCGCATCCGTCGTGGAAAGCTCACTGCGACCAACTAAGGTTTCACCCGGTTATACACGTGTGGACCAGCTGATTCTCATCAGCTGGGCCACAGTTGGTTAACCGGAAGGTCGACCGGGTTGCTTCGCTTAGTAGCTGGGCGCAATCAGGTTCGAGGGAACCTCCGCGGCCGCAGCACCGTCCACGAAGAAGACCGTGCGGCGACGGCCCTTGATTCCGGCGACCGGAACCTCATCACGGCTTGCGCCGGCCAAGGCCAGCCCGAGGGCGGATGCCTTGTCGGCGCCCGCCAGTACCAACCAGACGCGGTCAGACGAGTTCAAGGCTGGGCGGCTCAGGCTGAGACGCTCCGCCGGTGGCTTGGGCGAGTTGGTGACAGCGACGACACTCAACTCCGTCTCACGGATGCCGCCGAGGTGCGGGAACAGCGAGGCGATGTGTCCATCGGCACCGACACCGAGGAAGGTGATGTCGAAACGCGGGAAAGCCGCATCGGACGGCGCAGCTTCGGCCAACTCCGCCGCATAGGCGAGAGCCGCATCCTCCAACGCGATTCCGTCGTCTGACGCAGCGAACGGATGCACGTTCTCCGCGGGCACGGCGATGTGATCGAGCAGCGCAGCGCGAGCCTGCACGTCATTGCGCTCGGCATCCGCACGCGGAAGCCACCGCTCGTCACCCCACCAGAAGCTCACCTTCGACCAGTCGATACTGTCGCGGGCCGACGAGGCGTTGATGGCCTCGAGGACCGCGATGCCGACGGATCCGCCGGTCAGCACGATGTGTGCCACACCGTTGTCGTCGAGGATGTCGACAGTCTTCGTGATGAAGCGGGCCGCGACGGAGCCGGCCAGGGCCAGCTTGTCGGAATGAACCAGTACGCGTCGTTCGTTAGTCACGGTCATACTCCGGCCTGTAGTGCGACGGCGTCGGCGAGATGCGGCAAACCGTGCGTGATGACCTCACCATACAGTTCATCGGGGTCGAGCCGGCGGAGTTCGTCAGAGAGGCAGTCGCGCAGGCTCCGACGCTTGAGCGTCAGGTCCTGGGTCGGCTGGCCAGGCTGCGCGAGTGTCGCGACATCCGGAACCTCGCGCTCCAGCGAGATGACGCCGGACTCGCGGGTGAGGCTCACACCGTGGATGCCGTTCGCCAGCGGCCCCGTCGTCAATTCGTAGTCGACCGGAACCTTCAACTGCATCTGCAGCCAGGCAGCGAGCAATGCGGTGGAGGGGGAGTCGGCTGCACCGGTCACCTCGACGGCAGTGATCGTCTCGTAGGGTGGCTGGTCGAGCACCGCGGCAAGCTGGGCACGCCACAGCGTCAACCGGGTCCAGGCGAAGTCGGTGTCGCCGGGGCGGTACGTGGTGCAGAGCCGGTGCAATGCCGCCTGCGGGTCAGACTGCGCCGACGCATCGGTGATCCGACGGTAGGCGATGCGGCCAAGTGGTGACTCTGCCGGGATGTGGGGTGCCTCTCCGGGCCACCAGGCAACGACGGGAGCGTCGGGGAGGAGAAGCCCGGTGACCAGGCTCTCCGGGTCGGCGCCCGCTTCGCCGTACACACGAAGCACGATGACCTCGCTGGCGCCGGCGTCGCCGCCGACACGGATTTCTGCGTCGACGCGGGCTTCGGCATCCGGGTCGGGGCCGTCAACCGCAGCGGTCGACACAACGATGACGCGCATCGGGTGCTCACGTGACGCATCGTTGGCCGCTTCGATCGCGACTTCCTCGTGGCCGTGGGTCGACGCGATGATCAGGGTCAGGACGCGACCGAGGGCGACGGCGCCGCCCTCTTCACGGATGCGGACCAGTGCCTTCGAAATCTTCGACGTGTTTGTGTCGGGCAGGTCGACGATCATGGACGCCTCCAGGTGCGGCCGTCGCGGGCCATTAGTTCATCAGCGGAATCGGGTCCCCAGGTGCCCGGGCGGTACTGCTCCGGCTGGCCCTGGGTCGCCCAGTACTCCTCGATCGGGTCGAGGATCTTCCAGGAAAGTTCAACTTCTTCGTGACGGGGGAACAGCGGCGGGTCGCCGAGGAGCACGTCCAGGATGAGCCGTTCGTAGGCCTCAGGGCTGGCCTCGGTGAAGGCGTGACCGTAACCGAAGTCCATCGTCACGTCACGCACCTGCATGCCGACGCCCGGAACCTTCGACCCGAACCTGATCGTGACTCCCTCATCGGGCTGTACCCGGATCACGAGAGCATTCTGACCGAGCTCGGCGGTCTGGCTCGCGGCGAAGAGATACTGAGGTGCACGCTTGAACACGACGGCGATCTCGGTGACGCGGCGGCCGAGACGTTTGCCGGCGCGCAGGTAGAACGGCACACCCGACCAGCGACGCGTGTCGATTTCGAGGCGCAGTGCTGCATAGGTCTCGGTGAGAGATTCGGGGTTCATTCCGTCTTCGTCGAGGAAGCCGAGTACCTTCTCACCACCCTGCCAGCCACCGCCGTACTGGCCGCGCGCGGTGCCGGTGCCGAGATCGTCGGGGAGACGCACCGAGGCGAGGATCTTCTCCTTCTCGGTGCGCAGGTCTGCGGCGTCGAACGAGATCGGTTCTTCCATCGCGGTCAGGGCGAGCAACTGGAGCAGGTGGTTCTGGATGACGTCGCGTGCGGCGCCGATCCCGTCGTAGTAGCCGGCGCGGCCGCCCACTCCGATGTCTTCGGCCATGGTGATCTGCACGTGATCGACGTGGTTGGCATTCCAGAGCGGCTCGAACATCTGGTTTGCGAAACGCAGAGCCAGGATGTTCTGTACCGTCTCTTTGCCGAGATAGTGGTCAATGCGAAAGACGGAGTCGGCCGGGAAGACCGACTCGACGACGGCATTCAATTCGCGTGCGGTTTTCAAGTCGCTGCCGAACGGCTTCTCGATGACGACGCGGCGCCACTGACCGGCTTTCTGGTCGGCGAGGCCTGAACGACGAAGCTGCTCGGTCACCTGCGGGAATGCCTTCGGCGGGATCGAGAGGTAGAACGCATGGTTGCCCATGGTTCCACGCTCTCGATCCAGCTCGTCGATCGTAACTTTCAACTTTTCAAAGGCTGCATCGTCGTCGAACGTGCCGGAGACAAACCTGATGCCCTCTGCCAGCTGGGCCCAGACATCCTCGTGGAACTCGGTGCGAGCGTGTTCCTTCACCGCGTCGTAGACGACCTTCATGAAGTCCTGGTCGTCCCAGTCGCGCCGGGCGAAACCGACAAGCGCGAAGCCGGGAGGAAGCAGGCCGCGATTGGCGAGGTCGTAGACGGCGGGCATGAGTTTCTTACGCGACAGGTCACCGGTCACGCCAAAGATGACGAGACTCGACGGTCCGGCTATCCGATTGAGGCGATAGTCAGACGGCGATCGTAGCGGGTTGAACTCCGGGGTGATTTCCACCGGGGACATGCAGCTCCTTTGAAAAGCTTTGAAAAGACGCTCTGTGCAGCTAGCGCAGCGCGTCGAACAGTGTGGTGAGGTTCGATGCCGGCTGGGTCAGCGTCAAGGTGAGGACCGGACGACCGTGCTCGGCGAGCACACTCGCGTCGCCGCTCGCCTGCGCCTGGATGAGCTCACCGAAGGTGAACGGACGCCCGGGAATGTCGAGATCTTCGGCCGGGGTGGCCAGGATCTGCAAGAACACGCCGGTGGCGGGGCCACCCTTGTGGAACTGACCAGTGGAGTGCAAGAACCGGGGTCCCCATCCGAACGTGACCGGACGGTGGGACAGCGCGGCCAACAGATCGCGCACCTGCACCAGTTCGGGCAGTGCGAGGCGGTCGACGTAGGCCTGCACCGCGACGTAGCCGTCGGGTCCGAGCTCTTCGAGCAGGGCGTCGACCGCAGAGGCCAGGTCGCTGGCCGCACCGATGACATGCGGGGTTCCGCGCACCTCGATGCCGTCAGAGATGAAGGCGGCGGGTTCGGGCTCCGGGCGGGAGTCGAGAAGACCGCGGGTGGCGATCTTCGCGGATTCGACGTCGGGCTGGTCGAACGGGTTGATCTGAAGCAGACGACCCGCGACGACCGTCGCGTACTCCCAGACCAGGAACTGGGCGCCGAGAGTTCCGCTGACGCGGATCTCGCCCGAGTTGTCGTGCGCCGGGAAGATCTCCAGCCCGGCGTCGTCGACCACACGCACGACCTGAACGTCGGCTAGGTTCTCGGCCAGTTCCGGTGCGTCGGTGTCGAGCACGACGGGCAGAATGCCGGTGCCGAGCTTGCCGGTCGACTCGGCGATCAGCTGTTCCACCCAGTCGGCGAACCCGACGATGTGGGTGCCGTCGGCGACGATGGCCAGCTTGTCACGCCGGGGCGTGGTGGCGGCGATGGCCGCACCGAGCACCAGGCCGGGGTTTTCGGCCGAATCGATGGCCAGGGCCAGCGAGATCGACTCTGCTTCGTCGAGAAGTTCGGCGATGTCGACGCCGGCGAGACCGGACGGCACCAGGCCGAAGGCGGTCAGCGCCGAGTAGCGTCCACCGACGGTCGGGTCGGCGTTGAAAACGCGGTAGCCGGCTTCGGTGGCGGATGCCTCCAACGGCGAACCGGGATCGGTCACCACGATGATGCGCTCAGCCGGGTCGATGCCGGCGGCGACGAACGCACGCTCGAACACACGGCGCTGGCTGTCGGTTTCGACGGTCGAGCCGGACTTCGACGAGACGACGAGCGCCGTCTCGGCGAGTCGGTCGTTCAGCGCGGCAAGAACCTGACCGGGGTCGGTGGCGTCCAGCACGGTGAGTTCGACACCGGCGGTGCGCGTGATGACCTCGGGAGCGAGCGACGAGCCGCCCATGCCGGCGAGGGCGATGTGCGTCACGCCCTTTTCGAGCAGGCTCTCGCGCAGGGCGACGATTTCCGCAACGAGCGGGCGCGAAATCGCGACCGACTCGGTCCAGCCGAGTCGCTTGCTTGCTTCGTCCTCCGCGGCCGGGCCCCAGAGTGCGGGGTCAAGCGCGGTGATGCCGGACGCGACGAGGTCGTCGACCAGCACGGGCACCGCGGTGCGGACAGCGTCAGCTGCCGCACCGCTCACCGAGATGCGAAAACTCAACGCTATGCCTTGACCTGTGCGGCTTCGAGGGCGTTGGTGACGGTCACCAGCAGTTCGTCCCACGAGACGATGAACTTGGAGACGCCCTCTTCTTCAAGAACGCGGGTGACGTCGTCGTATGAGACGCCGAGGGCGGCGAGCTCGTCGAGAACGGCGTTGGCCGCGGCGTAGGAACCGGTCACGGAATCGGCGGGGATGACGCCGTGGTCAAACGTCGCCTCCATCGTCTTCTCCGGCATGGTGTTGACGACCTCAGGGGCCACGAGGTTCGTCACGTAAAGGGTGTCGGGAAGCGACGGGTCCTTGACGCCGGTGGACGCCCAGAGCGGACGCTGCTTGTTGGCGCCGGCAGCAAGAAGGCCAACGGCCCGCTCGCTGGCGAAAGCCTGCTCGTAGACCTCGTAGGCCAGCTGGGCGTTGGCGACGCCGGCCTTGCTCTTCAGCGCGAGTGCGGCATCCGTGCCGATGGCTTCCAGACGGTTGTTGATCTCAGTGTCGACACGCGACACGAAGAACGAGGCAACCGAGTGGATGGTCGACAGGTCGATGCCGGCTGCCTTGGCCTTCTCGAGACCCGACAGGTAGGCGTTGATGACCTGGCGGTGGCGCTCCAGGCTGAAGATCAACGTGACGTTGACGCTGATGCCGAGGGCGATGGTCTCGGTGATCGCTTCGAGACCGGCGATGGTCGCCGGAATCTTGATCATCGCGTTCTTCTTGTCGACCTTGGCCCAGAGCTGCTGCGCCTGGGCGATGGTGCCCGCTGCATCGTGGGCGAGGCCCGGCTCGACCTCGATCGAGACGCGACCGTCGACACCGTTGGTGCGGTCGTAGACCGGACGGAAGATGTCGCAGGCAGCTGCCACGTCTTCGGTGGTGATCTCGAAGACCGAGTCGTGCACGCTGGTGCCGCTGGCGGCGAGCTCGGCAACGTGGTCGCTGTACGAGGTGCCGTTGGCCAGAGCGTTGGCGAAGATCGTCGGGTTGGTTGTGACGCCGACGACGTTCTTCTCGTCGATGAGCTTCTGCAGGCCACCCGAAACGATGCGGTCGCGTGAGAGATCGTCGAGCCAGATGCTGACGCCGGCAGCGGACAGCTGGGCGAGGGGAGTGGTTTCAGTCATGATGTCTATCTCCTTCAGTACTTCTTAAGTGCTGCGCCGTTGAGCGCGAACGGTGAGCGGCGCTCAGTGGGCGGCGAGTGAATCCTTGGCAGCGGCGACCACTGCTTCAGTCGTCATGCCGAATTCGCGGAACAGGGTCTTGTAGTCGGCCGAAGCACCGAAGTGTTCGATCGAGACGGAGCGGCCCTTGTCGCCGACGTAGCTATTCCAGGTCAACGCAATTCCGGCCTCAACCGATACCCGAGCGGTGATCGCAGCCGGCAGAACCGACTCGCGGTACTCGGCGGACTGCTCCTCGAACCACTCAAGGCTCGGGGCGGACACGACGCGGGCGTTGATGCCGTCGGCCTTCAGCGCCTCACGGGCGTTGACGGCCAGCTGAACTTCGGAGCCGGTCGCGATGAGGATGACGTCGGGCATGCCGTTCGCTGCTTCAGCAAGCACATAGGCGCCCTTGGCCGTGTTCTGGGCCGACGCGAAGACATCGCCGACGGCGTCGCCCTCGCCACGCTCGAACACCGGAATGTTCTGGCGGGTCAACGCGATGCCGGCCGGGCCGTTGCGGCGTTCGAGGATCGTCTTCCAGGCCCACGCGGTCTCGTTGGCGTCGCCGGGGCGCACCACGTCGAGTCCGGGAATGGCGCGGAGCGTCGCGAGCTGCTCGATCGGCTGGTGGGTCGGGCCGTCTTCACCGAGGGCGACGGAGTCGTGAGTCCAGACGAAGATCGACGGCACCTTCATCAGCGCGGCGAGACGCACGGCGGGCCGCATGTAGTCGCTGAAGATCAGGAAGGTTCCGCCGAAGGCGCGGGTGTTGCCGTGCAGGGCGATGCCGTTCAGGATGGCGGCCATCGCGTGTTCGCGGATTCCGAAGTGCAGAACGCGTCCGTAAGGGTTGCCGGTCCACTCATGGGTGGAGTGTTCACTCGGGATGAACGACGCGCCACCGGCGATCGTGGTGTTGTTCGATTCGGCGAGGTCGGCCGAGCCGCCCCACAGCTCGGGGATGACCGGTCCGAGTGCGTTCAGCACCTTGCCGGAAGCCGCACGGGTCGACACCTCGACGCCACCGGCGAAGACCGGCAGAGCCTCGTCGACGCCGTCGGGCAGTTCGCCGGCGAGAACACGGTCGAGCAAGACCTTGCGGTCGGGGTTTGCGGCGGCCCACGCGTCGAACGCCTCGTTCCACTCGGCGTGCTCCGCCGCGCCACGCTCCACCGCGAGGCGGGTGTGAGCGATGACGTCGTCGGCAACCTCGAAGTTCTTCTCCGGGTCGAAACCGAGAACTTCCTTGACTCCGGCGAGTTCTTCGGCACCGAGTGCCGAACCGTGGATCTTGCCCGTGTTCTGCTTCTTCGGGCTCGGCCATCCGATGATGGTCTTCAGGATGATCAGCGACGGCTTGTCGGTAACGGCCTTGGCCGCTTCGATGGCGTCGTTGAGCTCGGCGATATCCTCGATGTATTCGCCGGTCTTCTTCCAGTCGACAGTCTGCACGTGCCAGTGGTAGGCCTCGTAGCGGGCCCGTACGTCTTCGGTGAAGGCGATGTTCGTGTCGTCTTCGATGGAGATCTGGTTGCTGTCGTAGATCGCGATCAGGTTGCCGAGCTGCTGGTGGCCGGCCAGTGAGGAGGCCTCGGCGGTGATGCCCTCCTGCAGGTCGCCATCGCCGGCGATGACGTAGACGAAGTGATCGAACGGGCTGGTGCCGGCTTCGGCCTCAGGGTCGAACAGTCCGCGCTCGAAGCGGGCGGCGTAGGCGAAGCCCACGGCGGAGGCGAGGCCCTGGCCGAGGGGGCCGGTGGTGATCTCGACACCCTTGGTGTGGCCGAATTCGGGGTGACCGGGGGTCAATGAGCCCCAGGTGCGCAGTGCCTTGATGTCATCGAGCTCGAGGCCGTATCCACCGAAGTACAGCTGAACGTACTGCGTCAGCGAGCTGTGGCCGACCGAGAGGATGAAGCGGTCGCGGCCGAGCCAGTCCATGTCGGACGGGTCGCGACGCATGACCTTCTGAAACAGAAGGTAGGCGGCGGGGGCGAGGCTCATGGCGGTGCCAGGATGCCCATTTCCAACCTTCTCAACGGCATCCGCTGCGAGAATTCGCGCCGTGTCTACTGCCTTGTTGTCAATGGAGTCCCACTGGAATGCTGCCACTTGATCTGACCCTTCTGAATGCAATGAGGGCAGGTTGACGTCAACCCGCTCCCTGATAGAGGTGTGCGCGCCCTTTGACGTCATCGGCATCGCTGCGAACTACCAGGGGGCCAGAGCGGCTCCCAGAGGCACGTTCACTGTGAGTTGGGGGAACACTCTCAGTATAGGGAGGGAGGCGGCACGCGTGCAGTGGGCATGCTGCATCCTCGCTGTCAGTCAGACGTCGGCGGGGGATGGCCTAGAATTGATGGGATCGCACAGCGTTAGAGGAGCAATGGACGTCGCCGAAAAGACACGCACCGTAGGCGGGAAGCCCGGCTTCCGTCGAACCCTGCAGGCGTACATCGCCCTGACCAAGCCGCGGGTGATCGAACTGCTTCTCGTGGTCACCGCGCCCACGATGATCCTGGCCGAGCGGGGTATCCCGAACCTCTGGCTGGTTCTTGCAACGTTGATCGGTGGCGCGCTGAGCGCCGGTTCGGCCGGCGCCTTCAACTGCTACATCGACCGCGACATGGACCGCGTGATGAAGCGCACCAAGGGCCGCCCGCTGGTCACCGGTGAATTGACCGACCGCCAGGCTCTAGTTTTCGCCTGGGTGCTCGGCGCCGCCTCGATCGCCTGGCTCTGGATCTTCACGAACTGGCTCGCCGCAGCGCTCTCGCTCGGCGCGATCCTGCTCTACGTCGTGTTCTACACGCTCATTCTGAAGCGCCGCACGGCACAGAACATCGTCTGGGGCGGTGTAGCGGGCTGCATGCCCGTGCTGATCGGCTGGGCCGCCGTCACCGGCGACCTGTCCTGGCCGCCGTTCATCCTGTTCGCGATCATCTTCCTCTGGACGCCGCCGCACTACTGGCCGCTGTCGATGAAGTACCGAGACGACTACCAGGCGGCCGGCGTGCCGATGCTCGCCGTGGTGCGCGGCCGCACTCAGGTCGGCCTGCAGGTCATCCTCTACGCATGGGCAACTGTCGCCTGTTCGCTGCTGCTCATTCCGATCGCCGACATGGGCTTGCTCTATACGTTCACGGCTCTGGTCGCCGGCGGCTGGTTCATTTACGAGACGCACCGCCTCTACAATTTCGCGATTCGCCACGAGCACGTCTCACCGATGCGCGTGTTCCACGGTTCAATCGCCTATCTGACCCTGGTCTTCGTGGCTGTCGGCGTCGACCCGCTGCTGCCCTTCTAACCGTTCTCGCACCCTGCGTGCGGCGCCGAGTTTGCCTGTTCCGGTCGAGTTTGCCGGGTAGAGCAGGGCAACTCGACCGCAAGTCTCAAACTCGACGAACGAGACGGATGTCGATCTGCTCGCGATCGGCGTGGTGGATGACGACCGTCACGATGCGCCCGTCGATCGCTGCCGTCGTCGCCGAGAACACGGCGGCCGATGCCGACATCGCGTTGACCGAGCGGTTCTGTTCTGGGGGATCGGCGGCCAAGTCATCGAAGACCGTCAGCGTTGCGGGGGAGAGTTCGGCCGTTTCGATCGCTGCACGTCGTGACTGGCCGTGGTCGATCCATTGGGGCGTGCCGGGTTCGTAGCGTGACTTCTGATAATTGCTGACCACGTAGTCGAGATGCTGCACCAGCGCGGCGTGAATCGGTTCGTCGCGGCGGCCGGTCGAACCGATCACATCGGTGAAGACGAAGCCCCGCAATTCCGTGCCGGGCAACCCGAGCGGTGACTGGGTGAAACCGAAGTCGCCGTTCGCATCCGCGAGCCAGTAGTGGGCCTGCGCCTCCACAGTGATCCCATCGCGGGCAAACCAACTCCAGCCACGCTCACGCAGTCGGGGCTGCGGAACGAATCCGAACACCGGAGGACCGAATTCGGCCAATCGCGCGGCATCGTCCGGCGGGGGAGATGGGGCGTCGTCGCTCTGCCACATGCCTGCAGAATACTGCGCGGACAGCCTGCTGTCGCCTCCCGGGGCGCCAGGAACGCCCGGCACCCGATGGGGCCGTGAGGCGTGATCGGGGGGTGACGTTGGCTAGGCGTTGACCGATGCGTCCGCGGAGGCCTCAGCTGAATCGGTCGAAGCCGTCACCGGCTTCTTGAGGTTCAGGATGACGGCGACCATGGCGGCGGCGAGGCAGCAGGCCAGCACCATGTGAATGCCGACGAGGAACGGCGGCAGCCCGCTGCGTGCCTGCCAGAGACCGACGCCGATCTGCACCAACTCGACGGCGAGCAGCGCCACGGTCCAAGTGCGTACCGAGCCCAGCTGCAGCTTGATGGCCGCGATCACCAGAACGAGCGTGAGGGCCAGTGTCAGGTAGGCGGGCCAGCTGTGCACATGCTGCAGAAACTCGGAATTGAGATTGTTGCGCGGGGCATCCGCATCGCCGGCGTGCGGTCCGGACCCGGTGGTCAGAATGCCGACGAGGATCGTGAGCCCGATGACGGCGCTGGTCACGGAGGCGAGCAGCGCAAACCAACGGGGAGCGGCCGGAACACGCGGACCGACCGGGGTGTACACCTGGTAGACGAATGCGGTGCACAGCACGACAAGCACGACCGAAACGATGAAGTGGAACCCGACGACATACGGGTTCAGCTGGGTCAGCACGCTGATTCCGCCGATGACGGCCTGCGCGGGAATGCCGAGGCCGGCCCAGAGGGTGAGCTTGAACAGATCAGGGCGTTCCTTGCGGATGCGCAGGATGGCGACGAACGCGACGATGGCCAGCAGGCCGAGCAGGATACCGAGCACGCGGTTGCCGAACTCGATCACTCCGTGGATGCCCATCTCCGGCGTGTTCACGAAGGATTCGGCCGTGCACCTCGGCCAGGTCGGGCAGCCGAGACCTGAGCTGGTCAACCGCACCAGTCCGCCGGTTCCGACCAGCAGAATCTGTGCCGCCAGGTAGACCCAGGCAATCACACGCAGCCGACCATCGACGCGATCGGGCAACCAATTTGTAATCCGCTTCACCGGGAGTCGATCCTGTTCTGTCGTGCGCGTGTGAAAATGCCGAGCAGTCGCTCCGAATCAACGGATCAACCTGTAGAATTAGGTGTTTCGTGGATTTCTCGCGCGCTGGCTTCGTTCCAATGGTACGCAGCAAGGAGTGATCCTGAACAATCGTAGGTACGCAACGTAGCCGTCCACGCAACCCGTTCCCTGGCAGGGTCTCCGTCACGGAGGCGTGTCTGGGAATGACCGGACTGATATCCGGGTTGTGTTGGATAGGAGAAGAGGTAAGTATGTCGGACGTTCTGCTTGACCGCCCCGAGCTGGAGAGCCTGGGGGTGTACGAGTTCGGCTGGTCCGACTCCGACGCCGCCGGCGCATCCGCTCGCCGAGGCATCTCACCCGAGGTCGTCACCGACATCTCGAACCTGAAGAGCGAACCAGAGTGGATGCTCAAGCGTCGCCTGAAGGCTCTCGAACTGTTCGAGCGCAAGCCGATGCCCACCTGGGGAGCTGACCTGTCGGAGATCGACTTCGACAACATCAAGTACTTCGTTCGGTCGACCGAACGCCAGGCCCAGACCTGGGAAGACCTGCCCGACGACATCAAGAACACGTACGAGAAGCTCGGCATCCCCGAGGCTGAGCGTTCGCGCCTCGTGTCCGGTGTCGCGGCTCAGTACGAGTCCGAAGTGGTCTACCACCAGATCAACGAAGACCTCGCGGCTCAGGGCGTCATCTTCATGGACACCGACACCGCGCTCAAGGAGCACCCGGAGTTCTTCACCGAGTACTTCGGCACCGTCATCCCGTCCGGCGACAACAAGTTCGCCGCGCTCAACACGGCCGTCTGGTCGGGCGGATCGTTCGTCTACGTGCCGCCCGGCGTGCACGTCGAGATCCCGCTGCAGGCCTACTTCCGCATCAACACCGAGAACATGGGTCAGTTCGAGCGCACCCTGATCATCGCCGATGAAGGAAGCTACGTTCACTACATCGAGGGCTGCACCGCCCCGATCTACAAGTCGGACTCGCTGCACTCGGCCGTCGTCGAGATCATCGTGAAGAAGAACGCGCGCGTTCGCTACACGACGATCCAGAACTGGTCGAACAACGTCTACAACCTGGTCACCAAGCGTGCGACGGCTGCCGAAGGCGCCACCATGGAGTGGATCGACGGCAACATCGGTTCCAAGGTCACCATGAAGTACCCGTCGATTTACCTGATGGGGGAGCACGCCAAGGGGGAGACCCTGTCCGTCGCGTTCGCCGGCCCCGGCCAGCACCAGGATGCCGGCGCCAAGATGATCCACATGGCTCCGTACACGCAGTCCTCGATCGTGTCGAAGTCGATCGCCCGTGGCGGCGGTCGTGCCGGCTACCGCGGCGAGGTGCGCATGGATGCGGCGGCCCACCACTCGGCCAACACCGTGCGTTGCGACGCACTGCTGGTTGACACCAAGTCACGCTCCGACACCTACCCGGCCATCGACATCCGCGTCGACGACGTGCAGCTCGGCCACGAGGCGACAGTGTCGCGCGTGAGCGAAGAGCAGCTCTTCTACCTGATGAGCCGCGGCATGCCGGAAGACGAAGCAATGGCCATGATCGTGCGTGGCTTCATCGAACCCATCGCCCGGGAACTCCCCATGGAGTACGCCCTCGAACTCAACAAGCTCATCGAAATGGGCATGGAAGGATCCGTCGGTTAAATGTCCGTCGCCTCAACTTCAAACGCATTGCCCACCACCGAACAGCACGGGATCAAGGAGCACTCAGACGGTCGCTTCGGTTTTGTTCCGGTGCAGACCCGCTCTGCCCGGTTCAAGAGCGCCGAGGTCACCGACTTCGAAGCCGTCACCGGCCGCGAAGCCGTCTGGAAGCTCTCCCCGGTCGCCAAATTCACCGACTTGACCGCCGGCGAGCTTGACGGTTCTGCCTACGAGATCAGCTCGACCGACACCGCCGACGTCGATTCATCTGACATCACTGTCGGCTGGGTCGGCCGCGACGACTCCCGCATCGGCCTCGCCGGACTGCCGGAGGAGCGCGCCTCCGCCAACGCGTGGACCTCCTTCGAGCAGGCTCTGGCCATCACGGTCAGCGGTGAAGACGCCAAGGAGATCACGGTCAGCCGTGCGAACCTCGGCTCTGCCCCGCGTGCCGCCCACACCATCATCGAGGCCAAGCCGTTCAGCCGCGCCGTCGTCATCCTGCAGAACAACGGTGACGCCCGCCTGACCGAGAACGTCGAGATCATCCTCGGCGAATCGGCCAACCTCACGGTGGTCACGCTGCAGGAGTGGAACGACGGTGCAGTGCACCTGGCCAACCACTTCGCATCCGTCGGCCGCGACGCGCGCCTCAAGCACGTCGTCGTCTCCCTCGGCGGCAGCATCGTGCGCGTCAACCCCTCGGTGCACCTGGCCGGTTCTGGCTCGGACATCGAAGCGCTGGGTCTCTACTTCGCGGATGCCGGACAGCACCTCGAACAGCAGGTCTACGTCAACCACGACGCACCGCACAGCCGCAGCCGTGTCACCTACAAGGGTGCACTGCAGGGGCAGGGCGCTCGCACGGTGTGGATCGGCGATGTGCTGATCGGCAACAAGGCGACCGGCACGGACAGCTACGAGCAGAACCGCAACCTGGTGTTGACCGAAGGCACACGTGCCGACTCGATTCCGAACCTGGAGATCGAAACCGGCGACATCCTCGGTGCCGGCCACGCCAGCGCTACCGGTCGATTCGACGACGAACAGCTGTTCTACCTGCAGTCACGCGGAATCAGCGAAGACGAAGCGCGTCGCCTCGTCGTGCGCGGCTTCCTCACCGAGATCGTGCAGCAGATCGGCTCCCCGCAGCTTGAAGAACGCCTGCAGATCACCATCGAGGCAGAACTCACCGGAACGGAAGGCGAGTAAACATGGCGTCAATCAAGATCTGTGGTTTCGACGAGCTCGAAGCCAATCAGGCCATCAAGGTCGACATCGACGGCATTCCGATCGCCGTCGTTCGTGATTCAGCCGGAGAGGTCTTCGCCATCGGCGACACCTGCACGCACGGCGACATCTCACTGTCGGAGGGTTTCGTTGAAGACGACACGCTCGAGTGCTGGGCCCACGGCTCGAAGTTCTCGCTGCGCACCGGCAAGCCGCTCACCCTCCCGGCCTACGAGCCGGTTCCCGCGTACAAGGTCGAGCTGATCGACGGCGACGTGTACATCGACACCGCCGTCATTCTGGCCGTCTGACCGAAACTGACCTCGCCACCGGGCCAACGCATCCCGTCGCCCAGGCGTTCACACTTACGAAAGAGAAAACGAAATTCATGTCTGTTCTTGAGATCAAAGACCTGTACGTCAGCGTCGAGACCGACCAGGGCACCAAGCAGATCTTGCGCGGTGTCGACCTGAGCATCCAGGAAGGCGAGATTCACGCCGTCATGGGTCCGAACGGTTCGGGCAAGTCCACGCTGGCCTACACGATCGCCGGACACCCGAAGTACCACGTCGAGAGCGGTTCCATCCTGCTCGACGGCGCAGAGGTGCTCACCATGACCGTCGACGAGCGCGCCCGCGCCGGCCTGTTCCTCGCGATGCAGTACCCCGTCGAGATTCCCGGGGTCTCCGTCACCAACTTCCTGCGCACCGCCAAGACCGCAATCGATGGCGAAGCTCCGGCCATCCGTGGCTGGATCAAGGACGTTCGCGAGTCGATGGCGAATCTGCGCATGGACAAGAGCTTCGCTGAGCGCAACGTCAACGAGGGCTTCTCCGGTGGCGAGAAGAAGCGCAACGAGATCCTGCAGCTCGAACTGCTCAAGCCGAAGTTCGCCGTGCTCGACGAGACCGACTCCGGCCTCGACGTTGACGCGCTTAAGATCGTCTCTGAGGGTGTCAACCGCGCCAAGGCCAACACCGGCCTCGGTCTGCTGCTGATCACCCACTACACGCGCATCCTGCGTTACATCCAGCCCGACTTCGTGCACGTGTTCGTCAACGGACGCATTGCAGAGCAGGGTGGACCCGAGCTGGCCGACCGCCTCGAAGACGAAGGTTACGATCGCTTTCTGGCACTGCCGAACGTAGGCTAGAAGCATGGTTTCGACACTGAGTCCGGCGCGCTTCGATGAGATCGAAGAAGCGCTGAAAGACGTGATGGATCCCGAGCTCGGCATCAACGTCGTCGACCTCGGACTCATCTATGACCTCGGGTGGGACGACGAGAACGACGCTCTCATCATCCACATGACCCTCACCTCGGCCGGCTGCCCGCTGACCGACGTGCTGGAAGAGCAGACGGCCGAGGCGCTGGACGGCGTCGTCGACCAGTTCCGCATCAACTGGGTGTGGATGCCGCCGTGGGGTCCAGACAAGATCACCGATGACGGCCGCGACATGATGCGTGCCCTCGGCTTCTCGATCTAGTTCTCGCAATCCCAACGCCCGGTCCCTCTCCTGAGGGGCCGGGCGTTTTCGCTGTCACGACTCAATCCCGCCGAGGCAATCTCGCCGAGTTTGACACTTGTGGTCGAGACTCCCCGGCGTACCAGGGAAACTTGACCGGAACGGTCAAGCTCGGTGCCGCGTGCCATGGCGCGGCCTCACTTGGAGTCCGGTTCTACCTACTGGAATGCTATTCTAATGGAGTGACGAAACACGAAACTCCCGCGGAACGACGGCGAACTGAGCGTGCCGGTGAAACCCGGCGTGACATTGTGCGCGCCGCCGGTCGCCTCATGCTTCACCGGGGCTATGTCGCCACGTCGATCGGCGCGATAGCCACCGAAGCGGATGTCGCGGTGCAGACCATCTACAACTCGGTCGGCAGTAAGGCCGAACTGCTCGCTGCCGTACTCGAGCTGGCTGCAGAGGGACCCGGCACGGAAGACCTTGTTCCGGCGGCGCTGAGGCAACGCGTGGTGGCGTCATCGTCGGCGGCCGAGATTCTGCGGGTCGTTGCTGACTGGTTTCTCGCTGTCAACGAACGCACAGTGAATGTCTTGCTGATGATCAGTCAGGCTGCGGCCGTCGACGGCGATGTCCGAGCGATTGAACGTCGGTCCGTTGCGTCACGCCTTCACACGTTCGGCGAGGTTGCGTCGTCGCTCCGCGCTCTGCGGGGCTTGCGTGGTGGGATGAGCGATCCGGAAGCCGCCGCTGCGATCTGGGCCCTCGGCCATCCGCAGGTCTATCGAATGCTTGTCACCGAGTTCGGCTGGTCGAGCGAGGCTTACCGCGACTGGCTCGAAAAGGCTCTGCGCGGGGCTCTCTCCTAGAGCTCAGAACCTCGAAGCGCACGTGGGAGTGCGCGCGGGCAAATATACTAGAGAGTTGGCCCGGTCGGGCCGTCTCTCTTCACTTCTTTCCGAACGGACTATTGCTGTGCTCAGTGTGCAAGATCTCGAAATCCGAGTGGGGGCACGCGTGCTCATGGAAGGCGTGAACTTCCGCGTCTCCAATGGCGACAAGATCGGCCTGGTCGGTCGCAACGGTGCCGGCAAGACCACCTTGACCAAGACCCTCGCCGGTGAGACGCTGCCGACCAAGGGCACGATCGAACGCATCGGCGAGATCGGCTACCTGCCGCAGGACCCGCGCTCCGGCGACCCGGAGATGCTCGCTCGTACGCGCATCCTCGATGCCCGCGGCCTCGGCACCATCGCGTTGGGCATGCATGACTCCAGCCTGCTGATGGGTGATGCGGATGCCTCCGTCAGCTCAGCCGCGATGCGCAAGTACTCCACGCTCACTGACCAGTTCAACGCTCTCGGTGGCTACGCCGCCGAAGCGGAAGCGGCATCGATCGCCAGCAACCTGAGCCTTCCCGACCACATTCTCGACCAGCAGCTGAAGACCCTCTCGGGTGGTCAGCGTCGTCGCATCGAACTGGCCCGCATCCTGTTCTCGGCCGCCGAGACCATGATTCTCGATGAGCCCACCAACCACCTCGACGCCGACTCCGTCGTCTGGCTCCGCGAGCACATCAAGAGCTACCGCGGTGGCTGCATCATCATCAGCCACGACATCGAGCTCGTTGGCGAGTCGGTCAACCGGGTGTTCTATCTCGACGCGAACCGCACCATCATCGACGTCTACAACATGAACTGGAAGAACTACCTGCGCCAGCGTGCCTCCGACGAGGAACGCCGCCGCAAGGAACGCTCCAACGCCGAGAAAAAGGCGTCGACGCTGCAGCTGCAGGCTGCCAAGTTCGGCGCCAAGGCCAGCAAGGCCGCCGCGGCCCACCAGATGGTGGCACGCGCCGAGAAGCTGCTCGCCGGCCTCGATGACGTGCGCGCCGTCGACCGCGTGGCCAAGCTGCGGTTCCCCGAGCCCGCTCCCTGTGGTCGCACTCCGATCATGGCGACGAACCTGTCGAAGAGCTACGGCTCCCTCGAGATCTTCACCGCCGTCGATCTGGCGATCGACCGCGGCTCCAAGGTCGTCATCCTGGGCCTCAACGGTGCCGGCAAGACGACCCTGCTCCGGATGCTCGCCGGCGTCGACAAGTCAGACACCGGAGAGATCATCCCCGGCCACGGTCTGCGCATCGGCTACTACGCCCAGGAGCACGAGACCATCGACGTGAAGCGCTCGGTGCTCGAGAACATGGTCTCGTCGTCGCCGAACATCACTGAGATGGAAGCCCGGCGCGTGCTGGGCTCGTTCCTGTTCACCGGTGACGACTCGACCAAGCTCGCCGGCGTGCTCTCCGGTGGTGAGAAGACGCGACTCGCACTGGCGATGATCGTGGTCTCCGGCGCCAACGTGTTGCTTCTCGATGAGCCCACGAACAACCTCGACCCGGCCAGCCGCGAAGAGATCCTCGACGCACTGGCCAACTACAGCGGCGCTGTTGTTCTGGTCAGCCACGATGAGGGAGCAGTGGAGGCGCTGAATCCTGAGCGCGTGCTCATCCTCCCCGACGGCGTCGAGGACCACTGGAACCGGGACTACCTGGATCTGATCACGCTGGCGTAGTCAGGCGCTTCAGAGTGAAGAAAGCGGCGGTCCCGAATCAATCGGGACCGCCGCTTTCTTCGTTATCCGTCAGTGTGAGGAGCCCAGCAGCTCGTCTTCGACTTCTGCGTCACTTCGCGGCTTCGCGGCCTTTCGCCGAGCACGCTCTTCGGCGCGCTTCTGCTCTTCGGGGTCTTCCGAGTTCACGTTGCGGTACTCCTCACGCACCGCCCAACCGAGCCCGAGGAAGGCGAGCACTCCGAAGACAAACCATTGGAAGGCATACGAGAGGTGGGGGCCTTCGTCGGCGGGGGGCCGAACCACTGCCGTCGGGCGGGTGTCCGGGGCCGGGTCTTCCGAGGCCATCAGGCCGTAGGCGCCGGTATAGGTCGGGGTGTCCAAGCGCTTCGCAATGTCGTTGAGGTTGATCGTCGCAACTTGATTGCCGCTCGCGGAGCGACCCACCAAGTTCGGCTCTCCCGCCTTCAGACGGGCCACAACAGTCACCTCGCCGGTGGGTGCAGCAGGAACGGCATCGGGAGCGTCTTGCTTCGAGCCCGTCGTCAACCAGCCGCGGTCGACGATGAAGACCGTGCCATCCGCCAGCTGCAGGGGAGTCAGCACCTCAAACCCCGGCATGCCGTTCAGCGGACGGTTTCGGGCCAGCATTTCGTCTTCGGTCAGGTAGGTTCCGGTGAGGGTGACCGGGAGCCACTTCTGCGAGTCTGTGAACGCGTCAAGAGTCGGGAGCGCCTCGGTGACGGGGATGGGTGCGGAATCCCAGTTTGCGTTGACCTTTGCGATCTCGGCCAATGCTTCTTCACGACGGGCAACCTGCCACATGCCGAGACCGGCACACGCCGCGGCGAACAGAATGGCGATCGCCAGGTAGCCGGCCCAGCGGCGGCTGAACGCGAACTTCCACCCGGTCATCGGGCGTCCGCCGCGGTGACGGTGGCGACCGTGGATTCGGTGACGGACTGGGCGCGAGGAGTGATCACTGAATCAGCTGTCTGGTCGGGGTATGCCTCATCTGACGTCTGGTCGACGAGGAGGGAAACGGAGAGGGGAAAGTCGCGGGTCGCGAGAAAATCGCGGAGGTAGTCGACGTGCTCGGCACAGGCGAGCCAAGTCTTGGTGCGGTCTGCAGCGTGGATGCGCGGGTTGCGCCAGTCCAGCCGCCAGATTGCATCGTCGCGACAGCCTGCGCGTGAGCAGGTCGGAGAATCGAGCGGGGTGCTGAGCCCGATCATCGAGCATCCTTCTGCTGGTCGGAACCAGGCTTGTCGTCCGACGGGCCTGAGGTGCCTGAGGAGTTAGTCGGATTCGCGTCGGGGGTGAACGGCTCCGGACGATAAACCTGAACGCCGCCGGGACGCATCACCTGGGAACCGCTGGGATCGGCGTGCACATTGGCGATAACAACGGCGATGTAGGGCAGAACGATGGCCCCGATGGCGCAGACGACGAGCCACCAGCCCTGTACGAACAGCATCAGAAGGATGCAGACGACACGAATACCCATCGTGATCGAATATTTGATCATTCGATTGCGTCGTTCCGCCTCGGGGGAGAGGGGGAGGGAGGTGATCGATTGCTGTTTCATGGAGGCTGTCGCTTCGGTGAGCCGGTGGGAGTTGTGCTAACTCCAGCCTACGTCTCGCTGGGCTGCGTGGACGACGCTCTAAGCTTGATTTCACGTATGCGCGGCAGCAATCGGCCGGGCGAGAGATTGGATTAGTGCATGACAACGGCTCGTACAGTGCTTGTTACCGGTGGCAACCGTGGAATCGGTTTCGCCATCGCCGAAGAGTTTCTGGCGCAGGGCCACCGGGTCGCGGTGACCGCGCGCAGCGGCGCCGGCCCGGAGGGAAGCCTCACGGTGCGTGCCGACGTGACGGATGCCGCATCCATCGATGCCGCGTTCACCGAGATCGAGGCTGCGTACGGCCCCGTTGAGGTCGTCGTCGCCAACGCCGGCATCACCCGCGACACCCTGCTGATGCGCATGTCCGAGGACGACTTCACCTCGGTCATCGACACCAACCTGAGCGGCGCCTTCCGCGTCGTCAAGCGCGCGTCGAAGGGGATGCTCAAGGCTCGCTTCGGTCGCATCGTGCTGATCTCGAGCGTCGTCGGCTTGTACGGCTCGGCCGGTCAGGTCAACTATTCGGCGTCCAAGAGCGGACTCGTCGGTCTCGCTCGCTCGGTGACCCGCGAGCTCGGCTCGCGTGGAATCACTGCGAACGTCGTCGCGCCCGGTTTCATCGAAACGGACATGACCGCCGAACTGCCCGAGGCGCAGCAGGCCGAGTACAAGCGCAACATCCCGGCCGGCCGCTTCGCCAGCCCGACCGAGGTTGCCCGTGTGGTCACCTGGATCGCCGGCGATGACGCGGGCTACATCTCGGGTGCAGTCATTCCCGTTGACGGTGGCCTGGGGATGGGCCACTAGCTCCCTCACCCTTCGCTACATGCTGGCGCGGTGTATTCCCTGTGGCGCGCGCTTTACCCCGCGCCCACCGGGATACCCCGCGCCCGGGTCGCAATCAACCCAGCCGTGGCCCCGCAATGCGAGATCGGCGCGCCGGGTCTCGACAAGCTCGACCACCGATCGTCTTAGCCGCGCAGGCCGAGAAGCGGCAGCACCTGGCTGAGGTCGCAGACGTCGATCACGACGTCCGCCTCCTCTTTCACCCGCGGCTTGGCGTTGAACGCCACGGAGAGTCCGGCCACGGCCATCATTTCGAGGTCGTTCGCGCCGTCGCCCACGGCGACGGTCTGGCGGATGTCCACCTGGTCGGCTGCGGCCCACTCGCGGAGCGCCTCGGCCTTGGCTGCGGCATCGATGATCGGTCCGACGAGACCGCCGGTGAGATGCCCGTCGACCACTTCGAGCCGGTTGGCACGCCAGTGATCGAGCCCGAGCGTGTCGGCCAGGGGGTCGAGCAGCTCATGGAATCCGCCGGAGACGACTCCGACCCGGCTGCCGTGCGCGTGGATGCCGGCGATCAGGTCGTGCACGCCCGGTGTCGGCCGGATCAGTCGGCCGACCTCGGCGAACACGCTGGTCGGCAAGCCGGCGAGGGTCTTCACGCGCTCGCGCAAGCTGTCGGCGAAGTCGAGTTCGCCGCGCATTGCGCGTTCTGTGACGTCAGCCACCAACTCCCGTGACCCTGCCGCATCCGCTAAAAGCTCAATAACCTCGTCTTCGATCAAGGTGGAATCTGCGTCTAGAACTATCAAAAAACGGTTTGAAACGGTCACGGTTGAACGTGCACTCCCTTGCCAACGACGGTAATACCTGTATCAGTCACACTAAATCCTCGAGCGAGGTCTCGATCACGGCTCACCCCGACGCCCGCCCCCGCTGAGACCACCACGTCCTTGTCGAGGATGGCGCGGCGAACGGTTGCGCCCGGCTGCACGTGCACGCGTTCGAACAGAATCGAATCGACGACCTTGGCGCCCGATTCGACGGTTGCCCATGGTCCGAGCACGCTGCGCTCGAGGTGAGCGCCGGAGATGACGCTGCCGAGGGAGACGATCGAATCGATGGTCGTGCCGATCGCACCGGCGGCATCCCGCACGAACTTCGCCGGGGGAGAGTTGAGCTGCTGGCTGAAGATGGGCCAGTCGCGGTTGTAGAGGTTGAAGATCGGCAGAGTGGAAATCAGATCCTGGTGGGCTTCGAAGAATGACTCGATGGTTCCCACGTCACGCCAGTAGTAGCGGTCGCGCGTCGTCGAACCGGGAACAGCATTGTTCTTCAGGTCGTAGACGCCGGCCGTTCCCCGCGAGACGAAATCGGGAATGATGTCGCCACCCATGTCGTGACTGGAGTCGGGGCGGTCGCCGTCGCGCAGTACCGCATCGATGAGCGCGTCGGTGTTGAACACGTAGTTGCCCATTGACGCGAGAACCTCGTGCGGAGCATCGGCCAGGCCAACCGCATCCTTCGGCTTCTCGATGAATGCCGTGATCCGGTCGGGAGTGTCGGCTGAAACGCTGATCACACCGAATTGGTCGGCGAGGCCGATCGGTTGCCGGATCGCGGCAACTGTGGCCTCCGCGCCAGAGGCGATGTGAGCGTCGATCATCTGGCTGAAGTCCATCCGATACACGTGGTCGGCGCCGACCACCACGACGAAGTCGGGCTTCTCGTCGTGGATCAGGTTGAGACTCTGCAGAATTGCGTCGGCGGAACCGCTGAACCACCGCTTGCCCAGCCGTTGCTGCGCTGGCACGGACGCGATGTAGGAGTTGAAGAGTCCGCCGGAGACATGCCAGGTCTGGGAAACGTGACGGTCGAGGCTGTGCGACTTGTACTGCGTCAGCACAACGACCTGCGTCACACCCGAGTTGATCAGGTTCGACAGCGCGAAGTCGATCAGCCGATAATGCCCGCCGAAGGGAACCGCGGGCTTGGCCCGGTCTTCGGTCAAAGGCATCAGGCGCTTGCCTTCGCCGCCCGCGAGAACGATTCCAAAGATCTTCGTGGCCTTCATGTCTTTACAGTACGGCCATTCCGGCGGGCGGAACCAGAGGATGAAGCAGTGTTAACCACACCGTTGCGCTAGCTTTGCTGCATGCGAGTGGATCTGATGACCAAGGAGTACCCGCCAGAGGTCTACGGCGGCGCCGGGGTGCACGTCGCAGAGCTCGTTCGAGCCCTGCGCGCCGACATCGATGTCACCGTGCGATGTTTCGGTGAAGCACGCTCGGCCCCGCACACAATTGCCTATCCGGTGCCCGCTGAATTGACGGATGCGAACGCCTCGTTGGCCACGCTCGGCGTCGATCTCCAGATGGCCAACGACGCACACGGCGCCGATCTCGTGCACTCCCACACGTGGTACGCCAACGGCGCCGGCCACCTGGCCCAGCTCCTGCACGGGATTCCGCATGTCGTCACCGCGCACAGCCTCGAGCCCCTCCGCCCCTGGAAAGCCGAGCAACTCGGCGGGGGATACCGAGTCTCAAGCTGGATTGAGAAGTCGGCCTTCGAAGCCGCCGATGCCGTCATCGCCGTCAGCGGCGGCATGGCCCGCGACATCCTGCGCAGCTACCCGGCACTCGATCCCGCCCGGGTGCACGTGGTGTACAACGGCATCGACATTGAACGGTGGAAGCCCAACCCCGACAGCGCACTGGTGCGCAGCCTCGGTATCGACCCCGATCGCCCGTCAGTGGTGTTCGTCGGTCGAATCACCCGTCAGAAGGGCCTGCCGTACTTGCTGCGTGCCGTGGCGCTGCTGCCCGAAGACGTTCAGATCGTACTGTGTGCCGGCGCCCCCGACACCCCCGGGATCATGTCCGAGGTCACCGCCGGAGTCGAGGCGCTGCAACGTGAACGCGACGGCGTGATCTGGATTGACCGGCTGCTCCCGCAGCATGAGCTCTCTGCCGTGCTGACCGCCGGCACCCTCTTTGTCTGCCCGTCGATCTACGAACCGCTGGGAATCGTGAATCTCGAGGCAATGGCCTGCGGGCTGCCCGTGGTCGGCACCGCAACCGGCGGGATTCCTGAGGTCGTCGCCGATGGGGTGACCGGACGCCTTGTGCCGATCGAACAGGTGGATGACGGAACGGGAACACCGACAGATCCCGATCGATTCGTGGCGGATCTCGCGCGCGTGATGGCCGAGGTTCTCGCCGACCCCGATCGGGCTGCCGAGATGGGCCGGGCCGGTCGAGCGCGGGCGGAGCGCGAGTTCAGCTGGCATCACATCGCCGCTCGCACCCGCGAGATTTACGCGACCCTGCTCTGATCGGGGAAGCGGGGCGGTCGACGCTGTCTCGCGGGCAGACGGATGCGTGCCCCGGGCATCCGCACGCCAGATAACATGGCTACATGGTCAACGTTCTTCAATTCACTGACGTATCCGTCGTTCGAGGTGGCAACACCATTCTCGACACCGTGAACTGGAGTGTTGACGACGATCAGCGCTGGGTCATCCTGGGGCCCAACGGCGCCGGAAAAACCACGACGCTGCAGATCGCCGCAGCAATCGCCTACCCGACAACGGGACAGGCCGAAGTTCTCGAAGAGCCGCTCGGCGGAACCGATGTCTTCGAGTTGCGCCCGCGGATCGGCTTCGCGTCGACGGCGATGGCCCGCAAGATTCCCGGCGCCGAGAAGGTCATCGACGTCGTCATGACCGCCGCTTACTCGGTGACGGGTCGCTGGAACGAAGAGTACGAAGAGATCGACGAGCGTCGCGCCCAGCGTGTGCTCAGCGAATGGCGCCTCGACCACCTGGCCGACCGCAAGTTCGGCACGCTGAGTGACGGCGAGCAGAAGCGGGTACAGATTGCCCGCGCAGTGATGACCGACCCCGAAATCCTGTTGCTCGATGAGCCGGCGGCCAGCCTCGACCTTGGCGCCCGCGAAGAATTGCTCCAGCTGCTCGGCGGCTACGCCAGCGAGACCAGCTCACCGGCCATCATCATGGTCACCCACCACGTCGAAGAGATTCCCCGCGGCTTCACACACGTTCTGTTGCTGGCCGGTGGAAAGATCGTCAAGGCGGGCCCGCTCGCTGAGGCGCTCACCTCCGAATCACTGACCGAGACTTTCGGTCTGCAGATTGAACTCACCGAAACAGATGGTCGCTACAACGCCCGTGCCGTCTAAGCTTGTTTCGGCGCAACACATTCAAGACGGAAACTGATCTGGTCACAGCCCAGTCCGTTGCCCGGTTACCGTGGCGCTCGGATGCGTTGGTTTCTGCTAAACTTTATAGCTGGCCCTCAGGCCAACCAGTTTTATGCCGTATTCGGCTTCGCATCACTCGTTCATTGCGCAGTACTGCATCGTTTTATCGCGCTCCACCTATCGAATAGCAACAAGGAAGTCTTCATGAAGTCTGACATTCACCCCACGTACGCTCCCGTGGTTTTCCGCGACCTGGCGTCTGGCGCGACGTTCCTGACCCGTTCGACGGTCTCCAGCTCGAAGACGATCGAGTGGGAAGACGGCACCACCTACCCGGTGATCGACGTTGAAATCTCCTCGGAGTCGCACCCGTTCTACACCGGCAAGCAGCGCATCATGGACTCCGCAGGCCGCGTTGAGAAGTTCAACACCCGCTACAAGGGCTTCGGCGCGTAGTCACCTACCGCTTCATGCCACCTCAGGGTGGCGCACTGAAAAGGGCAACCGGCTTCGGCCGGTTGCCCTTTTCGTCTGTTGATCTCTACGTCTGTTGGTCGAGCTTGTCGAGACCAGGTCACCGGATCACTTCGACCGGCTCAGTACATCGCTCGACAAGCTCGACCACCGAGGTGTTAGCGCTCCGGCCAGCTGCCGTTCGCGACAAACTGCGGGTCGCGCTCCCGGCGCATGTAGGACTGAAAGTTCGCAGCCTGCTCCTGGCTCCAGGTGACCTGCAGGTCGTGGAGTTCTGCAGCAGTGAGCGGCAGAGTCGCCGCGTGAACCCGTGCGATGGCCTGGGCGACGTGCCCGGCGGCGATCGCGTCAGCACCCGAATCATGGGCTCCGTCAAGCACCACTTCGTAGAAGGCGCTGGCCGCTTCCAGGGTGCGCTTGCCCTTGCGGTAACGGTCAACCGCCTTGTCGATGACCAGAGGGTCGATCACCGGGGTGGGGGAGACCAGCGGGGCGATGCCGTATCGGATCGCCTCACGATTGAGCAGGGTGAGGTCGTAGGGGGCGTTGTACGCAACGAGCGGGATGCCCTGCAGAAGCGGCACCCGGAGCGCGGCGACGATCTCGGCGACGGCCTCTGCCGCATCCCGGCCGTTCTCGACGGCGTGCTGTGTGGTGATCTTGTGCACAGCAGTGGCCTGTTCGGGGATCTCGACGCCCGGGTTCACGAGCCAGTCGGTGCGTTCGGTGACGTGACCCATCGCATCGAGAACGGCGACGGTCGCCGAGACGATGCGACTCGTCTCCACGTCGATGCCAGTGGTTTCAAGGTCGAAGACGGCGAGGGTATCGCTCCAATTGCTCATGAAAGCAGCCTACGGGCGACCACCGACAAAGCCGTTCAACCGAGCCGCAGGGCAACGAAGCCGCAGAGAAACCTAGCCGCAGTGCAATTTAGCCGCAGTGCAACCAGTAGAAGCTCTGCGCGCCCAGGGTGAGGGTGAGCCCACCGTCCTCATCGAACTGGGGGAATACGGCGCCCCCGAAAATGTCGTACAGGCGAACGCCGGCCATCTTGGCGTCCTCGATGCGGAAGGCCACCGGGTTGTGGGCGAAGCTGAACACGCACAGCACCGTTTCCGGTTGATCTCCGTGCTGGGTGCCCGAACCGGCGTACTCCCGGGTGAAGGCAAGCACCGACTCGTGGTTGGTTTGGAGCACGCGGATGCCGCCCAGCCCGAAGACCGGGTGCGCCTTGCGCACGTGGATCACGTTGCGCACCCAGTGCAGCAAGGAGCCCGATTGAGCGAGATGCGTTTCGACGTTCGTCTGCGTGTAGTTGTAGACGAGCGACTGCACGACCGGCAGATAGAGCTTGCCCGGGTCGGCATGCGAGAATCCCGCATTCCGGTCGGGGGTCCACTGCATCGGCGTGCGCGAGCTGTCGCGGTCGGGCAGCCAGATGTTGTCGCCCATCCCGATCTCATCGCCGTAGTAGAGAAACGGACTGCCGGGAAGGGCAAAGAGCAGCGCGTGCGCCAACTCCAGTTCCGCCCGCGAGTTGTCGAGCAGCGGGGCCAGCCGGCGACGGATACCGATGTTCGCGCGCATCCGCGGGTCGTAGGCGTACCAGCCGTACATGGCCTGCCGGTACTCCTCGCTGACCATCTCGAGCGTGAGCTCGTCGTGGTTGCGCAGGAAGACGCCCCAGCCGGCGCCGTCGGGGATGTCGGTGGTCTCTGAGAGCACCCGCACGAGCTCGTCGGCCTGCTGAGAACGCAGCGAGTAGAAGATGCGCGGCATGACCGGGAAGTCGAAGGCCATGTGGCATTCCGGCTCGTCTTCGGTTCCGAAGAACGCCGCAACCTCGCGCGGCCACTGGTTGGCCTCGGCGATCATGATGCGACCGGGGTAGTCACGGTCGCACATCGCCCGGAGCTTGCGCAGAAACTCGTGCGTCGGCGGTTCGCCCTCGCCGTTTCCTTCCTCGGATTCGTAGAGATACGGGATGGCGTCGAGCCGGAATCCGTCGACGCCCAGATCGAGCCAGAATCGCACGATCTCAAACATCGCCTCATGCACGGCCGGATTCTCGAAGTTCAGGTCGGGCTGGTGCGAGAAGAAGCGGTGGAAGAAGAACTGACGGCGGACCGGGTCAAACGCCCAGTTCGAGTCTTCGGTGTCGGTGAAGATGATCCGAATGTTCGGATACTTCTCGTCGGTGTCACTCCAGACGTAGAAGTCACCATAAGGACCGGTTGGGTCTTCGCGCGATTGCTGAAACCACTCGTGCTGATCAGAGGTGTGGTTCAGGGGCAGGTCGATCACGACGCGCATATTGCGTTCGTGCGCCTTCGTGACGAGATCTTTGAACTCGTCGAGTGTCCCGAACTCGGGCAGCACTGACCGGTAGTCGGCCACGTCATATCCGCCGTCTTCGAGCGGTGAGGTGAAGAACGGTGGTATCCACAACGCGTCAATTCCGAGCCATTGCAGGTAGTCGAGTTTGGAGACCAGCCCCGCCAGATCGCCGGAACCGTCGGCATTGCTGTCGACGAATGACCGCACCATCACTTCATAAAAGACGGAACGGCGGTACCACTGTGGGTCGAGTGTCAACCCGGGCAATTGGATGGGGGCAGTGAAGCTCACCGTTCTCCTTTCGGCCCCGGAATACACAGGGCAGGTCACAGCAGTCTAGATTCACGAGCCCGGTTTTGCTTCACATCGATCGGTGCGAACTCCACGACCCGAGCGGCCTAAACTGGGTTCGATGATCGTTCCCTCGCCCTATGACGACCTGCTCGCTCCCATTCCCGTGCAGAAGCACACGGTTTCGGTGCTCGGCAGCGCCACCCGCTATTGGGAATACGGCGACCCCCAGTCGCCAACGACGATCGTGGCCGTGCACGGCTTTCGCGGCGACCACCATGGACTTGAACCCGTTGTGGCCCAGTTGTCCGGTTTTCGAATCATCTCCCCAGACCTTCCTGGGTTCGGCGAGTCCGAGCCGCTAATCGACGCCACCCACGACATCGACGGCTATCGCCGCTGGCTGACTGCTTTCGTGACCGCGGTCGCTCCGTCCGGTCGCTTCGTGATCCTCGGCCACTCGTTCGGGTCGATTGTCGTCTCGGCGACGGTGGCGGGCGGGCTGCGCGCCGACGACGTCGTGCTGGTCAACCCGATCGCGGCCCCGGCATTGTCCGGCCCCCGCGGCATCTTGACCCGGCTCGCGGTCTTCTACTACTGGGCCGGAGCAAAGCTCCCGGAGCGCCTCGGCTTCGCGTTGCTTCGCAACCGCGTGATCGTGCGCGTGACAAGCCTGGCGATGGTCAAGACGAAAGACCCGGAGCTGCGTCGCTGGATCCATAATCAGCACGATCGCTATTTCTCGGCGTTCTCCGATCGACGGGTCGTCCTCGAGGCGTTCCGCGCCTCCGTCGGCAACGATGTGAGCGAGTTCGCCGCGGACATCCCGGAGCGCACGCTTCTGATCGCCGCCGAGAAAGACGACATCACCACGGTGGCCGCCCAGCACCGGTTGCAGAAGCTGTTTCCGGATGCCACGCTGCAGGTCATCGACAAGGTCGGGCACCTGATTCATTACGAAGTACCTGCCATTGCCGCCGCCCATCTGCAGAGTTTTCTTGACGAGGAGAAGTCAGCGTGAGAATAGTCTTCGACTGCCGGTACACCCGTTTCGATCAACACGACGGCATCAGCCGCTATACGGCCGGACTGGTGACCGAACTCGCGAAACTGCATCCGGTGACGATGCTGATCAGCGATCACCGCCAACTGGCGTTGCTCCCGTCTCTGCCCTGGCAGCTGGTGAGCCCGCCCACCAGCATCCGTGAACCGTTCCTCGCCCTGACCGTCAACCGGTTGCGCCCCGATGTGGTCTACAGCCCGATGCAAACCATGGGCTCGTGGGGGCGCAAGTACCGCCTCATTCTCACCGTGCATGACCTGATCTACTACCGCAATCGCACGCCCCCGCGTGATCTTCCCGCCCCGATCCGGGCGATCTGGCGGCTGTACCACCTCTCGTGGTGGCCGCAGCGGATGTTGCTCAATCGGTCCGACGCGGTAGTTTCTGTGTCCGAGACAACGAAGAAGTTGATTGCGGAGCACCGTCTCACCACTCGCCCGGTCACGGTGATCTACAACGCTGCGGATGCCGTCACGTCTGGGCCTGTGCAGCGGACAACTCCCGAGACTGCGCGGCTGGTCTACATGGGCTCGTACATGCCGTACAAGAACGTTGACACACTAGTGCGCGCCGCCGCGGCGCTGCCCGGCTACGAATTGCACCTGATGAGTCGGGTGAGCGATTCCGAACGCGAGCGTCTCACGCTGCTCGCGCCACAGGCGAGTCTCGTCTTCCACAACGGCGTGTCCGATGAGGACTATGTCGAGGTGTTGCGTTCGGCAACAGCTCTGGTCACCGCCTCGCTCGATGAGGGCTTCGGCATTCCGCTCGTTGAGGCGATGGGCCTCGGGATCCCGATCGTCGTGAGCGACATTCCGATCTTTCGTGAGATCGGCGGCGACGCCGCGCTGTTCTTCCCCGCTGAAGACCCGCAGCGCCTAGCCGATGCGGTGCTCACACTGGAAAAGCCGGGGGAGTGGAGCGAGCGTTCACGGCGCTCCGTCGCGCAGGCGAGTTCGTTCACCTGGAAGACGTCGGCCGCGCGGCTTTTCGAGCTCCTGACTTCCGTCGGTGAGTCGAAGACGGAAATTCAGAGCGCGAAAGTTTCTCGCTAAGCACCGCCCTCGGGCGCGCGTCAATCCGGCACGTCGCGGGGCCACGACGCCTGAAGCGCACCGATCGCCTCGTCGTTGCTCAGACCGTAGCGCTGGGCAGCTTCAGCGAGAGTGCGGGCCGCGTGCAACACCTCGCTCGGGGTCGTCGTGACCCGCGCGCTGACCCGGGTGCCGCTACCCGCGCGCGATGTGACGAGACCATCCTGCTCCAACAGCTTGTAGGCCCTGGCCACGGTGCCGGCCGCAACATTCAAGTCGCGAGCGAGCTGTCGAACGGACGGGAGTCTCTCGCCAGCAGCCAGTCGACCCGCAGCGATGACGCTGCCGAGCTGGCGGTGAATCTGATCGGCCGGAAGGCCGTGACCCGACAAAGAGATGGCGGGCATGATCAGGGCCGCTCCACCGAGGCCACGCTATCGACGTGCGTCACGCCAGCGGCGCCGTTGGACGGTTCCTCGGCAGGGAGGGCCTCAGCGCGTGGGCCAACTGGCGCCGCGAACGTCAGCCGAGGGGACCGCGTGAGGAAAGGGAGCGCGATGAGTGCGTATCCGAGGCCCTTCAGCAGCTGGCCGGACACTATCAGCGGAACGGAGAGAGCAGCGATGGGGGTTCCGACTTTGATGCCAGTGGCACCATCTTCAAAGCCGAGTGAGGCGGCACCGCCGATTTGGGACCAGACGTAGGCCAGCGTCAGAATCAGGGCGCCGCCACTGAGTGCGACCACGGCGCGGGTGCTCCGGTTCCGCAGCCACACATCGATGGCGCGCTCTCCGGCCGTTACGGCGAGAGGCGTCCGCGCGTTGAGCCACAGTGCGCCGAGCGCTGCGAGCGCCAGAGCGGTTGCCGCCACCATGATCGGCACGCCGTAGTACCAGCCGATGAGTTCGGTGGCCGCGCTTGCCGAACCGACGTCGACAGACAGCTGCGTAAAGTCGCCATTCTCGTCGGGACTTGAGGCGAGCCCAGCCGCGACCAGGCTGAGAACCAGCATGGCGGCTGCCGAGAGAGTGCCGACGAACCACCAACGCCGCCCAAACGACCACACCGTCCGCTGATTCAGATCAATTTGCCGAGCGAGATCGCCGCTCCCCACGCGGTGCGCTGCCGGTCGACACAGAAAGACGATGATGATCGCGGTGACTACGACGAGCGGCCCCAGATAGGTGATCCATTTGGATTCGTCAATATAGAACGCGTTTTGCATGTAGATGAACGGCAGAGCAAGCGCGAGAGTGCATCCGCTGGCCCACCGACCCCGCGCGACAACCCGCCGAGCGCTGAGTTGCCAGAAGGCGGCCGCATCCGCACTGAGACCGCGTGCGACAGGCGGATGCCGGTCTGCCTTGCGCATGTAGTGAAGCAACACCCCGAGCGGAACGAGGATGGTCGTCGCCAAATTGATGTAACCGATGTAGGTGTACCAAAATCCAAGCACTGCAACCGCCCCCGCTGTTGAGCTGCGCAGGCAACACCGCCTGCACAACTTGTATCAAGTGAAAGATACAGTTGCGCGGGTTCGATGTCGAGTATTTGCTCAGGCGATCGGGACGCAGGGGTGTTCGACCTGCTCAGGCGATCGGCGTGAAAGTCTCGTCAATGTGACGCACCGTCGCGTCGAAGTGGGTCAAGACGAGTTCGCCGTCTTTCCAGACGAAGTCGTGAACCGAACCGTTGGCGATGAGTTCATCGTGGCGTGGTCGTTCGCCGTCGGTCGCGTGCCGGAGGAGCGTGCCGATCACGCCGCCGTGGCTGATCACGAGCACTGACCTGCCCTGGTGCTGGTCGGCGATGCGGCCGAGTGCCGGAAGCACGCGGTCGAGCACGTCTTGCCGGCTCTCCAGCCCCGGCACGGGGACGCCGTCGGGGAAACGGGCCTGACGTTCGCTGAAGGTCAGCCCTTCAATCTCGCCGTGATGACGCTCGGTGATGTCCGCGAGCGTCTCGGGAGCGGAGAGCCCGAGCTCGCCCGCGATGATGCGCGCCGTCTCCTCGGCCCGGGCGAGTGGGCTCGCGACGATGGCATCCCAGGTGCGCTCCCGCAGGCGAACACCAGTCTCAGCAGCCTCCGCGCGCCCCGTGTGGTTCAGAGGGATGTCGGTGCTGCCCTGAATGCGCTTGTGCAAGTTCCAATCGGTTTGACCGTGGCGCACGATCGAGATGCGTGTCATCGAGCTGTTCTTCCCTGCGTCAATTTTTTCAGAGGTGGAATGTGCCGCGGTCATGAGAGTCCATCACCGCCGGAATCAGCGTGGCCTCCGAGGCGCTCAGCCAGTTCGGTGAGCACTTCTGAGGTTCCAGCATCAATCTTAACAACCGCCCGCCCATCGCCCTTGGTGGCCCCACGGTTGATCACGACGATCGGCTTGCCCGCGCGCCGTGCTTGCTCCACCAAGCGGATGCCCGAATTCACTGTGAGCGACGACCCGGCGACAATCAGCGCGTCGGCGGCGGCAACGAGAGCTGCAGCTTCGGCGAAAGTCTCGGTGGGTACGAACTCCCCGAAGAACACGACGTTGGGTTTCAGCATCCCGCCACACACTGTGCAGTCGGGGATCACGAAGTCGTCGATTTCGCCGACATCCGCATCGCCATCGGGCGCAAGTCGGATCGACTCCGGTGTGCTCAAGACCGGGTTTGCCGCCTCGAGCCGTTCGGCGACGCTCTCACGCCCAAACGCTTGCCCACACGCGAGGCACACCACCGTGTCCATCGCCCCGTGCAATTCAACGACCCGCCGTGACCCGGCCTCGGTGTGCAGACCGTCGACGTTCTGAGTGATCACCCCGTTGATGTGCCCGGCCGCCTCAAGGGCAACCAATGCCTCGTGCCCGGCGTTCGGGGTCACCGAGTTGAACCGCTGCCAGCCGAGGTGGCTGCCCGCCCAGTAGCGTTTGCGTGCGCGTTCGTCGCCGAGGAACATCTGAAACGTCATCGGGGTGCGCGGCTGCGAGCCCTCGCCCCGGTAATCGGGGATGCCGGAGTCGGTGCTCAGGCCGGCGCCGGTCAGCACGGCCGCCTGCCGCCCGCGCAGCAGATCCACGACCTGCTCCATCGCATTGTCGACGTCGGCTTCGACCCTCATGCCACTCTCCATGGTCATCCGTCGTCCTTCCCTGACGAGCAGTCGCGTGAGAGCGAAAACTCGTGTTCTCCTGAGTCTAAACACCGGCGTTTCGCAGTTTGTTTCCGCACCTGTCAGGCTAGTGATCCCGACAACTGCGAAAGAGGCGTCACCCCGTGCCGGTAATCCACATCGAAGACCTCGACCTTCCTGGTCTTTCCGACTATTCACGGTTGACGGATGTCGCCCTGCGTCGCGTTTCAGAGCCGGCCGGCGGTCTGTATATCGCCGAATCGGCCAAGGTGATCACCCGGGCGTTGAACGCCGGGCACCGCCCGCGCTCCGTGCTGTTGCAGGAGCAGTGGCTGGCCGATGTGGAACCACTCCTGGCCGACTGGCCCGATGTGCCGATCTACGTCGGCGAAGCGCGTCTGCTGGAGAAACTCACCGGGTACAACCTGCACCGTGGTGCCCTCGCCGCCATGCACCGGCCGCCCCTGGCGCCGGTCGCCGACCTCATCGCCGACGCCCGGCGCATCGTGATCCTCGAAGACATCGTCGATCACACCAATGTGGGGGCCATCTTCCGCTCGGTCGCCGGTCTGGGCGCCGACGCGGTGCTGATCACCCCGCGCTGCGCCGACCCGCTCTACCGCCGCAGCGTGCGGGTCAGCATGGGCACAGTGCTCCAAGTGCCGTGGACCCGCCTGCCGGAGTGGGCTGAGGCCCGCCCGCTGCTCCATGACGCGGGGTTCCACCTCGCCGCACTGGCGCTCTCCGACACGGCGGTCACGCTCGACGAATTCGCCTCGGATGCTCCCGAGCGACTCGCCCTCATTCTCGGGACCGAGGGCGACGGGCTGAGCAATCAGGCACTCGCCGCCGCGGACACCGTGGTGACGATTCCGATGAAGCACGGCGTCGACTCGCTCAACGTCGCATCCGCCAGCGCCCTTGCGCTCTACGTTCTCCGCGTTTAGTCAGCGCAGCTTGGTTAGGATTGACGGATGCCTTCCCCGCGACAACAGCTGACCCGACGACAGAAGTACCGCAACCGCCGGATCGCTTTCTTCGGGGTACTGGCCCTCGTTCTTGCCGGACTTGTCTACGTGGTCAGTGCCGGAGCCGCGCCGCTTCCCGCCGCCGCCGCCGCGCTGAGCCAGCCCGAAGCGTTGACCGCTGCAGCGGCCCAGCCGGCCTGGCCGGACTTCGGGGAGACGGCCATCGGCGCCGTCGGATTCGACGGTGTTCTCGCCTCCAGCGGCGACCAAGGCGCCGTTCCGATTGCGAGCATCACCAAGATGGTGACGGCTCTGGTCATTCTCGAAGCCAAGCCGCTGGCCGCCGGTGAGCAGGGACCGAACATCACCTTCACCGATGCCGACGTCGACATCTACTACGACACGATCGCCGAGGATGGCTCGTCCGCCCCGGTGGTCGCCGGCATGGTGCTGACCGAGCGCCAGGCGCTCGAGGCGATGCTGATTCCTTCGGCGAACAACTACGCCGTCTCGCTTGCGAACTGGGCCTATGGGTCGGTCGACAACTACCTGGCCGCCGCATCTACGTGGATCGACCAGCACAACTTGACCGGCACGACAGTTGTCGACACGAGCGGACTATCGGCGGGCAGCATGAGCAGCCCGGCCGATCTGGTCGAGATCGGCAAGATGGTGGCGACCAACCCGGTGCTCGCCGACATCGTCGCAATGACGAAGGCCGATCTGCCGACCATCGGCGTGCTCACCAACACGAACAAGCTGCTTGGTGACTTCGGCGTCGACGGGATCAAAACCGGCACCACCGATGAAGCGGGCGCCTGCCTGCTCTTCTCCGCCGACTTCACGGTCGGCTCCGAGACGGTGACCCTGGTCGGAGTGATGCTCGGTGGAGACACGCACTCCGAGCTGAACGACGCCATCGCGGAGCTCATCCAGAGCGTGAAGCCCGGTTTTCAGGAGTTGACGCTGACGGAAGCCGGTGCTCCATACGCCTCGTACGCGTCGGCGTGGGGTCAAACCGGTCAGGCGGTCGCAGCCGAGTCGAAGACCGCACTCGTCTGGTCTGACACGCCCGTCACCGGTACGGTCACGGCCAAGCCGGTCGGCACCGCACATTCGGGTGACACCGTCGGCAGCATCGACTTCCAGGTGGGCTCGCGCACGATCAGCGTGCCGCTGATCCTGGACGGCACGGTCAGCGACCCCGGTCTCGGGTGGCGCCTGTCCAACCCGGGCGAGATCTTCTAGTCCTCTCGTCCGGGCCGGTCTCGACCCGCTCCGCTCTAGACCGGGCGGTTCTCCGCATCGTAGGGACCGGCATCCGGTCGTTTGGGCTGCACGTGATCGCCCGACGACTGGTGACGGATACGCCGCAACACCCACGGCATCAGGTACTCGCGTGCCCAGGCGAAGTCCTCCGTGCGGGCCTGTCGCCAGGTCGTTCCCGGCATCGGCTCGGGAACGAGCGGCGTGAGCGAATGTTCTACGTTCAGAGTGTCGAGCACCATGCGTGCCACGGTGTGATGGCCGAGGGCATTCAAGTGCAGTCGGTCGGGTGACCACATCCGCGGGTCTTGGATCTCGGACAGAGCCCAGAGATCGGCGACGATGCAGTCATGCCGGGCCGCAATCGCCCGAATGTTCTCGTTGTAGATCGCGACCTTGCCACGCAGTGTGCGAAAGACGGGGGAGAAGCCGACGTCGGTGCCGGTGAAGACCACGATTGTCGCATTGTCGCGCGCGAGCCGACGGATCGTCTCGTCGAACTGGACCGCGATGTCGTCAGGGTCGGTCCCTGGCCGAATCACATCGTTGCCCCCGGCTGAAATCGTGATCAGGTCGGGGCGCAATTCCAGCGCCGGCTCGACCTGCTCGGAACTGATCTGACGAATCAGCTTTCCGCGAACAGCAAGATTCGCATAGGCGAAGTCGTCGGTGCCGGCACTCAGCTGCTCGGCAACGCGATCGGCCCAACCTCGGTTTCCGCCCGGACTTGCGGGCTCCGGGTCGCCGATTCCTTCCGTGAAGGAATCACCGAGTGCGACGTACCTGCTCCACGGATGCTGTGATTTGGTCATCCAAACATTGTGCCTCGTCCAGCGGAGGCCGACACAACTTGATAGGTTCTTATGAAGTGACTACTCCACCTGTTTTCGGCCCCGCCCAGGGAACGAGTGCAGCCGAACATCTGTCGCCCTCCTTCCCGGAACGAGCCGCCTGGGGAACCGCAAGCAAGCTGCGTGCCTGGCAGGCTGAGGCGCTCGAAGCCTATTTCCAGAACGAGCCGCGCGACTTTCTGGCTGCCGCAACCCCCGGCGCCGGCAAGACCACCTTCGCCCTCCGCCTCGCCGCTGAACTGCGCTCTCGCCGAGTGATCGACCGCATCACCGTCGTCGCCCCCACCGAGCATCTGAAGACGCAGTGGGCGAATGCGGCGGCGCGCGCGGGCATCCGTCTCGACCCGACCTTCAAAAACAGCGACGGCCGCTACGGCAACCACTATCACGGCATCGCCGTCACCTATGCACAGGTGGCGACCCGTGCTGCGTTGCACCGGGACATCACCCTGGCCAACCGCACCCTGGTGATCCTCGACGAGGTGCACCACGGTGGCGATGCCCTGAGCTGGGGCGATGCGATCCGTGAAGCCTTCGATCCGGCCACACGTCGCCTTTCGCTGACCGGAACCCCGTTCCGTTCTGACACGTCGCCCATTCCGTTCGTGAGCTACCTGCCCGACAAGCACGGCATCCGTCTCTCGCAGAGTGACTACAACTACGGTTACGGCCGCGCCCTCGAAGACGGTGTTGTTCGCCCCGTCATGTTCATGGTCTACGCCGGCCACATGACCTGGCGCACGCGGGCCGGTGAAGAGATGGAAGCCAAGCTCGGCGAGGGCAACACCAAAGACATCACCTCTCAGGCCTGGCGCACCGCGCTCGACCCCGGCGGTTCGTGGATTCCTGCCGTGCTGCGCGCCGCAGATCTGCGTCTCACCGAGGTGCGCCACGGCATCCCGGATGCCGGTGGCTTGGTGATCGCGACCGACCAGACGGCAGCCCGCGCCTACGCCGCCATCCTCGAGGAGATCTCAGGGGAGAGCGTCACCATCGTGCTCTCCGACGAGAAGGAATCCAGCGACCGGATCGAAGAGTTCTCCCAGAACAGCAAGCGCTGGATGGTGGCCGTGCGTATGGTCTCCGAGGGTGTCGACGTGCCGCGACTGGCCGTCGGCGTCTACGCGACGAGTGCCTCCACTCCGCTCTTCTTCGCCCAGGCCATCGGCCGGTTCGTGCGGGCACGTCGCCGCGGTGAGACCGCCTCAATCTTCTTGCCTGACGTTCCCGCCCTGACCGGACTCGCCGGCGCCATGGAGCTGGAGCGCGATCACGCACTCGATCGCCGCAATCGCGATGACGAGGGCGACGGGATGTACAACCCCGAAGACGCCATGGTCGCCGAGGCGAACCGGCAGGAGAAGGGGTCAGACGAACTCGGCGAGGAGTTCAGCTGGCAAGCGATCGACTCGCAGGCCACGTTTGACCGCGTGGTCTTCGACGGTGCCGACTTCGGCCAACTCGCCGAACCCGGAACCGACGAAGAATTCGACTTCATCGGAATCCCCGGCCTGCTGGAGCCCGAGCAGGTCTCTGAGTTACTGCAGCAGCGTCAGGCCCGGCAATCCAAGCGGTCGTCGGACAAGCGCAAAGATCCGGTCACCGGCGAGGAGCAGCCGGGTGAGCCAGCGCTCTTCCGCACCCTCAAGGAGCAGCGCACCCTGCTGAACAGCCTCGTCGGAATGTGGTCGAAGCTCTCGCAAGAACCGCACGGCATGGTGCACGCCGAACTACGTCAGCTCTGCGGTGGCCCTGCCGTCGCCCAAGCCAGCGTGACCCAGCTGCAGAAGCGGATCGACTTGCTGCGTCGGCGTCTCGGGCGCAGCTAGCCACCAGATCCACGTCTGACGACTCTGGCGACATCGTGGGTCAGCGCTGCTCAGCGACCGCCGTGGCGAGGCGCGCGGCGGCGGCGGCCCGGTTCGCCACGTGAAGCTTCGCATAGACATGCTCAAGGTGCTTCGCCACCGTGCGGGGGCTGCACGACAGTGAGACAGCGATAGCGGCGTTGGTGCTCCCGCCGGCGACCAGGGTGAGCACCCTGAGCTCTCGTGGCGTGAGAACGCTGACTGAGGCGACTGACGGCGCCGGTGACACGGGGGAGGGCGCTCTGGGATCGCCCGGCCTAGCAACCGAGCGAATTCGAGCTTCAGGGTGTTGTTCTGAGAATGAATCCACGGGCGACTCGATTCGCGCGAGCGTGGGTTACACCCGCGGCAGAAGCATGCGCAATCTACGTATATCGTACGCCGCCGATGAGATTTAGGGTCGCCTCCGAAGAGCATCTGCGACCCGAGAAAATTGAAACGAGGAGACCCATGTCTGATCAGTTCGACTCCCTCCGTGAACTCGTCCGCGGTCAAGTGATCGTCGCCGGCGACGCCGACTATGAGGAGGCGAGGGCTGTTTACAACGGGTCGATCGACAAACATCCGGCCGCTATCGTTCGGGTGAGCCAGGTTGCGGATGTGATGGCCACAGTGAACTTCGCCCGGAACGCCGGGCTCGACCTCGCCATTCGAAGCGGTGGGCACAGCGCGCCCGGCTTTGGCACCTGCGACGGAGGGGTCGTGATTGATTTCGCCGCGCGGAAGGGTGTGCGCGTCGACCCCTCGACCCGCACGGCTCGTACCGAACCCGGCGCGACCTGGGCCGACTTCAACCATGCAACCCACGCCTTCGGACTGGCCACGACGGGAGGAATCATCGGGTCGACCGGAGTCGCCGGCCTGACGCTCGGTGGCGGCATCGGCTACCTGGCTCGCCAACACGGGTTGTCTTGCGACAATCTACTCTCGGCGGATGTCGTCACGGCCGACGGTCGGTTTGTGACGGCGAGTGCTGAGGAGAATGCCGACCTGTTCTGGGCGCTCCGGGGTGGAGGCGGCAATTTCGGGGTCGTCACCTCCCTGGAGTTTCAGCTGCACCCGGTCGACATGATCTACGGCGGAGTCGTCATCTTCTCGGCAGAACACGCCGTGGCGGTGGGGGAGATGTATCGCGATCTGATCGCTTCGGCCCCGGAAGAGCTCGGCGTCTTCCTGGGCTTCCATCAGGGGCCTCCCGTGCCGTTCCTGCCCGAGGAGTGGCACGGCAAGCCGGTCTGCGTGATTGTGGGCGCCTGGACCGGCGATCCGGCTGAGGGTCCGGCGCAATGGCAACCCATTCTCGACGCCGCACCGGTGCTCGGCTCCTTCGTCGGACCCCTGCCCTATCCCGTGTTGAACACCCTCTTCGATCCGATGCTGCCGAAGGGCCTGCAGGCGTACTGGAAGGCAGATTTTCTCACCGAGCTTTCCGACGATGCCTTGAAGGTTGCGGCAGACTTCGGCGGCCGAGTGCCGAGTCTCGAGTCGGCGAATCACTACTATCCGATCAACGGCGCCGTGCAGCGGGTGGGCGCCGGTGAAACAGCGTTTGCCTACCGCAACGTCAGCTTCGCCCCGGTCATCGCCGGGTGTCGAGACCTGGTGACCTGGTCTCGACACGCTCGACCGACGAATTCGTTACACCGCGTCGAGCGCCCGCAGGATGTCGGCGGTGAGATCGTCGGCGTGCTCGAGGCCGATGGAGATGCGCACGACTCCGGCCGACGGGCGAGCACTGGCCTCGACCGGGCGGTGGGTGAGTGAAGCCGGGTGCTGCACGAGCGAATCGATGCCGCCGAGTGACACGGCGTGGGTGATCAATTCGCAGGCCTCAGTGAAGCGCACGGCGGCGTCGAAGCCGCCGGCGAGGTCGAGAGCGATCAGCGATCCGGCACCGGACGTCTGGCGGCCGATCAAGCCGGCCGGGTCCTGTCCCGGCAGGCCGGGGTAGAGCACCCGGTTGAGGGCCGGGTGTCCGACGAGGCGGCGGGCCACCTCGCCCGCGGTGTCCTGCTGGGCACGTACGCGCACCGGCAGCGTGCGAAGACCCCTGTGCAGCAGGTACGCCGCGAAGGGGTGAAGCAGGCCACCCGTGAGGGCGCGCACCTGGCGCAGGCGCACGATCCACTCGGTCGGGCCGGACACTGTGCCGCCCATGACGTCACCGTGACCACCGAGGTACTTCGTGGCACTGTGCAGAACCAGTGTTGCTCCCGACTCCAGCGGACGCTGCAGCACGGGCGTGGCGAATGTGTTGTCGACGAGCACCGGAACGGTGCCCGCCGCATCCACCACCGCGCGGATGTCGGTGAGCTCGAGCGTGGGGTTGGCCGGCGTTTCGAGAATGACGAGTCCGGTGTCGGGGCGAATCGCGGCGGCAACTCCCGCAACATCGGTCCAGGTGACCTCGGTGCCGAGCAGGCCGGAAGCCAGAACGTGATCGGTTCCGCCGTACAGGGGACGCAAGGCGACGATGTGCGGAGTCTTGGCGGCAACCGCGGCGATCAGCACGGCGCTGAGTGCCGCCATCCCTGTCGCGAACGCGACGGTGCCCTCTGTTCCTTCGAGTGCGCTGAGCGACTCTTCGAACCGGGCGACACCCGGCTGCCAGAGCCGCTGGTAGACGGCGGAATCGCCTGCGCCGAGGTCGCCGCCGGTGGCCAGGTTCTCGTAGGAGTCGCCACCCGATTCGACGCCGGCCAATGGGTTTGTCGTCGACAGATCAATCACCGGAACGTGTGAACCGCCCGCGGCCACCCCGCGCATTCCACCGTGAACGGCCCGTGTTTCGATGTGCTCGTGCGTCGTGTCGAGCTGCTCATGCGTCGTTGTCATGACCCGAGAAAAGCAGATCCTGCTCAGATGTACAAGTTGGCTCGCAGTCTCTTCCAAATCAGGGGTCCAGGTCGCATAAACTTCTTGAAACAGAAAGTTGGACCCATGGATTCGAAGAAGGCCGAACTCGACAGAGTCGATCGGGCGCTGCTCAGGGCGCTGTCAGTGAATGCTCGGGCTTCTGGCGCTGCCCTCGCGGCCGAGATTGGCGTTGCCGAGTCGACGGTGTCACTGCGATTGCGACGCCTGCAACAACTCGGCCACATTCGAGGGTACCGGGCGAACATCGACCTCGCCGCCCTCGGTGCCTCACTGCAGGCGCTCATCTCGGTGCGGCTGGCCAAGCATGCGCGTGGTCAGATTGACGCCTTCCGCAATGCCGCCCCGCATTGGCCCGGCGTGATCGGCCTCTTTCACACCGCCGGCGCCGACGACTATCTGCTGCACGTTGCGGCGGCCGATGCGACTCACCTGCGCGACTTCGTCCTCGAGCATTTGGCTGAGCATCCCGCTGTCGCCCACACGGAGACGAACCTGATCTTCGAGTACGTCGACGGCGATGGCTGGCAAGACCTGGTCAAGTAGCGGATGGGTGGGCTTCGGCCCACCCGACTACTGGCCGCAGTTCACGCGTTAACGAAACAACGCCCCCCGCCGAAGCGGAGAGCGTTGTTGTTGCAGTTCCGAAGAACTACGTAGTTCAAAAGAACCAGCGTTCAGAAGAACCAGCCCTAAAAAAGGATTTAGAGGGCGCGGATGTTCTCGGCCTGCGGACCCTTCGGGCCCTGCGTCACCTCGAACTCAACCTTCTGGTTCTCATCGAGGGACTTGTAGCCGCTCGAAGCGATTGCGGAGTAGTGCGCGAACACGTCGGCGCTTCCGTCGTCGGGTGCGATAAAGCCGAAGCCCTTTTCAGCGTTGAACCATTTCACGGTACCTGTTGCCATTATGAAACTCCTCCAGGAGTGTAAGACCGGTCCCGACTGTCGGGACCGTTCGTCGCGGTATTCGTCGTCCGCTTCCGAAAGGAATGTGGCGCACAGACCGGGGTCAATGCGTTTTAAGACGTGCAAGCACTACAACTTCTTTCTAAACACTAGACCATGAAGCTGCGTTTTCACCTGAACCTTTCAGAAATTCGTTATCAAGCGTTATCTACGGTCACAAAGTCGATGAGTTGTTCGACCCGTCCCAGCAGCTCAGGCTCCAGGTCGGCGTAGTTGCGAACCTGCCCGAGAATCCGCTGCCAAGCTCGGGCAATGTCGGCCTGCTCGGCGTGTGGCCAGCCGAGCGCCTGGCAGATTCCGTGCTTCCACTCGATCGAGCGGGGGATCTGCGGCCAGCTGGCCAACCCCAGGCGGGCCGGCTTCACCGACTGCCAGACATCCACATACGGATGTCCGACGACGAGCACATGACGGCCGTGCGGCCCGCGCGCCACGGCTTCGGCGATCCGGCTCTCCTTGGATCCGGGCACGAGGTGGTCGACGAGCACCCCGACTTTGCGCGTGGCACTCGGTTTGAACTCGGCCAGGAGCTCAGCCAGATTGTCGACGCCCTCGATGTATTCAACGACGACGCCTTCGATCCTGAGGTCGGCGCCCCAGACCTTCTCGACGAGTTCCGCGTCGTGGCGGCCCTCGACGAAGATGCGGCTCGGCAATGCGACCCGGGCCGGCGTGTTGGCGACCGCCATCGATCCCGATGCGGTGCGGGCGCGCTGCTGGGTGGTCTTCATCGTGGGGTTGATGAGGGTGACGGGCACGCCGTCGACCAGGAATCCGGTGCCGAGCGGAAACAGGCGCAGTTTGCCGTGTCGGTCTTCGAGAGTGACGATTCCCTTCTCGACGCGCGTCACCGCGCCGCAGAACCCGGTCGCCACCTCTTCGACGACGAGGTCGCGGGTGGCCTCCTGCTTGTTGATGAGGGTTCTGCCGGCTTCTCGCCATCCGGGGGCGAGCACGTCGTGTCCGTATCGATCGTCAATCACTGTTTTACGTTAGCCGAAACGTCGATCGAACCGTCCCGTTGATCGAGCCTGTCGAGATCGGTGTCTCAGCGACACGCTTTCAGGAGCGTGGCCGCCAGGCCGTCCAACCGTTCGGCACGGCCAGCAAGAGCTCCGTGGCCAGGGCGCGTCTCGCAGCCGTCAGCTGTTCGACAGCGGAATCCCCGCCGGTACCTCCGCTGCTATCAACGGCAGTGAGTGAAAATCCGAACCAGGGGGTGGCACCCGGCCGGTATCGCTCCTGAAAGTTGCCGGCGGCAACGGCGAGACTCTGCCACTCCAGGTCGGTGGCCAGCCTCACGACATCCTCGTTGAGGAGCGAACGCCATCGAGGGGTACCAAAATCAGGAGTGGAGGGCGTGTCGCAGATGCTGCGCCACGGAATTCCGCGGGAGCACCCCGGCCGACACACCTCCACTCCTGATTTCGGCCCCGTGCCGGAGCCGGGTGAGCGGGTCGAGTCCGGAGGCCGGCTCGCCGAGTCTCGACAGGCTCGACCGACGGGATGGCTCGACCACCGAGCTAGCGGAAGTCCCGCGAGTTCATCCGCGCCCCGACGGTCAACGGCTCGAACTTGTCGGCGATCAGGTTCGTCACGCCCTCGGGGGAGCGCTCCAGGATGCCGCGCACCACGAGGGCGGGCGACTCCCGGGCGATGCGCCTGTACTTGTTCCAGACCCCGATCCCGGCGATCACGTTGAGGGTTCCGGTCTCGTCTTCCAGGTTGATGAAAGTGATCCCGCCCGCGGTCGCCGGTCGCTGGCGGTGCGTGACCACCCCGCCCACCTCGATCCGTCGGCCGGATTCATGCTCGGCCAACTGGTCGACCCGCAGCGCGCCCCGGGCGGTCAGTTTCTCGCGGGCATGGCGGATCGGATGGTCGTCGGTCGAGATCCCGGTGGCCCAGAGGTCGTAGACCACTTGCTCGGCGGGGCTCAGCAGCGGCAACAGCGGCGGTTGCACGCTCACCATCGAGCCGCTCAGATAGCTGGCCTTGTCCTGACTGGCATCCCCGGCGTTCCAGAGCGCCTCTCGCCGTTCCAGGCCGAGTGCGTCGAACGCGCCGGCCGCGGCGAGCGCCTCGAGCTGTTCGGTGGTCAATCCGACGCGACGCGCGACATCCGCCATCGACCGATAGGGGCCATAGGCCGCGCGTTCGGCGACAATGCGTTCGGCGAGATCCTGCCCGATGGTGTTGACCTCGGCGAGGCCCAGTCGCACGGCGAAGCCGCCGTCGCGGCGGTGCTTCGCCCAGTCCGGCGGAATCGACCGGTCGAAGAGCGGCACCTCCGGTTGGTCGTGAGCGAGGCAGCTGTCTTGCCCGCCCGGAGCGGCAGCCGTCTCCGAAGCCTGCGCACCCGGCGCGTTGCCCGGCGCACTCCCCAATACTTCGAGGCCGGCATCGGCGCCCGAGTGCAGGATGTCGGGGCGCAGCACAATCACGCCGTGCCGTCTCGCATCCGCCACGAGCGATTGCGGCGAATAGAACCCCATCGGCTGGGCGCGCAGCAACGCGGCGAGAAACGCGCCGGGGTAGTGCAGCTTGAGCCAGGCGCTCGCGTAGACGAGCAGCGCGAAACTGATCGAGTGACTCTCGGCGAAACCGAAGTTCGCGAACGCCTCGATCTTGTCGTAGATGTTGTCGGCGAGTTCTCCTTCGATGCCGTTCTCCGCCATCCCCGCATAGAGCTTGGCTTTGAGTGAGGAGATCTTCTCGATCCCGCGTTTGGAGCCCATCGCCCGGCGCAGCAGGTCGGCGTCTTCGCCGGTGCAGCCACCGACGGCCATGGCCATCTGCATCAGCTGCTCCTGAAAGAGCGGAACCCCGAGGGTGCGTTCGAGCACCGGTTCGAGTTTCGGATGCAGGTAGGTCACCTTCTCGGTGCCGAGCTTGCGCCTGATGTACGGGTGCACGGCGCCGCCCTGAATCGGGCCGGGGCGGATCAACGCGATCTCGACCACCAGATCGTAGAACCGGCGTGGCTGCAACCGGGGGAGCGTGCCCATCTGCGCCCGGCTCTCCACCTGGAAGACGCCGATCGAGTCGGCCCGGCAGAGCATGTCGTAGACGCCCTGTTCCTCCCGTGGAATCGTGTCGAGCGCCCACGATTCACCGAGATGCTCGGCAGTGAGGTCGAAGGTGTACTGCAGGGCGGCGAGCATGCCGAGGCCGAGCAGATCGAACTTGACCAGGCCCATCCAGGCGCAGTCGTCTTTGTCCCACTGCAATACCGTGCGGTTCTCTTTGCGGGCGTGTTCGATCGGGCACACTTCGCCCACCGGCCGGTCAGTGAGCACCATTCCTCCGGAGTGGATGCCGAGGTGCCGCGGAAAGGTGAGCACCTGCTCGGCGAGTTCGACGACGGATGCGGGGATGTCGTGGTCGCCGCTGGCCACCTGCCCGCCCCAGCGTTCGATCTGCTTCGACCAGGCATCCTGCTGCCCGGTGCTGTAGCCGAGCGCCTTGGCCATGTCCCGCACGGCGAACTTGGGCCGGTAGGTGATCACATTGGCCACCTGGGCGGCGTTCAGCCGCCCATAGGTGGCGTAGACGTACTGGATGACCTCCTCCCGGCGGTCGGAGTCGAAGTCCACGTCGATGTCCGGCTCTTCGTCACGCAGGCTCGAGAGAAAACGCTCGAAGGGCAACCGGTAGTAGATCGAGTCGACGGCGGTGATCCCGAGCACGAAGCAGACGGCGGAGTTCGCCGCAGAGCCGCGGCCCTGGCAGAGGATGCCGCGGCCCTTCGCGAAGTGCACGATGTCGTGCACGATCAGAAAGTAGCCGGGAAAGTCTTTTGCCTCGATCACAGCGAGCTCTTTCTCGATTCGCTCAGCCACACTGTTGTGCGAGCCGGGGTCGTCGTAGCCGGGGTACTTCGCGGCCGCTCCCTCCCAGGTGAGCTTGCGCAGCCAGCTCATCGGTGTGTGTCCATCGGGCACCTTCAATTTTGGCAGCCGCGGTCGGGCCCGGCGCAGCGGAAAAGCGAGTTCGGCGGCGAGCGGAACCGTGTTGGCGACGGCACCGGGAAAGCGGGCGAACCGTTCGGCCATCTCGGCGCCGCTTCGCAGGTGCGCGCCGCCGGATGCCGGCAGCCAGCCGTCCATCTCGTCGAGACTGCGCCGCGCGCGCACCGCGGCGAGCGCGCCGGCCAACCGGTGCTCAGACGGGGTGGCATAGTGCACGCTGTTCGTCGCGATGATCGGCAGGCCGGCCTGGCCGGCGAGCTCGGCCAGCACGTCGTTGGTGCTGCTGTCGGTCGGGTGCCCGTGGTCGAACAGCTCCACGTAGACGTTGTCGGCGCCGAAGAGGTCGACCAGGCGGGCCAGCTCGGCGGCGGCCGCAGCCGGACCGCTCGTGGCGAGGGCCTGACGCACGGCGCCCTTGCGGCATCCGCTCAGCACCACCCAGTGCCCGGACGCCTGCTCGGCCAGCGTGTCGAGGTCGTAGACCGGACGGCCCTTCTCCTGGCCGTTCAACTGAGCGTGAGTGAGCGCCGAGGCCAGCCGGTGATAGCCCTCCTCCTGGCGGGCGAGCACGACCAGGTGGGTTCCTTCCGGGTCGGCGACGCCGTTCTGCGGCGCGCTGAGCCCGAGCGAGAGTTCGGCGCCGAACACCGTGGCGATGTTCGGAAAGCTCTCGGCGGTTTCGGCCAGGCGCACCACGCCGTAGAGGCCGTCGTGGTCGGTCAAGGCGAGAGCGGTCAGCCCCAGCCGGCTTGCTTCTTCGAGCAGTTGCTCTGGTGAGCTGGCCCCGTCGAGAAAGCTGAAGTTGGAGTGTGCGTGAAGCTCGGCGTAGGGCACCGTCTCGCCGGACGGCGCCGGAGCCGGCTCGTGCGGCTCGTACGGCTGACGCTTGCTCGACCAGGCCGGGCTGTCACCCCCGTTGGCGGCGGGCGGGGCGCCGCCCGGGCGGCGTTGGTCGGACAGTTTGCGCTCAAGCTCAGACCAGGGGATCGGGGGGTTACTCCAGCCCATGGGTACTCACCTTCTTCTCACACCCGGTGATCGAGCTGTCGAGCGATGTACTGAGCCTGTCGAAGTGATCTCGTGAGCTGGTCTCGAGATCGGCGCACCCGGTCTCGACAAGCTCGACCAACGGACCGACACCTGCCTAGTCATAGCGCGCCTCCGCCCACCACACGTGCTCTTCGAGCGCGAGCAGCCAGGCGTTGCCGTCGGCGTCGACCACCTGAAAGCGATGCAACCCGCGCCCGCGTTCGGCATCCCACCAGCGCTCGGTGACCGGCCACGGCCCGGCCCAGGCATCGATCGGGCGCTGGTCGGCGGCCTTCGTGGTGGGGGAGAACCAGCTCGGCGCCCCGGTGAGGATGCCCCGCTCGTCGACATCGATCGACTCACCCCCTGCGGCAACGACGGCAACGGGCCGTCGCACAGTGAATACCGTCGAGGGTGCCAGCCCGGGCAGGCTGCCCGGCCAGGGCTGTGCCTGCGCACCGCGCAGTACGGCGCCGGCCCCGGGCACCTCATCGCCCCAGGGCACCAGGATCTGCCGGTCGGCCAGCATCCGCCCGCCGCCGATGACCGCGGTGAGCACGCCGTCGTGCCCGAGCATGCTCTGCACCCGGGTGAGTCCGTGGTGAATGCGTTCGTCGGGTCCCGAACCCCACAGCCCCTGCTCGTGGTGACCGGTCGAGTCGACCCGTTCCGGCGTGATCTGCACCTTCGCGATGCCTGAGCGCAGCCCGGTATCGATGTTGCCGCCCCCCTGCAGCTGCCAGCGCACCCGGTCGACGACATCCCCGGCGGTGAACCAACGCGGATGCAGCCAGCTGCGCAGCGAAATCTCGCCTGATTCGGTGTGCACCTCGATCGCCACCGCCGTGCACACCAACCGCGCCTCGGTGAGCGCATCGATGAATCCCTCGGTCGCCGCCCGGATGGCGAAGGTCACCTGATCGACGCGGTCGAGCGCCGGGTCGAACTCCACCGTGAGATCGTGCAGTTTCGGCGGAACTCGGGCGATGACGCTTCTGCTGTCGAGCCCGCTCGCCTTCTCATGGGCAGCAGCGCCCTCCGCGCCGAACCGGCGGCGCACATCGAGCGCGGGCAGCGCGGCGAAGTCGCCGAGGGTGTGCACGCCGAGCCGGTGCAGCAGGGTGGCGAGCCGGGAATCGACCAGGATGTTGACCGGCAGCGGGGCGAGAAAGCGGGGCGAGTCGCCGGGCTCGACGATGAGCACCGGGTTCTCAGGGTTCCGGGTGGCACGCGCCGCCTGCTCAGCGGCGAAGGGGCCGTCGGCGATTCCCACCCGCACATCGGGAATGCCCAGTTCGACCAGGCAGCGGATGAGCTCCCGCGCGGCGGCCTCTTCGCCCCCGTAATAACGGCTCGGCCCGCGGGCGCGGATGGCGCTGGTTCCGGGCCGCAGCACCTGCACTCCCGGCGTGATCTCTTCGATGCGGCGGATCACCGGTTCGAACGCGCGGGCGTCGTACACCGGGTCATAGGGAAGAACGGTCAACGTCGTGCAGCGGTATTGGGCCTCGCGCAGTTTCAGACCGCGCTGCACCCCCTCGGCCCGGGCGGCACGCGAACACGCGAAGACGAGGCCGTGCTCGATCAGGGCCAATGGTTCGTCGGCGCTCACCCCGGACTCCAGCGCCTGGGTTGCCGCGACAATCGGCCAGTCGGGACACCACAGCACAATCGTGCGGGTCAGCCGGGAAGACATGGTCACCCCGCCACCGCATGGGTCAGGCCGTTCCGGGCGGCTGCGTTGCCGGCCCGGGCGAGTGCCGGCACGGCCCCGAGCTGGGGTTTCGCCGGCTTGAACTGCTGCTCGCCGTCGGGCAACCAGAGCCGCGTGCTGTTCGCCCGGGCGAACCCGGTGCGCCCGGAGGACGAGACCGTCACCTCACGCCCGGTCAGCAGGCCATGCCCGCGCCCCACGCCGCTCCACCGGCTCGAGGTCACCCGCAACTGTGCTTCGCTCTGCGGCCAGTCGCCCACCACGATCAGCGCGCAACCGCGTTGGCGGAGGCGGGCGCCCAACCGGGCGACATCCGCATCACTGGCCTTCTGCGGCGGGCGGGTGACCACCACGGTGAGCACGTCGACGAGGGCTGCGGTGACGGTGAGCCACTGCTCGCCGGGTGACGGCACCAAGACGAGTCGTTCGAGGTCGATGCCGAACCGGGTCGCCGCCTCGGCACCGAAATGCGGCAGGCCGACGACTCCGCACCAGGCGCCGCTCTGCGACGGGCCCGCCAGCAGCGCCATCACGAGGGTGGTGGAGCCGTCGACCGAGTAGGCAGCGCCCTCCCGCAACGCACCGCCGGGCAAGACATCGGCCAGGGCGGGAAGGGTGGGCAGCGCCTTCGTCGACAGTTTGGTGGCCTGCATGCCCTGGATACGTTGTTGCAGCAGGGCCACCCGGCTGTGCGCACTCTGTTGATCTGCGCCGTGTTGAGATGCACCGTACTGATCTGCACCATGCCCGTCTGCACCCGCTGCACCTGCTGCGGGCGAGGGAAAGACGGCGGGAATGGACATACCTCAATATTCGAACACTTGTTCTATTAAGTCAATCGAGATTCAGCATTCACGGCGAGTCGGAAGGCGGCTCACCGGCGCGCTGAATTCCGTGCGCCGACCACTCTGACAGTGACCACCGACATCCGGATCACCCCCCGGTTCATACCGCCTCCGGAACCGTGCGCGGACCGGCGAGCGGAACCGACGGATGCGCAGAGACGACGGCATCGCCCGGCTTGTCGCCACCCGCAAACTCACCGCTCGCCGTGGATTCCCGCGCCAAGAAGTTGCTCAGCTCACCGATCGTGCTCATCAACGGCGCGGGGAAGACCACGAGCGTGTTCTTGTCGACGCCGATGTCGACCAGGGTCTGCAGAGTACGCAGTTGCAGGGCAAGCGGATGCGCCATCATCGTGTCCGAGGCATCACCCAGGGCCGCAGCGGCCAGGGACTCGCCCTCGGCGGCGATGATCTTCGCGCGCTTCTCCCGCTCGGCTTCCGCCTGCTTGGCCATGGCGCGCTTCATCGAATCAGGAAGCAGAATGTCCTTGAGCTCGACCAAGGTCACCGCGACACCCCAGTCGATAGTCTGCACATCAAGAATCTCGCGAATGTTCACGTTCAAGGTGTCTGTCTCGGCGAGCGTCTCATCCAATGCATGTTGACCGACCACCTTGCGCAACGTCGTCTGCGCGATTTGGTCGATCGCTGCCCCCACGTTCTCGATCGCAATCACCGATTTCACCGGATCGACGACCCGATAGTAGGCGACCGCGGAGACCCCGACGCTCACGTTGTCACGGGTGATGATGCCCTGCGATTGGATGGGCAGCGTTACGATCCGCAGCGACACCTTGTGCATGACGTCGACGAACGGGATGATGAACCGCAATCCCGGCATCCGGGTTCCGGTCAGCCGGCCGAATCGCAACACGACACCCTGCTCATACTGCTTGACGATGCGGATCGACGCGATCACCAAGGCGATCACGATAATGCCTGCGATCGTCCACCACAGAATTGTCCAGAACATGAGAATCATCTCCCGAACGGCAAGACTCCTGCTTGCCGTCTACGTTAATTCTCGTCCTGAATCGCTGTGAGTGCACCGTGCCGTGCGGGCACGCCTTTCCCGATATCAACCGGGTCCGGGAGTAACCTAGCCCTATGTGTGGTCGATTCATCATTACCGATACGGCGCCCGATCTCGTCGCCATGTTCGACGTCGAACATGAGGGAGAGAACCTGCCCGAGCCGTCGTGGAACGTCAAGCCGACCGAGCAGATTCCGATCGTGCTCGAGTCGGCCAAGCAAGAGCCGGCGGTGCGGCGCCTCGAATCGGCACGCTGGTCGCTGGTTCCCTCATTCGCGAAAGAACTCGTCGCCCCGTACCCCACGTTCAACGCACGCGCAGAGACCGTCGGCGAGAAGTCGACCTTCAAGAACTCGCTGGCCTCCAAGCGGGCGCTGATCCCGGCCACCGGATACTACGAATGGCACACGGTCGGCACGAAGAAGACTCCCTACTTCGTGCATTCCGACGACGGCTTGCCTCTCGCTTTTGCCGGCCTCTACTCGTGGTGGCGCAACCCCGCACTGGCCGACACCGACCCGGCCCGCTGGGTGCTGACCGCGACGATCTTGACGACCGACGCTCAGGGCCCGCTCGCAGAGCTTCACGAACGCATCCCGGTCGTGCTTCCCGAAGAATGGTGGGATCACTGGCTCGACCCGCACACCAAGGGCGATCAAGGCCTGGCGAATGCGGCAGTCGACGCGTCGCGCCCGCTGGCCGCGAGTCTGCAGTTCTATGCGGTTGCTCCGCTTCCTGCCGACGGCAATGGTCCCGAGCTGCTCGAACCGATCGGCGAGATCGGTCAGCTCGTCTAGTTCGTGGCCGCAATGAAGGGCATGCCCGCCACCGTCATCTTTGTGCATGGCCTCCGCACCTCGGCGACCCTCTGGCGCCACCAGGTGGAGCACCTCGGCCGCCTCGGCATTCCCACCCTCGCGATCGACCTACCCGGGCACGGACAGCGCCTGGGGGAGCGCTTCACCCTCGACCTCGCCTTGAAGGCCATTGGTGACGCGGTGACGGCGGCAGAGGCATCCGGGAGCAAGCCCTACCTGGTGGGGTTCTCGCTGGGCGGCTATCTCTCGATCGAATGGGTGGCGCAGAATCCCGGCCGGGTCGCTGGGCTGCTCGCAGCCGCGTGTGCGACGGTGCCTCACCCCGTCATCATGCACGGTTGGCGGGCCGCGTCGAAGGTGATTCACACGTTTCCCGATCGCGGCCGGGCGCTCAACGACTTCACGGTGCGACTCCTCGTTCCGCAGCCGGGGGCAACCGACGTGATCGCCGGGGGAGTCGCCCTGGAGGTCATGGATGACGTGCTTCTCTCACTGCTGGCGCTGCACCCCGTCGACCGGCTGCGGGAGATCCACGTGCCCGTGCTTTTCGTCAACGGCCGCTTCGACCACGTGCGCGCCCACGCCGGCCGTTATCTCGCGGCCACCCGCGACGGCCGGCTGGTGACGGTGCCCGGCGCCAGCCATATGGTCAGCGTGGTACGACCAGTCGAATTCACGGATGCCCTACTCGACGGGTACCGCCAGGCGACCTCTGACTGACACCTACTCACGTGCCAAGGAGTCGACAAGGCTCATCTCGCAGGCCAGTGATGCGTTTTACCAGAGTGGGTCGGTCACCGGATGCTGCAGGGCACGGGCGGGGAGATCGGGCGAAAGCAGGTCGAGGCGTGCCGGGTTCCAACGGGGTGAGCGGTCTTTGTCGATGATCTGCGCGCGAATTCCCTCACGCAGGTCAGGTTCATCGAGCAGCCAGGCGCAGACCCGGTGCTCCAACTCCAGCGCGGCGCGCAGACCGGGAAGACCGCGTGCCTCGCGGAGCGCGGCGAGCGTGACGGTCACCGCGGTCGGGGAGAGGGAGACCAGCGCATCGGCGGCGGCTCTCGCCTCCTCGCTGGAATGGGTCGCGGCGTAGTCGTCGAGTCGCGCGATGATCTCTGACACGGTGTCGGCAGAGAAGCAGGCGTCGACCCAGTTGCGACGAAGGGAGAGTTCCGACGGCTCAGGCGTTTCGTCGAAAAGGAGCACAATCTCACTCGGTGAACCGGGATCTGCGCGCTCGGCGAAGGCCAGCAACAGGTGCGGCAGCAACCGCGAGGGCACGAAGTAGTCGGCGAAACCCAGCACGAGGGCGTCCGAGCCGCTCATGGTCGCCGAGCTCAGCGCCAGGTAGGTACCCAGTTCGCCCGGAGCGCGGGCGAGCAGCCAGGTGCCGCCGACATCCGGGCAGAAGCCGATTCGGGTCTCCGGCATGGCCAGCTTCGAGCGTTCGGTCACGACACGGATGCTGGCGTGACCGGCCAGACCGATCCCGCCGCCCATTGTGACGCCATCCATGATCGCCACAAACGGCTTCGGGTACTCGGCGATCATTGCGTTCAGCCGGTATTCGTCGCGCAAGAAGGCGAGCGAGGCAGCGGTGTCTCCCGACACGGCGTTGTCGTAGAGAACGCGCACGTCGCCGCCGGCGCAGAGGCCGCGGTCGCCGGCGCCGTCGAGAACGACGAGTGAGACCTCAGAACTGTCCCGCCACGCGGTGAGTGCTTCGGTCAGCAACAGCACCATTGAATGGGTGAGGGCGTTCAACGCCTCCGGACGGTTGAGGGTGAGGTGGCCGATGCCATCATGCACACGGATGCTCACCTCGGCTGTTTCTGACATGGTCCCACGGTACCGATGCAGGCGGGCCTGGCGCGAACTCCGTGTGAAGCTGTGGACTGCGCTTCACTGCCCGCTGTGCTCAATGAGCCGTGCGTCGAGCTGATCAAGAATCTCCGGCCAGGCCGCGGCGTGCTGCTCCTTCAGCTCGGCGTTCGGGAATCCGGCGTGGGTGAGACGGAGCAGCGTTGACTCACCGTGCGGGATCAGCTCGACCGTGACCACGGTTTCGGCACCCAGCGTTCCACTCGTCACCCAGGTGAGTTCGACGAGACGGTCGTGCTCGAGGCGCAGAAACCGCCCATAGTGCGGGTGTCTCTTGCCCTCGAACTCGGTCTGAAAGAAGAACGGCGCGTTCACCTCGGCGAGCATCGACACCGAACCGCGGGCCGCGAACCACAGTTCGAACCACTCGGTCCAGGCGTCGTAGAGGTCGGAGGGATGCGAGACCATCACCCGTTCCACGTGCAGCGTGTGCGGACGGTCGGTCAGATCCGGAAGGCGGGGCCCTGCCATCGTCGAGCCTCAGAGAACTCGGGCCACGCGCTCAAACCCGGGCTTGCGCGGCGTACGGTTCTCGGCGCCGACCATCCAGGCATACTGCTCAAGCGTGTCGATGATGCCGTGGAGCAGATCGGCGGTCGACGGATCTTCATCGTCGACCTCGTCATGCACGGCACGAACGTTGTTCACCGTCGCGGTCAGCCGCTCGGTGATCAGGTCGACGGCGTCCGACGTGCTGACTTCGCCGTCGGGAAAGGGCGGAAGCTTGGTCGTGTCGCTGACCGTCTCGCTGCGGCCATCTGGCACACAGTCGAGCGCGCGCATCCGCTCGGCGATCACATCGGAGAACTCGCGCACTGCATCGACGATCTCGTCGAGCTGGAGGTGCAGATCGCGAAAATTCGTTCCGACGATGTTCCAATGCGCCTGTTTGCCCTGAAGATGCAGTTCGATCAGGTCCACCAGAACTGATTGCAGATTCTTGCTGAGAGTCTCGGACGCTTGCATGGATTCCTCCTCGCCTGAGAGGGGAGAACCCGACCGATCAGCTGGGCTTGCTACCCCTGTCTTGGTCATTTCAGGGTAACAGGAGCCCTTCGAACGGACCGGCTTTTCTCTGTGCCGCCTCCGGTGCCCGGCAACGCGCTACGCTCGATGGTGCGGCGTCAGCCGTGCCCGTTGGCAGCCCATCGCAAGGAACAGTTCATGAATGTCGTTATCTTCATCGTCTCTCTCGCCATCTTCGTGCTTGGCATGTGGCTGTTTGGCCTCGCGTTCGCTGTGACCGCCGGCATGCTGCCGATCTTCTTCGCCGGAATTCTGTGCGTGGCATTGTCCATCGCGATTCCGACGAACATTCTGCGCGACTAACTCTCCGTCTCGCTCTACCCAGCCCGGCCCTGCTCCTGCAGGGCCGGGCTTATGACGTGCTGCTCGAGAGCCCGGCGATCAGGTTGATCAGGCTGGCCAGAATCACCGAGCCGAAGAGATACGAGAGCAAACCGTGTCGAAAGGCCGTCATCCGCACCTCACGAGTGGTCAGGTTCGTGTCTGAAACCTGAAACGTCATGCCCAGGGTGAACGCCAGGTAGGCGAAGTCGCCGTAGCTCGGCGGTTCCTTCTGGTTGAAGTCCACGCCCCCGTCGACCCCTCGGTAGTACAGGGACGCGTAGCGCAGCGTGAACAGGGTGTGGATCAGAAACCAGGACAGTGCGACGCCGAAGACCGCGAACACCGCGACCACCACCTGCACCCTGTCGCTGGCTCCGCTGGTTCCGATGAGCAGAAACACGATGGCGCCGAGGCTCGCAATGCTGGCGAGCACGATCAGGAGGTCGGCCATCGGTCGCGCCGGGTCCTCGCGCGTTGCGTGGCTGGCCGTCGTGGCGGCATCCATACGCCCGATCATCGCCCAGACCCAGACGATATAGGTGATGGAGGCGGCGCCCCAGCCGGCGATGAGCGCGAAGTCCCAGTAGCCGAGGAGCCCGGTGATGGTAGCCACAAGCACGCCCGCCACCAGCATCAGCACGAATCGGGTGCCGGACCGGTGCACTCGCGGCCACGACGTATTACTCTTCATGCGCCGATGCTTGCACAGAATCGCGCTCTGGCCGGGTTCACCACGCGTCGGGTGCCCAGCGCGACGCGCGGGCATCCGCAGCCATGATCAGGTGTTCATCGGCATCGTGCCAGAATTGTTCGATACGTTGTTATACCGCCCGTGGGGGTGCGCTGCCGATTGAGCGGTGTCTCCCGCCCTTGATCCACGTTGAAAGAGAACGCCCCGGATGCCTGATAGTCCCGCCGCATCCACCCCCTATGAAGTGTTGGGTGTCGCCGCCACGGTCGGCGACGACGAGTTGCGCCGCGCGTATCGTCGGCGCCTGCGTGCCACCCACCCCGATGTGGGAGGGAACGCCGTTGAATTTCAGGCCGTACAGACAGCCTGGGAGCGGATCGGCACTCCCCAGAGTCGGGCGGCCTACGACGGCCATCGTTACGCGGATGCCGATCAGCATCCGACGCGCACGGCGGGTCCCGGCAGTGCGTCGGGATCTGCTCGCGCGGGCGGCGGTGCTTCCGGTCGCTCCACCCAGTCGTCGGGGCCGAAGGCACGCATGCACGGGCATCCCGGTGGCATTGCCCGGCAGCACTACCTCACGCTGATCCGGGAGTGGTCTGGCCGCGGAACCACGCTCGACGACCCCTACGCGCCGCAACTGATCCGCTCTGCCCCGCGGGAGATCCGGCACACCTTGGCGAAGGCCCTCGCCGAGGAATCCACCGCCCAGCTCATCTCGAGTCTCGGGATCGGCTACACCGCCTGGCACGACGTCGCAGCCGGCCCGCGTGGCCACAAGCTCGACCATGTGGTGTTGGGTCCGGCCGGCCTCTTCGCGATCCTGTCGGAGGACTGGGGCGGTCCGGTCGAGCTCAAGCGCGGCGAACTGGTCGGGGAGTCGCTTGAGGGCGCCGAGCCGATTCACGATTTCGAAGACGCCGCCCGGGCGTTCTCCCGTGAGCTGCGGGTGAAGTTCACCGCCCTCGTGATCGTGCTTCCCGATGCGGCGCTCAGCGAAGTCTTCACGCTGCCGGCGCGGGGTCGCCGCCCGATTCTTCTCGTCGTTCCGCGGTCACGCTTGGTCGGGCTGCTGCGCGAGGGCATGCCAGGGATGAGCCGGGGGAGTTTCGAGAAGGTCTTCGAGCTGCGCAGCACCCTGCAGAACGGCGTGCGGCTGCTGGATTAGCGCAGCGTCAGTTTCTCCACCCAGTAGTCAAGAAAAGCGGCCCCGGCCTCGTCGTGAATCTGTTCACCCATGACGATCACGGGGTAGGGGCGGTCCAGAATGCCATCGGCCGGTCGCACGTCGACGTGCGCGACGTCATACCCGGCGGCATGCAGGTGATCGGCCATCAGATAGTCGCTACGAGAATCACCGACTGAGCGCCAGACCTCGGGCAGCGAACCGGACTCGGCGAAGAACTCCAGGGCCCGACGGGCGCCGTGGTCCTTGTCGAGGGTCACCGACTCGATGTCGGTGGAGATGATCGTCGGGTCGAGGCGGAACGGAACCGAACCGTCCGCGGCGGGTTTCTCCCGATCGCCGTAGCGCACGCCGAGACCATGGCGGGCGACGATGGCGAACGCGGCTTCGTTGAAGGCGGGCTGGGCCGCCAGATAGGTCGCGCTGTCGACATCCGTGCGCTGCTCGACCGAGATCATCGCGCGCTTGGTCGTGTCGAAGAACATCGTGTCGCTGAACCGCTCGGCGACCAGTTGGCGCACTTCGTCGATGACGGCCTGGGGGAATGCGACCGAGGCGTCGATGACAACCTCGCCCATGCCGGCCGGGCTGATCGGAAACCAGACCGCCCCTTTCTCGCACACGCCGTACATCCGGAGCCCATCGGGCAGGCCGGCGGCAACCAGGGGAGCAATCACCTCGTCGCGGATGAAGTCGGCTGATCGACCGGTGATGAACGCGATCGGCACGTTCGCGCCGGCGAGCAGAATCAGGTCGTTGACGATGCTCGGGGTGGCGATGGTGCGGGTCACGGGGCTCGCGATCGGCCCGTCGACGTCAAGCAGCAGACCAAGCGGAGAGTGGATGTCAGGCATCCGATCATTCTTTCATCTCAGGCGCTGCCGCTCTTGCCCGCGGGCCGCCTCGGCGTGGGTGCGGCCGACGGCCTATTCTTGGTGGAGATGATTACCAGAAGAGAAGCAGCACTCCGCCTTGATATCCCGCTCGAGATGGCTCAGCGCAATGGGATTCCCTCGCGACTGACTGAGGCGCAGCTCGCCGAGATCGACACGAATCCACCGGTCTGGCTGGCCCAGTCGCGCGCAAACCGCACCGGAAAGAAGCCGGTCTGGGTGGAGCTTCGCTGTGACATCTGTGGTTTCACCGAGGCGGCCCGGCCCAAGAAGTGGTGGCCGACATTCACCTACCTCAGCTGTGATCATCATGGATTCGATGAACTGCCGGAGCCGGCAGAGGGTCTGGCCCGTCGTGAGGTTGACGGAATCGGCACCCGGTTCATCGGCATTATCGACGAGGCGCCGAGCGGCGCCTGACTCACCCGCCTCACCCAGAGTTCGTTTCCGGAGCTCAACCTCACCTCGTTCAACCCACGAAGTGACGTCGCGTTGTTCCCCCATCGACCACAGGAGTTCGAGTGGCCCACGCCTATCCGCTGTATCAAGACATTGCCGCACAGTGCCTGTGCTGCCGGTCGATGCAGCCGTTCCATTTCACGTCGGCGGCCGATCAGGTTGTCTGCTCGTTCTGCGTGCGGCACACCGGCGCCGATCGGGCCGAACGTCGCGACGCCGACCATGTCGCGCTTTGGCTTCGGCTCTACACCGAGCTGCAGGATGTCCATGCGACAGCGGTTGAGAACGCGACCGCTGAGTTGGCGGCGAAAGACCAGACCATTGCCGAACGTGTGGCCGAGGTCGACGAGCTGCGGAGCCTGCTGGCCGGAAGCTTCGATTCAACGCCGCGCGGGGGCATCCGGGACGTTCTCGAGAACGATCTCGTCAAACGGGCCGAGCGCAAGACGGAGCTCGCCTCCCGGCGCACCGACCGGGCGATGGCAGTGCTCTGGCGGCTCGCCCACCGGCATACGGTCAATCCGTCCCAGCCGGCACAGTGCGGGTGCGGGATGAGCGTGGCGCAGTGCCCGGACCGACAGACCCTCGAGACCCTGCGCAGCGAGCTCGCCGAATGGGAAGCCCGCAACGTGCAGCTGGCGGCGGCTGGGCAGCGGCATGCGCTGCCGCCGGAGCATCCGGCGTACGTCTAAATCACGGTCGGGATGAGACGGAGGTCGAGCCTGTCGAGACCCAGTGAGTCGCCCGTGAAGCCGCGATTCGACTTGGGCGCGGGTTATCCCCGTGGGCGCGGTTTCTACCGCGCGCCCAACGGGATACCCCGCGCCGGCTTCGCGGCGCTAATTCAATTCCGTGCGACGGGGACGCGGTCGCAGCGGCCAGAGGAGCACGAGCGCGCCCGTCAACGACGCGGCTGCCCCGATGGCCATCCCGACACCCACCGCACTTGACGTCAGCACGGGCAAGCGCGCGAGAACGATCTGCGACAGGTAGATCCCGAGAACCAGCAGGAAGAGGGCGCCGAGAACTCGGCCGACATCGACGGTGGAGCGAAGCTGCAGACCAGCCATCAGCCCGAGTCCGGCAAAGATGACGACGGCAGGCAGGCCAGGGCCCAGCCAGGAATGGCTCGCTGACAGGATTCCAATCAGGATTGTGACGGGAACACTGAGCATCGCGACAAGCCGAGCCGTCCTCCCTCGTCCGAGCAGAGCACACACCAGCCCGCTCGTCAGCATCGCGCCGATGATCGCCGACGGGTTCGAGAACGGTCCTATCGTTCCTGCAGAGGTAATGCCCGGAGCCCAGGCAATCACGGCGAGATACCACACCGAGAAGACGGCCGCGACGACCTGTGCGGCGAGACCGACCCGATTGAGACGCTCGGGTGCGATGAAACGTTCGTGCAAGCCGGCGGCGACAACGGTGAGGCTGCTCAACAAGGTGGGCGCGACGTGTCCCTGCGCATCATCCTCGTCCAAGAGCACTGACACGAGTGCTTCACCGTTGCGCTTGCGCCAGTCGGACGGATACCAGCGCACGAGCTTCCGATATCGCGACGCCCGTGCCGCCTCTGCCGCACTGCGCGAGCCGTCTCCGTGGCCGCTCACAGTTAGAACGCCGCAATCGGAGTTGACAAGCTGCGGGCTTGAAGCCGGGCTCGTGCCTGGCCGGCGTTCGCCTCAAGCCGGGCGACCTCGGTCTCGAGCTCAGCTGCGCCCGCATCGGTCAGTCGAAAGTAGCGGCGCAAGCGACCGTCAACCACCTCATCACCGTCGAGTTCTACCCAACCAAGCTGTCCGAGTCGTTCGAGCGCCGCATAGAGCGTGGCAGCCTTGAGGCGGACGCGCCCTCCAGAAAGCTGACGGGCTTCTTCGATCAGCGCGTAGCCATGACGTCGGCCGCCTGTCAACACGGTGAGCACCCAGAAGGTCGGTTCGCGCATTTCGGTGGACATGCGATCACCATAGTCTTGTGGCTGGAGTATCACAACCAATTGACCATCGCTGCTGGGCGATATGGCCGGTACTAGGGTGAGGCCATGAAACGGCAGCCCACGGTGCCCGTGACTCGGGTGATTGACGGTGCAGAGATCGAGTACCTTCTTCGCACGAGCGGGCCGCGCCTGGCCGTTCTCTTTCACGGTGGGCACCTGCGGGCGGACCTCGCGATCGGGCAAGAGTCCTTCAGCTCTGCCGGCTGGTCGCTTCTGCACCCTTCGCGACCCGGCTATGGCGGTACACCCCTCAAGGCTGGGCCGGATGACGCGGCCTACGTCGACCGGATTGCGTTGCTCTGTGCGCAACTCGGTTATCAGGACGCGGTGTCGATCGGGATCTCCGCTGGCGGTCGTACTGCGATGACGTTCGCGGCGCGGCATCCAGATATTGTCTCCGGGCTGGTCTTGGAAGGTTCAGTCAGTTTTCTGCCTTGGCCTACACGGTGGACCAGAACTGGCGCGACGGTGCTTTTCCGCCCGACGGTTGAACGAGTGACGTGGGGAGTCACGCGTCTCTTCTTCGGCCTGTTCCCCGACATCATGTTGTGGGGGATGCTCACAACTCTTTCCACGCTTCCCGCTCACACAGCCCTCCGGGCACTGTCGGAGGCGGACCGGGCACAGTTGGTGGCGCTCTTCACACGGATGCGCTCGGGAAGAGGCTTTCTCAACGATCTGCGGGAGCCGATCGACGTCACCCAATCGATACATCAGCCCACACTCATCGTGGCGAGCCGTCACGACGGGGCAGTTGGCCAGGAACATCCGTTTGCGCTCGTCGATCAGATCGTCAACGCGACGCTGGTGATGACCGATTCGGTCAGCCACCTCCTCTGGATCGGGCCTCACGCGGAGCAGGAGCGCGACGCCGTCGCTGCATTCCTCGCGACTTTGCCTCCCGTCGTTCGGCCACGCTAGCGTGACACGGATCGCCGGCGAAGCCGAAACGTCGCGCCGGGAGGGGCCGGCACCGGTCGATCGGCTCCGGAAGTCAGTTGACGCCGACGACGCAACTCAAGTTTCAGGCTCTCCTCGCCGCGTGCCATCGCCCAGCGATGGTTTGCAGCGAACACGGGACGCAGGAGCCAGGTCAGACGGCGCAACAGCGCCTTGCTTGCGCTCACCCGCCAGTCGTAGCCGACGACGACTTCGGGTCCGTCCTGCTCGAACGACCACCGGCCGTCGCCGACGAGATCGCCGTCGGCAGTCACAGCGAATCCTGCCGCTGTGACGGGTTCGGTCACGGTCAAGGTCCAATGGAGGGTATACGGCAACCACCCCTTCGTGTGCAGCCGCACAACCGCGCCGCGTCCCTCGGCATCCGCAGGTCGCCACACGACGGCAGTGAGGTAGACCGCCGGCCACCAGCGGGGCAGCGTCGCCGCATCGGCCAGGACCTCCGCGATCTCCGGCACCGTGCCCGGAATGCGCCAGTCGGTGTGGAACTCGTAATCAGCACTCATGGTGAATGCGCTGGCATTCCACGACCACAAACTGAACCATGAAAAAATGCTAGTGCGGGACCGGTCCTGACGGTAGGTCACAGGCCGGACGCGTCGATGGCATCCGCTGTGCCGAAAAGACGCTGCGTCGAACAAAATAGCCCCGGCGCCAAAGCGCCGGGGCTGTGAGCACTGTCTCAACCAGTACTCTCCGGCGCGGCTTGCGCGGCACCGGAAATCTAGGTCAATCCTACCGCGTGATCCTGTGCCTTCTCGGTCGCGGGCGGTCGGCCTTCGACCCGTTCCGCCACCACAGACGCGATTCTCCGGGCGTCTCGGCCCACACCGTGCACCATTGCCGACGAGACCGACGTGAGAAAGTGAAGCCCAACGAAATAGAGCCCCGGCTCGGTCGCCACGAGTCCTCGATCGTGAATCGGCTCGCCGTTTGCACCGAATACCGGCAGGTGAATCCAGGAAAAGTCAGCGATGAATCCGGCACACCACACCACATTGGCGACGGGCAGCACGGTGCCATCCTCGAGCAGCGGCCTCCCGTCAGCACTTCCGACACATCGGCCGACTCGGCGCACCCCAAGGGCCACTAGCTCCTTCGACCGCACCCGAATCAACGGCACGCCACGCTTCATCATGTTCGGCCGCACCCGCCGCCCGATGGGTGTATCGACCGACAGAACCTTCGGAAAGATGATGCGGTTGAGGAGGTGCACGACGATATGACGGCCGATGAAGCTTGTCGAGGCGAAGGGCAACTCACCGGGACCCGCTCCAGCCAAGACGACGGGATGCGTCGCGCTGAGATCCTTTGCGATTTCGGCGCCCGAATTTCCGGCTCCCACGATGAGCGTCGTGCCCTCTGCGAGTTGTTCGGGATTGCGATAGCTGACCGCGTCGAACTGGCGGATGGCGGGGGAGAGCCCCTTCGCGCCGGCCGGCACTTGGGCGACTTGCAAGTTCGCCATTGCCACGACGACCTGACTGGTGATGAAGACCCGGGCGCCGCACGTGACGATGAAGTCGTCACCGTCGCGAAACAGACTGTCAACCCGCATCCCGCTCAACACCGGGAGGCCGAAGTGCGACGCGTACGCCTGCAGGTAGTCGGCCATCTCATCTTTGGTCGGCAGGTTGCCGCCGTCGGCAGGAAACCTCATCCCGTCGAGGCCGTCGTATCGAGCCGGGGTGAACAGCCGCAGGCTGTCCCATCGATTGCGCCAGGCATCGCCGATGTGGGCTGCCGCATCGAGCACCACATGGTGCACGCCCAACTGGGCGAGGTGGTACGAGACCGAGAGTCCCGCCTGGCCACCGCCGATCACGATCACGTCGATGCGATTCCAACCGCTTGACGTGTTTTCTGAGTTCCGTAGCTGTTCCATGCACACACGGTAGAACGCGTCCCCTGCCGGCACATCGGCGAAATCTTCCGCACCCTGCTCCTACCGAATGGGTACTTCTACCCAGTCCGCCGCGCGGAGTCCTGGGCGGTCGAGGCATCCGTCGCCCGACGCCAACAGTCAGCGTTGAATCAGCCTGTTCTCATAGGCGTAGGCGGTCGCTGCCGCCCGTGACGGCACAGCGAGTTTCGCGAGGATGTTGCTCATGTGCCGGTCGACGGTTCTGACACTGAGTTTCAGCTGGGTGGCGATTTGCTTGTTCGTCGCTCCGCGCGCGGCCAGGCGCAGCACCCGCAGCTCTTGCGCGCTGAGCACGTGCGCAGGTGCGGCTGCCGGGTGCGCTGACGCCAAGCGGTCGAGATCGGGGCGTGCCGTCAACGCGGCGAAGGTGTCTCGTGCCGCAGTCAATTCCATCCGCGCACCCTCGATGTCGCCCAGCACACCGCATGCTGCAGCAAGGCCGACGCGCACCCGAGCCGCCACATACGGCGCCGCCAGCATCAACCAGAGCTGCAGCGCCAGACGCAGCGAGCGGAGCGCATCTTCGGGGTTGCCGGCGTCAAGCAGAACAAGGCCGCTCGCTTGCGCAGACATCGCCTGCAAGACGGGAGTGTCGTAGAGCGCGGCGATTTCTTCGAGATCGTGCGCGGCAGCCTGGGCTTCCGAGCTGTTGCCGACCGCCAACATGATCTCGACCTGGGCGGGAAGAAACCGGGCCCGGTCGAGGTCGGTTCTGCTGGTAATCACTGCCCGACTGATCGCGCCGCTCGCGATATCGAACCGACCCTGGTCCAGACGCAGCAGCGCCAGCCCCGGTTGCGGTTCTCCGCCGAGTGCGCTGGCTCGCTCGTAGGCCAGCTCGGCCGCCCGATGTTCGCCGCGCAGCCGGTGGATCTCTGCTTCCTCATAGAACGCGGAGGCCCGTCCGTCATCGTCGGCGGACAGCCCAGCGGTCACCCGGCGAGCTTCATCGAGAGCTTCTGACCAGAGGCCGCCGAACTTCATGAGCTCTGCTCGGTGAACTCGGCAGGTGCCGCTGAACATTCCGAGCTGTTCCTGCAACCGGCACCAGCCGTCGAGTACCGCGGTCCACTCACGGGCCCGGTCGACGGCGAACACCCGTTGACAGCTGGCGATTACCGCGCAGTACACCAGGCCCTTGCTGAGCTCGGTCACCGGCTCGGTGGTTGCGATGAGCATGGCTTCGCCCAGAAGGCGCATTCCCTCCGACACCCGACCGGCTTCGACGAGAGCGCGTCCGCCGAGCTGGCGTGCTAGTGCAGAAAGGTCGGCGTCGGTGAAACGATCACCGATCGCCATCGCTTCCTGAGCTGCGGCGTGCGCCTCCTCGGTGCGCTTCTGGTGGATCAGATGATGGATGCGCGGCAAGAACAGGTAGCCGCGTTCGGCGCAATCGCCGTGCAGGTCGACGAGTCGCTCGCATCTGCCGAGCCAGGCCTCGGCCTGCCCGGATTCCCCGAGAGAAGCGAACCGGTATCCGTGCCAAAACGCCAGGCGGGCCGCGCGCAATTCAGCGTGCTCCGCGAGGCAGGAGGCATAGGCGCGCTCAAGCGTTTGAGATGCCACCGTGTCATGCCGGGTCAACTCCGCAGATCTGGACAAGAGCTCCAAGTCTGCAGATGCCAACGGATGTTCGGCGTCAGCGGCCATGAAATGAGTAAACGCATCTTCCCAGCGCCACTCGTCGAACGCCAGGTGCGCGCTGGCCAATTCGTCGAGTCCCGAGCCATCGGTCGGCATGAGAGCAATTATCCGCTTCACATCCTGGCCACGATAGGGCCGTCGCGGCATCGTGCCTTGGAGGATGGGCGTGCGCAGGCCACACTGATCCGTATGGTAGCGGCGACGACGATACTGGCGCTCATCCTGATCTGGAGCGTGTTCTCCGGGCCACTTGACCGGCGTGGCATCACCTCCGCCCTCTTCCTGATGGTTGCCGGCCTCCTCGTCAGCGCCTCGGCCCTCGGCATTCTCAACTTTTCAGTCGAGTCCGTGTTTGCCGAGCGAGTGGCGGAGGTCGCGCTGGTTCTGCTTTTGTTCAGCGACGCGAGCCGGCTGAACCTCCGATCGCTCAGACACGAGCTCGGCTGGCCGAGTCGACTACTCCTGATCGGGCTCCCGCTCACGATGCTGGCCGGCGTGGGCGTTGGGGCGCTTGTCTTTCCGGGCATGGAGCTCGCATCCGTTGTTCTCCTCTCCACAATGCTGGCCTCGACCGATGCGGCGCTCGGCCAGAAAGTCGTCTCGGACCCGGCGGTGCCGGCCCGCGTACGCCAAGCGCTCGACGTGGAGAGCGGTCTCAACGACGGCCTTGCCGTGCCCTTCTTCCTCGTCGCGCTCGACGTTGCCAATGCCGACCTGCACGCGGGGGTGACCGCATCCGTCATCAGTAACATGGCCATTCAGATCGGCGGGGGACTCGCTGCCGGACTCGGCGCGGGCATCGTGGGCGGGCTCCTGTTCCGTTCAGCGGATCGGCGCGGATGGATCGGGCGCGAGTGGCGACAGGTTCTGCCGCTCGTGGTGGCGCTGTTGGCCTACACCGTCGCAGTCCTGCTGGGCGGCAGCGGATTCATCGCGGCGTTCGTCGGCGGCATCGCGTTCGGAAGCTTCTCGGGCGCGCGCGGTTCGGCTGTCACCCTGCTCACCGAAGAAGCGGGAGGCTTTCTCGCCGCCGTCACCTGGATCGGGTTCGGAGCCCTCGCGCTCACCCTCGTTCTCCCGCATATCACCTGGCAGGTCGTGCTGTACGCAGCGCTCAGCTTGACCCTCGTTCGCATGATCCCGGTCGTGATCGCATTCGCCGGTCAGGGGGTCAGGCGCCCGACCGTGGCCTTCATCGGCTGGTTCGGCCCACGCGGGCTCGCCTCGCTGGTGTTCGCTCTGCTCGCTCTCGAACGGGGCATCCCCGACAGCGAGGTCGTGCTCACCACCGTCATTGTGACCGTCGCGCTCAGCGTCATCCTTCACGGGCTGACCTCTGTCCCCCTGGTCGCCTCCTATCACCGTTGGTATGCGGCACACGCGGTCGAGCATCCCTCGGCGGCAGAGTCCGCGCCGACAACGTTGCCGCGCCTGCGGCGCCAGCAGGAACACCACACTGGCGGTCAGGGCGGGCCAGGCCAGGGGTCACGCTGATTCGGCCTGTTGGACTGCCAGGGCGAGGCGTACCATGGGCCACATTCTTGGTCCGAACGAGAGCGATCGAGACCGACAGAGGGGAATGTTATGGCCGAGACTTCACTCGACGAGTTGGGACCCGTCGATTTTGTGATCGTTGAGTTTCCCAAAGACCAATCCAATTTCACGGGCGAAATGGTCGATGAACTGGTGAGACTTGTCGATGCAGGCACGATTCGGATCATCGACATCCTGATTCTCGCCAAAGGCGACGATGGCGTTGTTGAGGCGATGGAACTCTCCGACATGGACGAGCTCGGCGCGCTGCAGAAGATTGAGGCAGAGCTCGCTGAGCTGCTGGCGGAGGATGACGTTCTGCACCTTTCGGCCGCGATGGATCCCGGAAGCACCGCCGGAGTTCTTGTCTACGAGAACCTCTGGGCGGCACCCTTCGCATCGGCGGCCCGCCGAGCGGGCGGGCAGTTGATTGCAAATGGGCGAATTCCCATTCAGGCCATCATCGCCTCACTCGAGGCCGATCAAACACTCGAGAGAGTAGGAGAGTGACATGCCACTTCGACCAGGACGAGTGGGAAGAGTCGGCGTCGTCGGCGCACCCGTGGCGAAAACCGCCGTTGTCGCAGCAGCAGTGACGCCGGGCCCTTCCCCAGTGGCGAAGGCGGCAGTCGTCGGGGCGGTAGTCACGCCGGGGCGCCGCCGGATCTAGAAATCACGAGGCGACTTCTGCGATCACGAGTTCGTGGCCGCGCTCAGAGCGTCGACTCCAGAATTTCTTCACAAAGTTCTTTTCACGCGTTAACGAAAAATCCCCCGCAGAACCGAAGTTCTACGGGGGATTCTTACTGTGTCCGAGAGGGGACTTGAACCCCTACGTCCTATACGGACACTAGCACCTCAAGCTAGCGCGTCTGCCAATTCCGCCACCCGGACTGGATGTCGTCTGCGTTGTGTTTCTTGCTGACGAGGTAATAACTTAGCACGGTTTCTGAGCACCAAAACACCACTCGGCCGCCGTGCGGGCGAGCATTTCTCAGCTTGGCGGCGTGTCGAATCGACCGGTACCGTGAACCACATGTCAATCACTGGGAACGCACGGCCCGAAGAAGAAATTCTTGATCTCACCGCACGCATCGCACGCGACCTGATTCGGTTCGACACGAGCAACTATGGCGAGGGGCGTTCCAACGGTGAGGCGGATGCCGCCGACTACGTTGCCGAGAATTTGCGCGGACTCGGCCTCAAGCCAGAAATCTTTGAATCCGAACCCGGCCGCACGAGCGTCGTCGCCCGCGTGAAGGGTCGTGACAGCAACAAGGGTGCGCTCGTCGTGCACGGCCACCTCGACGTGGTTCCCGCGGACCCGGCCAATTGGTCGGTGGACCCGTTCGGTGGAGTGATCAAAGACGGTCTGCTCTGGGGCCGCGGCGCCGTCGACATGAAAAATATGGATGCGATGATGCTCGCCTCCCTGAAAGACATCCTCGGTGCCGGCGAAGCACCGGCCCGTGACCTCGTAATCGCCTTCTTCGCCGACGAGGAAGCCGGGGGAGTGCTCGGCTCGCACTATCTGGTTGACACCCGCCCCGACCTTTTCGCCGGTGCCACCGAGGCGATCAGCGAGGTGGGCGGCTACTCCATCACGTTCGGCGACCAGCGCTCGTACCTGCTGCAGACCGGCGAGAAAGCACTGATTTGGATCAAACTCGTCGCCCGCGGCAGCGCTGCGCACGGCTCACGTCTCATCCACGACAATGCGGTGACCCGACTGGCCGAGGCCGTTGCCGCCGTCGGCCGCCGCGAATGGCCGATCCGCCTGACCGACACGACCACGCAACTGCTCGGTGAGATTGCGCGCATCCTGGATGTCGACCCGCAGCGGGTGGGACCCGACGCGTTGGCTCTCGCCACGGGCACCGCCTCCGGCTTCATCCAGGCAAGCCTGCGCACGACCTCGAACCCGACGGTCCTGACGGGCGGATACAAGCACAATGTGATCCCCGACACCGCCGAGGCACTGATCGACGTGCGTACGCTGCCGGGCGAAGAAGACGCCGTGCTCGCCGAAATCGCCGAGCTCGTCGGGCCAGACATCGAAATCGTCGTCATGCACCGCGACATCGGCCTCGAAAACCCCTTCGACGGCGCGCTCATTGACGCGATTGTCAGCACCTTGGACGCGCATGACCCCGGCGCGCCTGTTCTGCCGTACTTGCTCTCTGGCGGCACCGACAACAAAGCCCTGAGCAAGCTTGGAATCACCGGTTACGGTTTCGCCCCCTTGAAACTCCCAGCCGATTTGGATTTTCCGGGCATGTTCCATGGCGTTGACGAGAGGGTGCCGCTTGACGCATTAGTGTTTGGCAGGCGGGTTCTGACCGACCTGCTGTCGACTTACTAAACCTGCGGAGCACCACAAGTGGATTTCATTAACGCCATCATTCTCGGATTGGTCCAGGGCCTCACCGAGTTCCTGCCGATCTCGTCGAGCGCTCACGTGAGCATCGTCGGTCAGCTGATCGGCACGGGTGAAGACCCGGGCGCCCGGTTCACCGCCATCACCCAGATCGGAACCGAAGTCGCCGTCGTGCTGTATTTCTGGCGCGACATCGTGAAGATCATCGGCCAGTGGTGCCGTTCGCTGGTCGGCAAGGTTCCGCGCAACGACCCCGATGCCCGCATGGGGTGGCTCATCATCCTCGGTTCACTGCCGATCATCGTGCTCGGCCTGCTCTTTCAGGATGCGATCGAGACGGTTCTGCGCAACCTCTGGATCACCGGGACGATGCTCATCCTCTTCGGCATCCTGCTCGGTATCGCCGACCACGTCGGCGCCAAGAAGCGCCGGCTGAAAGACCTCACCGTGCGCGACGGCACGATCTACGGCTTCGCCCAGGCCCTCGCGTTGATCCCCGGCGTCTCCCGTTCCGGCGGCACGATCACCGCCGGCCTGTTCATGGGCTACGAGCGCAAGGCTGCGGCCCGCTACGCCTTCCTGCTCGCCATCCCGGCTGTGCTCGGCAGCGGTTTCTACCAGGTCTACAAGTCGATTGCCGACCCCTGCCTTGCCGGTGCCACCAACTGCACGCCAGAGGTCTTCGGTCCCGCCGAGACCCTGGTTGCCACGATCGTCGCCTTCTTCGTCGGCCTGGTCGTGATCGCGTTCTTCATGAGCTACATCTCGAAGCACAGCTTCCTGCCCTTCGTGATCTACCGCATCGTGGCCGGCATCGTCGTGTTCGTGCTTCTGGGCACGAACGTCATCGCCGCATAGTTAGGCTGGATCTCATGCGTGCTTGGCAACATCCTGTCGTCCCGTCTGTGCCGGGCCATTCCGACGCCCCGCTGCTTCATGACACGGCGACTGACGTGCTCGTCTACGCGCAGCCGGCAGACGTCGCCCGCCTCTACGTCTGCGGAATCACCCCGTATGACGCGACCCACCTCGGGCACGCGAACACCTACCTTGCATTCGATACGTTGCAGCGCGTCTGGCTCGACGCCGGCTACAAGGTTCACTACGCACAGAACGTGACGGATGTCGACGACCCGCTGCTCGAGCGGGCGGCGGCCACCGGCGTGGACTGGCGCGAACTCGCCGAGTCGCAGGTTGAGCTTTTTCGCACCGACATGGCGGCTCTGCGCATCCTGCCGCCTAACGACTACGTGGCCGTCACCGAGGTGATCGACGAGATCTCAGCGGCGGTGTGCGCACTCGCTGACGCCGGTCTCGCCTATGCAGTCGACACCCCGGATGCGCTGCTCACCGAATCGGGGGAGCGCGGAGCCGATCTCTACTTCGACAACGCCGCGGCCGAGGAAGCCGCGCCCTGGCGCCTGGGCGACGAGAGCAACCTCGACCGCCCCGCGATGCTCGAGCTGTTCGCCGCGCATGGCGGCGACCCGGATCGCGCCGGCAAGCGTGACGCACTCGACCCGTTGCTCTGGCGTGCGGCCCGCGAGGGCGAGCCGTCCTGGCCGACCCGCGTCGGTGCCGGCCGCCCGGGCTGGCACATCGAGTGTTCGGTCATCGCGCTCAAGGAGCTCGGCACCGACTTCACCGTGCAAGGCGGCGGAAGCGACCTGATTTTTCCGCACCACGACATGAGCGCCGGTCATGCGGCTGCCCTGTCCGGGCATCCTCTCGCCGGCGTATATTCCCATGCCGGAATGGTCGCCTACCAGGGCGAGAAGATGAGCAAGTCGCTCGGCAACCTGGTGCTCGTTTCCGGGCTTCGCGCCGAGGGCGTCGACCCGCGGGCCATCCGACTCGCTCTGCTCTCCGAGCACTACCGTTCCGACTGGGAGTGGACCAACGCCACGCTCGAGGCGGCACAGGCTCGCCTGGCTCGCTGGGGTGCCGCGTTCGCGACCGACCAAGCGAGCACGGATGCGGCAACGGATGCGGCGGAGCCGGCCATCACGGGTTCGGCGAACGCTGTCGTTCAGCAGCTGCGTGACGCCCTGCACAACGACCTCGACACTCCGGGCGCGCTGGCCGTCATCGACGCTGCAACCGCCACGCTGTCCGATGACCCGGCGCTGATCGCGCAGGCGATCGACGCGCTTCTCGGGGTGCAGCTCTAGCAATCGGGCCGACACCGAATCGCGGCATGTGAGAGCTAGGCGCGCGGCGGGCCTTCGGGCCCCGGACGCCCATCCGGCCCGGAGCGGCCGTCGGCCCAGCCCTCACGGCCGTCCCCGCGCTTGCGCAGGTACTGCTCGAATTCCTGGGCAATCGCCTCACCGCTTGCCTCGGGGGAGTCGACGGTGTCGCGAGCCTGTTCGAGCTGCGCGATGTAGGCGGCCATCTCGTCGTCGTCGGCGGCGAGTGCGTCAATTCCGCGCTCCCACTCGGCAGCATCCGAGACCAAGTCGCCACGCGGAATGACGACGTCGATGATCTCCTCGAGCTTGTCGATCAGAGCCAGCACGGCCTTCGGTGACGGCGCGTTATGCACGTAATGCGGCACGGAAGCCCAGATCGAGAGTGTCGGGATCCCGACTTTCTCCGCAGCCTCGGACAGTACGCTCAGAATGCCGACCGGTCCTTCGTAATTACTGCGCTCGATGTGCAATTCCTTGCGCACCTGAGGGTTGTCACTCGAGACAAAGATCGAAATCGGTCGCGTGTGGGGGACATCCGCGAGCATCGCACCCAGAAAGACGACCCCGCTGATGTCGGCGGCCAGCGCCGAATCCAGTATCTCGGACGTGAAACTCTTCCAACTGCGTGACGGCTCGGTGCCGAGCAACAGGTAGATGTTGCCGGCGTTGGTTCCGCTGACAGCCAACTCGGCGTCTTCGGCGAGCGGAACGGGCGCCACGCCCGGCGACACCGGGCCGTACATGACCGCTTCTGGCCATTCGATCGAGCGGCCGCCCTCGTCATTCGTCGAGATCGTGGGGCGGTTGAACTGGTAGTCGAAGTACAGCTCGGGGTCGATTTCAGCGATCGGTGTGACGCCCAGCAAATCTTTGAGCGTGCTCACCGCGCCGGTGGCAGCCTCGCCTGCGTCGTTCCAGCCCTCGAACGCCACCACAAGAAGGCGCCCGCTCAAAAACCCATTGCCGTTTGTCACGCTTGCAAACCTCGATCATTCCGCGTGCCCGTTCGGCGCACCCACAGTCAAGGATAGGCCGTGCCCTCTAGACTTGAACCCCGTGAACCAGATCAGAACTCTTTCCCCCCTGCCCGCGGCCGTTCTGTGGGATATGGACGGAACCCTGATCGACACGGAATCGTACTGGATGCAGGCCGAGACCGACCTGGTCACCTCCTTCGGCGGCACCTGGACCTACGACGATTGCATGCTGCTCGTCGGCTCCGGTTTGCCGAACGCGGCGGCGGTGTTGCAGTCGCGCGGCGTCGACATGGAGCTTGACGCCATCGTGTCCTGGCTCACCGACCGCGTGCAGCTGAAGATCAACGAACATGGGTTGCCCTGGCGCCCCGGGGCCCGCGAACTCCTCACCGCGTTCGCCGAAGCCGGCGTGCCGATGGCCCTGGTCACGATGTCGATCGAGCGGATGGCGCGTCAGGTCGCCGACCTCATCGGCGCCGGCACGTTCGACGTCATTGTCGCCGGCGACATGGTTGCGAAGAGCAAGCCGCACCCCGAGGCCTACCTGCTCGCCGCCACCCTGCTCGACGTCGACCCGGCCCGCTGCGTCGCGATCGAGGATTCCCCGACCGGACTCGGCGCAGCCATTGCCGCCGGCACGATTGCGATCCACGTGCCGCACGAGGTCGATCTTCCCGAGGCCGACACGCACACCCGCTGGCCCACCCTCGCTGAGCGCACCCTGGCCGATTTCTCCGCACTGTGCAGCATCCGCTTCGACCTCTTGGACGAAGCCGCCCCCGCAACTCTTGACTTTGAACACACCAATTCCCGCGCCACAGCGGACAACCACGAGGACGCAACAGCATGAGCGACAACCAGGTCAACCAGAACAGCGGCCCGTTCCGGGTCGGCGACCGTGTTCAACTCACCGGCCCCAAGGGCAAGCTGAACACCATCTCGCTTGAACCGGGGAAGGTCTTCCACACGCACCGCGGCATCCTCGCCCACGACGACATCATCGGCCTGCCGGATGGCTCCGTCGTCACGAACAACGTCGGCGTCGAGCACCTGGCATTGCGCCCGCTCCTCAACGACTTCGTCATGTCGATGCCGCGTGGCGCGGCGATCATCTATCCCAAGGATGCCGCCCAGATCCTCGCCCAGGCCGACATCTTTCCCGGCGCCACCGTCGTCGAGGCCGGTGTCGGATCCGGCGCCCTCTCGCTCTGGCTGCTGCGCGCGATCGGTCAGTCCGGTCGTCTGGCCTCGTTCGAACGCCGTGAAGAGTTCGCCGACGTCGCCCGCGACAACATCGCCACGTTCCTCGGCTACGACCCCGACAACTGGACGATCACTCTCGGCGACCTCGCCGACACCCTGCCCGACACGATGGAACCGCAGAGCGTCGACCGGGTTGTGCTCGACATGCTCGCTCCCTGGGAGTGCCTGGGCGTCGTCTCCGACGCGCTCAAGCCCGGTGGAGTGCTGCTCTGCTACGTCGCGACCGTCACTCAGCTCTCGCGCGTTTCCGAGGCAATCCGCGGCAGCGGCCTCTACACGAACCCGGACTCCAACGAGACGATGGTGCGCGGCTGGCACGTTGAGGGCCTCGCGGTCCGCCCCGACCACCGGATGATCGGCCACACCGGATTCCTGATCACCGCCCGCCGTTTGGCTCCCGACACGATCCTGCCCGAGCTCAAGCGTCGCCCGTCGAAGACCGACTTCGCCGACGCGGACTTCGAAGCCTGGACCCCTGGCGCACTCGGCGAACGCAATGTGAGTGCGAAGAGCATGCGCAAGCGGATGCGCGCCGCCGGAACCAGCGCCGCCCTGTCCAAGGGCCGGGAGCTCGAGGTCGATGGTGTCAGCACCGGTGACGACACCGTCGCCGACGGCACCGGCGACAACGTCGACGCCGGTTAGGATAGGCACCGGCTCGCCACTGGCAGTGCGTCACAGCACTGCCACACGGGCCACCACGCATTGACAGACATTGATTGACACCGGACACCCTGTACTGAAATGAGGACTCGTGCGTAAAGCATCCGCACTGATCGCCACCGCTGCGCTTCTGGCTGCAGCCCTGACGGGATGCAGCGCCCCCGGCACTGCCGCTGCCGACTGTACTGCACCAGTGAAGTCGGGCGCCGCGTCAGAGCTCATCGACGTTTCGGGTGATTTCGGCACGGCTCCGACCGTCGACTTCCCGACCCCGTTGAAGACCAAGACCACGCAGCGCACCACGATCATCGAAGGGTCCGGCGACCCGCTGGTCGAGGGCCAGATGGTCAAGGTCGACTTCAGCGTCTACAACGGCACCTCGGGCGAACTGATTGAGGCAACCGGCTACGACGGCGAGAAAGCCGCCACCCTGGTGCTGAACGACGCGACGATGAAGGGCCTCGTCGACGGATTGCTCTGCGCCCAGGTCGGCGAACGCGTTGCAGTGGCTGTCTCCCCGGCCGACGGCTTCGGCCCGCAGGGTGGTCAGGAACAGCTCGGCGTGAGCGCCACCGACTCCCTCGTCTTCGTGATCGATGTCGTGAAGGCTTACCTGCCGCGCGCCAACGGCAAGGACCAGCCCGTCGCATCCGGCCTGCCGGCGGTCGTACTGGCCGAAGACGGCACCCCCGGAATCACGATTCCCTCAGGCGATGCTCCGACCGAGCTCGCCATCGGTGTGCTCAAGAAGGGCAACGGCCCCGTCGTCAAGGAGGGTGACACCGTTACCGTGCAGTACACCGGCGTGGTCTGGGACACCAAGAAGGTCTTCGACTCCAGCTGGGAGAAGGGCACCCCTGCGCAGTTCGTTGCGGCCGACGGTTCGAAGGTTCAGGGCGGCGTGATCCCCGGATTCGCCGACGCCTTGATCGGCCAGACGGTCGGATCGCAGATCATTGCGGTCATCCCGCCCGACCAGGGTTACGGCGACCAGGAGTCGGGATCGATTCCCGCCAACTCCACCCTGGTCTTCGTCGTCGACATCCTCGGTGTGAACTAGGTTCACTTCCGGATGCCGCAACCGGCTTCCCCGAACGCCCTGTGTTGGTCAGTCAGCTGGCCGACGCGGGGCGTTCGTCTTGCCCGCCTCCACCTCCCGCGCACGTCAATCCCATAGAATCGCCCCTGTGCCGCCCACCGCAGACAAACACCCCACCGTCGCCATTGAGGAACGCCTGTTCAGCCTCGTCCTCGCGCTGATCGCGACCGAAATCGGGCTGACCAAGTCCGACATTCTGTCCACGGTGCAGGGCTACCGTCAGCGCTATGTGCTGGGCGGTGACAATGCGAGCCTGGAACGCCAATTCGAACGTGACAAAGACGACATCCGCGACCTGGGCATCCCCTTGGAAACCATCGACTCCGACGACGAGCCAGGAAGCAACCACCACCTGCGCTATCGCATTCCCAAGGGCCTCTACGACCTGCCCGCCGACATCACCTTTTCGGCCGACGAGCTCATGCTCCTCAAGCTTGCCGGCACGGTCTGGCGGGAGGGCTCGCTCTCGGCGGAATCCCGCCGGGCGCTCACCAAGCTCAATTCGCTCGGGGTTGACTCGAACGATCCGATCCTCGGCTATGCGCCGAGCCTCCGGGCGCGGGATGCGGCGTTCGAGCCACTGAGCAAGGCTCTCGATCGTGGGCAGAGTGTCGCATTTCTCTATCTGAAGCCGGGTGAGCCCGCGCCGCGCCGCCGGCAGGTCATCCCGCGCGCCATCGTGTTGCACGAAGGGCGCTGGCACCTTGCGGCCACCGACCTGGCCGCCGACGCCAACCGCACCTTCTTGCTGTCACGCATCACCGGACCGGTGCAAACGATGCCCGGTCCCAGCGCCGAGGTGGTGCCGGGTGCCGCGCAGAACGCGCTCGAAGACCTCGACCGCCTCTGGAGTGCCAACACGGCCGTCGTCGAGGTGCGCCCCGGCAGCGACGCAGCGCTTCGCCTCGGCAAACGCAATGCCGCGGAGAACGAAGGCGAGAACCTGCTCACCCTGCACTTCACCGACTTGAACATCCTCGCCGACGAACTCGCCGGCTACGGCCCCGAGGTCGTCGTCCAGACGCCACGGGAGCTACGCCAGGCCGTGCGCACCCGCCTGATCGGGGTGCGCGACGCCCACTCCGCACCGGCGAGTGCCGCACCCGGCGCAACAGACAGCGGAAGCGTGAACTCATGACCGAACGAGCTGCCCAGTTCAGCGCGCCAGACAAGCTGACTTTTCTGTTGTCGCTGGTCCCGTACCTCACCGAGCACACCAACGTCGAGGTGTCCGAGGTCGCCGCCCATTTCGCCGTCAGCCCGAACCAGGTGCGCGATGCAGTTCGGCTGATCGCGCTCTCGGGAGTGCCGGGGGAGTCACGTCAGTACCAGCACGGCGACCTCTTCGACATCCACTGGGATGAGTTCGAAGACAACGACCGCATCGTGCTCACCCACCTGGTGGCCATCGACGATGCTCCCCGGCTCAGCGCGCGGGAGGCCGCTGCGCTGATTGCCGGCCTTCAGTACCTGTCCTCGCTACCGGAGAACGCGGACAAAGAGGCAATTGCCAGAGTGATGGCCAAACTGACCCGTGGCGCCTCGTCGGCACCCAGCCAGGTCGCGGTCTCTGAGGTCGTCGCCAGCGAGACGATCTCGACGATTCAGGCCGCCGTGCGCGACGGGTTGCCCGTCGAATTCGATTACCTGAACGCACGGGGCGAGAGCGTTCACCGTGTCGTTGACCCGCTGAGGGTCGAATCCGTCGACAACGACTGGTACCTGCGCGGCTGGTGCCACCTCCGCGAGGCCGTGCGCACCTTCCGGCTCGACCGGATGAGCCTGGTGGCGCCGACAGATCAGCCGGCCGCAGCGCATGCCGGTGATGTGCGGCTTCCAGAACGCCTCTTCGAAGGCTCCGACGACGATCTCACGGTCGTTGTGGAACTGCCGGCCACAGCCATGCGGCTCATGGCCGACTACCGGCCGGTCGGTGAAGAACCAATCGGAAACGGCGACCGAGTGCGCACGACCCTGCGGGTTGCCCACTTTCACGGTCTCAAACGGCTCGTCACCGGTCTGGCCGGCATCGTCACGGTCGTGTCGCCGGATGCGGCTCGTCGGGTTGTCGCCGACTGGGCTGCGGATGGCGCCGCCCACTACGACGAGACCGAGGCATAGCCATGGCATGGTGGGGCTGGCTCCTGATTTGGAGCGCGCTGATTCTCGGGCTGCTCGGCATGCTCGTCTGGTTCGCGATCAGGCTTTTTCGAAAAGCGATGGTCACGGCCGATGCTCTGGCCGAACTCGGCGACAAAATGACGCTGCTCGACGCGGCATTCGCCGAGGCAGCGGCCCAGCACGAGCCCCGATTCGACCCGGCGATCTTTCAGGATGCCGGCGAACTCGGGTTCCTACGGGAGCAGGATCGTGCTGAACACGCCCGTCGCCGCCAGGTTCGTCGAGATACACGGATTGACCGCGGTAAACTACTCACACACACCCCAACGAATTTAGAGGACACAGCCTCATGCTTCAGAACTTGACCGGATGGCACTTCCTAATCATCCTTGTCGTCGTGCTGCTTTTGTTCGGCGCACCGAAACTGCCCGGACTGGCCCGAAGCCTCGGACAGTCAATGAAGATCTTCAAGAGCGAGATCAAGAGCGACAAGGTCGACGAAGACCCGAACGCCGAAGTTGCTCGCCCGGCCGATCCCACGACAAAGCCGTAATCTGGTGACTGGGCGCGTCCCACAGAGGGCGGGCCGCGACGGGAAGATGTCGCTCGGGCAGCACCTTCTCGAGTTGCGCAAGCGACTCTTCCTCGCGGCCGCCGGACTGTTCGTCGGTGCGATCGCCGGCTGGTTTCTCTCAGACTTCGTCTGGGATGCCTTGCGCGAGCCGATTTACGCCATCATCGAGGCGCAGCACCGCAACGCCCAGATCAACTATCCCGACATCACGTCGGCGTTCGACTTGAAGCTCAAGATCTCGCTCTATGTGGGCCTGATTGTGTCGAGCCCGGTGTGGCTCTACCAGATCTTCGCCTTCTTGGTGCCCGGTCTGACCCGTCGTGAGAAGCAGTACACCTTCGGCTTCTTCTTCACCGCTGTGCCGTTGTTTCTCGCCGGCTGCGCGGCGGGCTGGTACGTGCTCCCGCATGTGGTCGAGCTGATGACCAGCTTCGCGCCCTCAGAAGACGCGGCGTTCATCAACGCCCAAAACTATTTCGACTTCGTTCTGAAACTCGTCGTCGCCATCGGCGTCGCGTTCGTGCTTCCCGTGTTCATCGTGCTGCTGAACTTCGCCGGAGTGATCAGCGCCGCGTCGATCATCAAATCGTGGCGGATCGCCATCCTGGTCATCATTCTGTTCACCGCGATCGCCACGCCGGCCGCCGACGTGGTGTCCATGTTCCTTCTCGCGCTTCCGATGATCGTTCTGTACTTCCTGGCCTACGGAATCGCCTGGCTCCACGATCGCCGAGTCGCCAAACGCGCCCAGTCGTTCGCCGCAGAGTATGCCGTCTGATCCCCGCAGATTCGTGCCCGCAAACGTGACAGACACACTCTCCCCAGCCGAACGATTCGCCGCAGCACGCACCCGCGCCGGACATCCCCAAGTCGAAGCATTCCGAGCCGGACTCAACTTCGGTCTTGACCCGTTCCAGATTGCTGCCTGCACCTCGATCGAAGACGGCAACAGCGTGCTGGTCGCGGCGCCCACCGGCGCCGGGAAGACCATCGTCGCCGAGTTCGCCGTGTTCCTCTCGATGGCGACTCCCTCGGCCAAGGTCTTTTACACGGCGCCGATGAAGGCGCTGAGCAACCAGAAATTTCAGGAGTTCGTCGCCCAGTACGGCGCCGACGAAGTGGGCTTACTGACCGGCGACACCAATGTGAACCCGCACGCGCGCATCGTGGTGATGACCACCGAGGTTCTGCGCAATATGCTCTATGCCGACTCCGATCTGCTGACCAACCTGGCCTTCGTCATCATGGACGAGGTGCACTATCTGGCCGACCGGTTCCGCGGGGCTGTGTGGGAAGAAGTGATCATCCACCTCCCGCAGTCGGTACGCATGGTGTCGCTGAGCGCCACCGTGTCGAACGCCGAAGAATTCGGTGACTGGCTGCAGGCTGTGCGCGGTGAGACCGACGTAATCGTTTCGGAGGAGCGGCCCGTTCCTCTCGAGCAGCACGTTCTGGTCAAGAGCAAAATGCTCGACCTCTTCGATTCGTCGGGCAAAGCAGCGACACACCGGGTGAACCCGGAACTCGTGCAGTTGACTCGTGGAGGCGGAGGAGGCGCATCCTCCCGTTTCAGCAACAACCGGCGACGCAACGATCGCGGCGGCCGTTATCACGAACGGATGCAGCCAGAGCTCGGCCGGATGGATCGCTCCGAGATCGTGCGGATGCTCGACGGCAAGCACCTGCTGCCGGCGATCTTCTTCATTTTCAGCCGGGTCGGCTGTGATCAGGCGGTTCGCCAGGTGCTGCGCGCCGGCGTGCGTCTGACCGACGAGCAGGAACGCGATGAGATCCGCGCGATCGTCGACGACCGGTGCCGCACCCTGCTCGATGAGGATCTGGCCGTGCTCGGCTATTGGGAATGGCTCGACGGGCTCGAGCGCGGTGTCGCCGCGCACCATGCCGGCATGCTGCCCGCGTTCAAAGAAGTTGTCGAAGAGCTTTTTCAGAAGAAGCTGGTCAAGGCCGTCTTCGCGACCGAAACTCTCGCGCTCGGCATCAACATGCCGGCGCGCACCGTCGTGCTCGACAAGCTCGAAAAGTTCAACGGCGAAGCTCGGGTTCCGATCACGCCGGGGGAGTACACGCAGCTGACCGGCCGTGCCGGACGCCGGGGTATCGACGCGCTCGGCCACTCGGTGATCCAGTGGCAGCAGGGGCTCGACCCGCAAGCTGTCGCTTCATTGGCGTCCCGGCGCACCTACCCACTTAACTCAAGTTTCAAACCCACCTACAACATGGCGGTGAACCTGATCAATCAGTTCGGCCGCACGCGCACCCGCCAGGTGCTCGAGTCGTCGTTTGCTCAGTTCCAAGCCGACCGAGCCGTTGTGGATCTCGCGCGCACCGTTCGACAACAAGATGAGTCGCTGGCCGGGTTCGCCGAGGCGATGACCTGCCACCTCGGCGATTTCACCGAGTATTCGGGCATCCGTCGCCGGTTGAGCGACCTGGAGCGTGAGAACGAGCGCAGCGATCAGACCAAGCGCGGCGAACGCGAGCTGCGCCAACGCGAGCTGCAGAGCCTGCGTAAGCGCATGAAGGCGCATCCCTGCCACCAATGCCCCGAACGAGAGCAGCACGCGCGGTGGGCCGAACGCTACTGGAAGCTCAAACGGCAGAACGACGCCCTGGGCAAGCAGATTGCCTCCCGCACCGGTGCCATCGCCCGCATCTTCGACCGGGTCACCGATGTGCTCCTCGGGTTCGATTACCTCGTCGCCGATCCGTCGGGCCAGCTCACGCTGAGCGAGAGCGGTCTGATCCTGCGTCGCATCTATGCGGAGCGCGACTTGCTGGTCGCCGAGTCACTGCGCCGCGGTCTCTGGAACCACCTCGATGCCGCCGGCCTGGCAGCCATGGCGTGCGCGCTCGTCTTCGAGCCGCGTCGCGACGAGGGCCTGATCGACGCTCGTTACCTGCCGAAGGGCACGTTTCGACCGGCGTTGGATGAGACCCAAGAGCTCTGGAGCCGCCTCGACGACCTGGAGCGCGACAACCACCTGCCCGGCAGCAACCCCTTGGCCGTCGGCCTCAGCCTGGCGATGTGGCGGTGGGCGCGCGGCGACTCGCTCGTCAACGTACTCGAAGAGGCAGAGATGGCTGCCGGTGACTTCGTGCGCTGGGCCAAGCAAACCATCGACTTGCTCGACCAGCTCTCGGTTGTCGCAGACGGCCACGTGGGGCGCACTGCCCGGGTTGCAATGGACTCGATACGTCGCGGCATCGTGGCCTACTCATCGGTTGGCTAGGCTGAAATGGTGACAGTGGCAACAACCGAACCGCTTGCGGCGCCGGTCGCGAAGAAGGCTCCGGCCGCGCTGCCGGCTACAGAACAACTTCGGCTCCCACTCTGGGCGGCCCTCCTCACTGCGGTCGGTGCTGGTGCTGTTCTCGACGCGGCGTTCCCCGATCTCAACCTGTGGTTTCTGGCCCCGGTCGCCGTGGCCCTAATGCTCGTCGCTCTGATCGGCCGGGGGCCGTGGACCGGGCTTCTCGTCGGCCTGACGGCCGGGTTCTCGTTCTGGGCCATCCACATCAGTTGGCTGACGCTCTACCTCGGACCGGTCCCGTGGCTGGCCTTGGCCGTGCTCGAGGCGATCTTCTTCGGCATCGGACTCGCCTTGATCGCCGTTGTCCTGCGCTGGGGTCCGCGCGTCTGGCCGACCCCGCTTGGCCGGGTCGGCATGGTGCCGATTGTCGTCGCGGGCCTCTGGACGGCCCGCGAAGCGCTGGCCGCCGTCTGGCCGTACGGCGGCTTCGCCTGGGGCAGGGTGGCGATCTCGCAGTCGGAAAGTCCGTTCGGCCCGCTTGTCGCCTGGGTCGGCATGTCAGGGCTCAGCTTCCTGATCGTGTGGCTGAGTGCCCTCGCGATTCAGTTGATCCGGGAGCCTGATCTCCGGGTGGCGCCCCGTTGGGGGATCGCCGTCGCATCCGTCGCCTTGCTCATTGTTTTTCCGGCCTGGCCGACAATCCAGTCGGGAACCACTCGTCTGGCAGCGGTGCAAGGCGGGGCCGACGCCGGGCTGTTCGCTCAGCATGCGCCGGGTCAGATTCTGAACGACCACGCCTCCGCGACATTGCCGTTGGTCAGCGAGAGCGTCGATTTCGTGGTCTGGCCGGAGAACGCGAGCGATGTCGACCCGACGAGATCCGCGGATGCCACGCGCATCATGGACTACATCAGCACGGCAATGGATGCCCCCGTCGTCACCGGCACAATCACCCATCGGGACGGGCTCTACTACAACTCGTCGCTGCTCTGGAAGGCCGACGAGGGCGCCGTGCAGATTTACGACAAAGTGCACCCGGTTCCGTTCGCCGAGTACATGCCGAATCGAGCGTTCTGGCGCCCGTTTGCTCCCGAGCTGATCGACCTGATTTCCCGCGACTACACGATCGGCACCCAGAGCAACATCTTCGACATCAACGGCCTACTCGCCGGAATCGCGATCTGTTTCGACATCGCCGACGATCAACTCGTTCACGAGATGATCGACAAGAAGGCAGAGATCATTCTGGCGCAGACCAACAATGCCGATTTCGGCACGACCGACGAGAGCGTGCAGCAACTCGCCATCGCGCGCATCCGGGCGATTGAAGCCGGGCGCACGGTCGTCAACATCTCGACCGTCGGCACCAGCGCAATCATCACCCCGGACGGGTCGACCCTCGACTCGCTTCCCACCTGGGTGCCAGGAGCAATGGTTCAGACGGTTCCACTCAGCGACACGGTGACCCCGGCCATGGCCGCAGGGCGGGGGATTGAATGGCTTGTTTCGGGCCTCGGCCTCGCCGGATTCGCTTTCTGCGCCGTGGGTGCGGTTCAGTCCGGCACGGTTCAGTCCGGCGCCGTTCAACGAGACGGCCGGAAACGGAAGAAGCCACGCAGTTAAGCGTGGCTTCGGCCGGTCCGTACAATTCGAGCGTATGAAATCGCCACGCCCGGATGCTGGTGGGTCACTTCACGTTATGCGCCGATCTTCTGCTGTCCGCGACGTGCGCGCAAGAACGTGAGGCGCTCTTCGAGCAGTTCCTCAAGCTCGGGCAGGGTGCGACGCTCAAGCAGCATGTCCCACGGGGTGCGGGGAATCTTCTCATCTGAGTGGTCGACGACAACGGGCTTCGAATCAACGAGGCGGGTTGCCACCTGGGAACAGTGCTTGCACTCCCACTCGTCAGGTGCGTCGGCTTCAGCCGAAAAAATCAACACCGTTTCGCGTCCGCACGCGGCACACAGGTAAGTGTGACTAACTCGTGGAGAAAAGGTGACTCCCTCTTCAGTCTGAAGGCTTTGTGCGCCCAATCTCATTCCACGCAAACTGCGATCCGCCATCGTGTGGTCTCCTCTCGCGATGCATTCACAGTTGTAAACCATGAAGCTGGGCGTTATCTTTCCGTGACCCGCCATCTGAGAGGAAACTCTCAGTCTCGCCGGGCCAGCACCCCCAAGGCGACATCGCACCGGTCAGTCATAATGCCGTCAATACCCATATCGAGCAGACGATTCATGGCCGATTCTTCGTTGACCGTCCAGACGTGCACCTCGACACCCGTCGCGTGCATGAGACGCACGAATCGGGGTGTGACAATTCTCAGAAACTTCACGCTCTCCGGAACCTGCACAGCGTGAATGCCAGTCATACTCCGCCGCACTTGCGCCGTCAACCCAAACTTTGCGGCCGACACCACCTGACGCAGAATTGCCGCAGAAGCAGACGTTGCGACACCCGGAAGCAGGCTCAGAGCGCGCAGCCGTCGTTCCTCAGAGAAAGACCCGATCAACACTCGATCCGTAGCTTTCGCCTTCTGCACAGCACGCGCAGTCGGCTCGGCCGCACCGAGGGCTTTGATGTCGAGATTGAACCGTGCTTGCGGAAACGCGTCGAGGGCTTCACTGAGCGAACAGAATGTCTGTCCGAATCCGAGGTCGACTCGGCGCAATTCCGCCATGGTCAGTTGGTCGACCCGAACGGAACGGCCGGCCAGCCGCAACAGATCGGCATCGTGGCTGATCACTGCGACGCCGTCCTGGCTCACGTGAAGGTCGGTCTCGAGGTAGCCGACCCCGGTCGAGAGCGCGTTGAGAAACGCCAACAGTGTGTTTTCCGGCGCGTTGACGGCCAATCCGCGATGCGCGAAAATGCGGGGTGTTGCCGGGGAGAAGAATGAAAGCGCGGTGATGCGTGGTACCTGTTCCTTATTACGACGCCGGGGGAGTGGGGCCGGCGGGGGAGGCGGCCGGAGTTGCGGTGGTCGGGACGGGGGTGCCGGCCGGGCCCTGCGGTGCGAATGCGCGACCGATTCCCTTCATGGCCTCGGTCAGTTCGCTGGGCACGATCCACAGCTTGTTGGCGCTGCCCTCGGCGAGCTTGGGAAGGGTCAGCAGGTATTGATAGGCGAGCAGCTTGGGGTCGGGGTCGCCGTCGTGAATCGCCTTGAACACGGTCGTGATGGCCTCGGCCTCACCCTGTGCACGCAGCACCGCCGCCTTGGCGTCACCCTCGGCGGAGAGGATGGCGGCCTGTCGCGCGCCCTCCGCGGTGAGAATCGCGGACTGCTTCGTGCCCTCCGCCGTCAGGATGAGGGCACGTCGGTCACGCTCTGCCCGCATCTGCTTCTCCATCGAATCCTGGATGGAGTGAGGCGGGTCAATGGCCTTCAGCTCGACCCGGCCGACACGAATTCCCCATTTGCCCGTTGCTTCGTCGAGAACCACACGCAGCTGGCCGTTGATGTTGTCTCGGCTGGTCAGGGCCTCTTCGAGGTTCAGCCCGCCGACGACGTTACGCAGTGTCGTCGTCGTGAGTTGTTCGACCGCGCCGAGGTAGTTGGCGATCTCGTAGGTCGCGGCACGTGCATCCGTCACCTGGAAGTAGACGACCGTGTCGATCGACACCACCAGGTTGTCTTCGGTGATCACCGGCTGCGGCGGGAACGACACGACTTGCTCGCGCATATCGATCAACGGCCGAAGCCGGTCAACGAACGGGATGAGCAGGTTCAGGCCGGGCATCAAGGTCTTGTGATAGCGACCGAGCCGTTCGACGACGCCTGCGCTGGCCTGGGGGATGATGCGAATCGCTTTGAACAACGTGACGATCAGGAAGGCGACGAGCGCCACGATCACAATCACCACGAAGATCTGCAGGATGAGGAGGTTGGTGCCGATCATGGAGTGTTCCCTTCAGAAGGCACCACAACTGCGGTGGCGCCGTCGATTGCCGTGACGCTCACAATTTCGCCCGGCTGCAAGTCGCGCGGGGGAACATCGGGGGAGAGCCTGGCGGTCCAGGTTTCCCCATTATCCAAACGCACCTGCCCGCCGTTCATGCCGACTGAGCGAACCACGCGTCCGCCGAGACCCATGAGGGCGTCGACATTGGTCTTGCTCGGGTCACCGCCGCGCTTGAGCGCTCGAAGCAACGGGGGACGGATGCCAAGCAGAAGCACGAGTGACAGAGCGACGGCGAGAATCAGCTGCAACCACCAGGGGGCGCCGAGGAGTCCGGACACCAGCCCACCCAGGCTTCCCAGGGCCATCATGAGGAAGGTGAGTTCGAGTGTGACCATTTCAATTGTCACGAAGATGAGGATGAGCACAAGCCAGACAATCCAGCCGTAGTCAGCGAGGAAGATGTCCATTTGAGCCCCCTTCTTTGTTGGGTACATCTTCGAAACTAGCAGGTGGACCACGGGGACTGACCGTCAACTTGGTAGTGTCGTTCTGTTGAACTTGAACTATTTCTGAGGAGTACATGTGACCAATCCACTTGCAGCCGGAACACTCGAGGGCAAGCGTGTACTCGTCACGGGATCGTCCCGGGGGATCGGCGCCGACACGGTGGGCTACTTCGCCGAAGCCGGCGCGAAGGTCGTCATCAATTACCGCAACAAGGAGGCTCGCGCCACGAAGCTCGCAGACGCGATTCGTGCGGCCGGCGGCACCGCGCTCACCGTGGGGGCTGACCTGACGGACGCGGATTCGGTCGCGGCCATGTTCGAAACGATCCGCGCTGAGTTCGGTGGTCTCGACATCCTCGTGATGAATGCCTCAGGCGGTATGGAAAGCGGCATGGCCGCCGACTACGCGATGCAGCTGAACCGAGACGCTCAGGTCAACTTGCTGAAGACTGCGGTGCCCGTGCTGGCCGACGGCGCCCGCGTCGTTTTCGTCACGAGCCACCAGGCACACTTCATCGAGACCACCGAGACGATGCCGGAGTACGAGCCCGTCGCGCGCAGCAAGCGTGCGGGGGAGGACGCCCTCCGTGCCCTGATCCCCGAGCTCGACGAAAAGGGAATCGGCTTTGTCGTCGTCTCCGGTGACATGATCGAGGGAACGATCACGGCGACACTGCTCGAGCGTGCCAACCCGGGAGCGATCAGCGCCCGCAAGGACTCAGCGGGGCGCCTCTACAACGTCAGCGAGTTCGCAGCCGAGATCGCGTCGGCCGCTGTTGAACCGGTTCCGGCCAACAACACGCGCTACGTCGGCGACATCTCAGACTTCGGAGCGTAAAACTTCACCAACAGAAGAGGCGTCGCACTCCGGGGGAGTGCGACGCCTTTCTTGTCTGTGCAATCTGCGGCAACGTTGTAGGGATCTACTTCGCCGCGCGACCGAAGGTGAAGGACTGCGCGAGCTGAACGAGACCCGATGCGATCAGGAAGATTCCACCGATGATCACGAGCACACTGAGCGATTGCAGGGGAACGAGCAGCACGATGATGCCGGCGATGATGCTGATCGCACCGAACAGGGTGCCAAACCAGCGGCTGGAGTCAGACGCAGTCTCGACGAGTGCGGCGACGCCTTCGATGATCCATGAGATGCCAACGAGCATGCCGAGCACGACGAGCGAATCGAGTGGGTTTCGGATCGTGATAATACCCGCGATGATCAGCAACAGGCCGAGCAGAATGGCCAGAATCCTCAACCCGCCGCTCATCCCGGTGGTGAAGAGGCCGCGAGTAACGCGCACGATTCCGACGATCAAGAAATAGAGACCGAACAGAACGGCAATCACCGACAGAGTGGACTCCGGCCAGACGAGCACAACGATCCCGAGCCCAACTGCGACCAGGCCGCTGATGCCGATGGCGACGCGAATTCCCATGACTTCGGACTTGCTCAGCTGTGTTGGATCGATCGTGAGATCGAATACCGTGACACCTTGTGACATGCTGTTCCCCTCAGTGAACGCCGCGACTAGTCCGTATGGGAACGGTGTCGAGCGAAGGTAATAGTTCAGGCCCAACCTACTGCGCGAGGGTGCACGGTCGCGATGTTCGTCCGGCAATTCGTAACCTGGGCCGTCGCTGCCTGCGTGCAGCCGAAATCACCTGACATAATATGCACATTCGGTTCAGGCGAGCTGCCTCGCCCGGAGTCCGGCGGGGCAACGAAGCTGCATCGTGAAATAGCTCAGCACGAACCAGCAGCCAATGCGTCGATCACCGGTGCAGCCGCGTTGTGCGCGATTTTCACAACACAGTCTGTTTGCAAAACAGTGCAAAACACACGGCCGTCAGCGCACGGCGCCACAGGAAGCATCCTGACGCCGAACCAGCGGAAAACCGGAAGAACAGCCGCTTTCCGTGGCATATCGAATGTGTCCGATAATGCACATTATGTCAGCTCGTAAAGATGGAAAGTGCAAACCGTGCAGATTGTTGAAAGTTGGAGAACGGTCCCCCGAATCGTCTTTTCCTGATAGGAATGCATTTGTCTCTGATCTCGGCCACACAGGCGACGCGAATCTGAAGCAGGCCGGCGAGAAAGTCAAGGACAGATCGTGCTACCAGTGGAATTCTTTCGTTCGGCTCTGCGCGTATCGTTCTCCTCTGGATTGCCTCACGGCATCAACGGCGATGACGAGTCCAAGCACTGCCACCGACAACCCCAGAGCCGCTACAACATCGGTAAACCAGTGGTAGCCCAGATACAGACGAGAAAAATCGACCAACAAGATGCCAACGACAGCGGTGAGCGCGCACAGCACGATGCGCGTCACCGACCACATCCGTGAACAGATGAGATATCCCCCGACCAGGAGGAAGTCGCCCACTCCAACGGCATGGCCCGACGGAAAAGACGGGGTGGGGTCGAACCCCAGCAACATCAGATCTCCGGGCGGCCGAGGGCGGCCGACGAGGTGCGTGATCAGGAACGTGAGCAGCACACCCAGGATCATTGCGCTCGCAAGGAGCACCGGACGCCAGAGGCGTCGGGAGGTCAACGCCCAGACGAGTGTTGTGACGAGAACAATGATCGGCATGCCCACCGGGCCCGAGACTGTCGCGATCACCGTTGTGACAGAGGTGAGAACCGGCGTCCGGTGCTCGACCAACCAGGTCAGAATTGGCCAGTCGGCTCGGGCCAGACCGAACTCTCCAGACACCGAGGCCAGCATGAGAAAAAACCATCCCGTTCCCACGGCGACGAGCAGGCCTGCGGCAATGACGAGTCCGACTTTCAGGTGGGCGGGCCCGCCGACTGCGCCGGCCGGTTTGCCATCGAGTGCGCGAGCGGGAGGCATATCGCTACCCCACGGTTCCCAGAACTGACCAATGGAACTGTACGTTTCTCATTTGCATCCCTTTCGTCAAACGCGTCTCAGTTGAGAAGAACGTACTGCTCCTGCACGTCGGCGCCTACCGATGGTGGTCGACACGGTGTTGGTGACGCCCTGGTTGGGTGAACTTGGGCCGAGCGTTGCGCTCAAGGCGCGATAACTCATCCTGTGAATGTGGCGGTGCGGGGCTACGCTGTGCACATGTCAGATGGAGTCGCGGCCGAGGCCGCGCGCACCGCGAAGCGCAGTAAGACACTCCAATTTCTGGCACGTATGGGCTTCGTGGTCAATGGCCTGCTGCATGGCGTCATCGGTGCAATCGCCTTCAGCCTCGCAATCGGCGCAGGAGGCGGTGAAGCCGACCAATCTGGCGCCCTTGCGAAACTCGCCGAGGCGCCCGGTGGTGCCGTGCTGTTGTGGATCATCGTGGTTGGATTGGTCGCTCTCGGGCTGTGGCAGATCATTCAAATCATTGTCGCTGTCGGTCCGGACCCCAAACGAAAGTGGGCCCACCGCATCCGTGACTTCGGCAAGGCGATTGCCTACCTTGCCATCGCAGCCATCACATTCATCTTTGCCAGTGGCGGATCGACGAACTCCGCCACCTCCACACGAGATTTCAGCACCACGCTGATTGCGGCACCCGGCGGAGTCATCCTATTGATCCTGGTCGGACTCGGTGTGGGAGGGATCGGCGGATACTTCGTGTTCAAAGGTGCAACCAAGAAGTTCACCGACGACATCGTCGTTCCGTCGGGAACTGCCGGTGGGATCGTCGTCACACTGGGCGTGCTGGGCTACGTTGCGAAAGGGGTCGCCCTCTGCATGGTCGGGATACTCTTCGTGATCGCGGCCGCTACCTTCAACCCCAGCGAAGCTACCGGACTTGATGGGGCGCTGAAATCACTTGTCGCGCTGCCATATGGCGCCCTGATCCTGGCGGCGATTGGCATCGGACTCATCGCATATGCGGTGTATTGCTGTGCACGGGCGCGCCTGGCCCGCCTGTCCTGACCGCGGGATCGACTTTCAGACCTTCTCACTCATTCCTGGCGCGGATGCCTGAGCTTCGCGGGATACGGCGGTGCAAGTTCATGCTCACCGTCGAGTTTCGCGGCAAGCGGCGCCCAGACGACGATCGCGACCCCAATCCCCAGGAGTAACGCGCCGATCGTGTCGCTCAGCCAATGCGCGCCGAGGTAGGTGCGGCTGAACATCATCACGGCCGTATACAAGACACCGGCTGCCCCTACCCAGAAGCGTGGGAAAAGGATAAAGAGAACGGCGGCCATGGTCGCTGCGTTCGCGACGTGACCAGACGGGAATGATCCGTAATCGACGGTTACGAGAATGTCTTCTGGCCGCGCCCTGCCAAACAGATGCTTGAGAAGTTGCACGGTGCCCCCGGTCACCAGAGTGGCCACGAGGTAGTACCCGGCTGCCCAGGGACGTTTCACGAGCAAGAGGGCGGCGATGATGAGCACCGGCACGATGAGGATTGCGGCCAGGCCGCCACCGAGGTAATTCATTGCGAGCGAGAGGGCGTCCCAGACGGGCGCGCGATGCTCGATGACATCCTGCATCCACCTGGTGTCGATCGAGAACGGCAACCCGTTGTTGCGGAGCACGATCAGTGCGCCCAATGCAAAGGTGAGCACTAGCGCGGCGATGCCGCTCACCAGCGGCCAGAGGCGTGTGATGCGTTTCGCAGGTGGCTTGGCTGCTACCTCGGGGGTCCGACGGATGCCCATGGAGCAATGGTAAATCGCCAGTGGCCGATAGTTATGTGATGGCTCAATCTTCAGCCGCCAGACGCACCGTCAGTGCTCCCGGTTCGATCCAGGTCTTCAGTGCTTGTGCTGTGCCGAAGCTGTCGCCGTCCAGCTCGATGTCATGGGCCCGCGTGAAGCGGACCGTCAGCTCACTCCCTGTGGCGTAGTGGAGCGCTCTAATTCTCTTCGTCGGGCCGGCCAATGTGCGCCCGGTTTCCGTGCGGCGGAGTACCCCGTTCTCCCAGATGATCTTGACGGCGATCTGCAACCAACCCATGAAGCCTTCAGGGCGCAGAAGGACAAGTTCGAACATGCCGTCGTCGACGGCCGCATCGGGAAGGAGAACGATGTCAGCGGGGAGAGAACCACAGTTGCCGACGATGAGGGTGTGCACGCGGGCCGAGCGAGTTCGCCCTTTGTCGAGGCTGTAGCGCAGGTGAAGTTGTTCCTTGTCGCGCACGGCTGCAAGGAGAGCACTGACGTAGGCAAGCCAGCCGATCTTCTTCTTGAGGTCGTCGTCGGTGTGCACGAGCATTTTCGCATCGAGGCCGAGGCCGGCCATGACAACATACGCGTGTCGAGTTGTTGACTGGTCCTCGCCCTGAATATCGATGAGGGCGAGATCGATATTGTGGTCGTCACCGGTGAACGCGATGTGGATGGACTCTTCCAGATCATCGAGAGGGAGGCTGAGATTGCGAGCCAAAAGGTTTCCCGTCCCGGACGGAAGCAACGCGAGCGACGCAGCGCTGTCATGCACCGCCTCGGCAACGGCGCGAACGGTGCCATCTCCCCCGGCCGCGATGACCATGCCGGCACCGGCTGCGAGTGCTTTTTTGGTTGCCGCCTGGCCGGCGTCCTCCTCGCTGGTTTCGAACCACAGTGTCGGTCCCCATCCGCCGTCTCTTTCTTCAACAGTCACCGCGGCTTTGACGGCCGCCAGATCGACCTTGATCGGGTTGTAGACGACGGCGGCCACACGGGACGCTGCTGCATCAGGAAATGAACGAGTGGAGGCCATCAGGTGGTCGCGGCCAGACGGAGCTTCTCGGCGGGAATGTCGAACTCTGCCGCTGGCCAGGACAGGACCATGCTATTCAGCGCGTTAGCAAGGAGGTGTTGCACAGCCAGGCGCGCATACCATTTCCTATCGGCGGGAACAACGAACCAGGGCGCCGCAGCAGTAGAGGTGCGCTCCAGCGCTACCTGGTATGCCTCCTGGTAACCCGACCAGCGAGCCCGCTCGTCAACGTCGACGGTGTGGTATTTCCAGTACTTGTCGGGGCGGTCCAGACGCTCGGCGAGGCGCGACTTTTGCTCGGCCGAGCTGATCTGCAGCATGACCTTGATCACGGTGGTGTCATCGTCGACAAGCTCCTGCTCGAACTTGTTGATCAGGTCGTAGCGTTTCTCGATTTCCGCTGCCGGGACGAGTTCATGAACACGTGCGATAAGCACGTCCTCGTAATGGGAGCGGTCGAACACTCCGATCATGCCGGCCTCGGGCAGACGTTTGCGGATACGCCAGAGGAAGTCGTGGCGGAGTTCCGCCCTAGTGGGTGCTTTGAAGGCGAAGTGGCTGATCCCCTGTGGGTCGACGGCGCCAACGACGTGTCGAACGATTCCGCCTTTTCCCGCCGTGTCCATGGCTTGCAACACGAGGAGCACCTTGCGGTTGTCCCCGCATTTGCTGTTCGCGAAAAGCATCTCCTGTAGATGAGAGAGGATGCCGGCGCCTTCCGCTCCTGCCGCGGCGGAGTCCTTCTTCCGTCCGTTGAAGCCCGGAGTCGAGCCCGTCTCGACGTGTGCCAGTGTGAATCCTGGCGTCACACGCAACGCGCTGAACAGGTCTTCGGTCCAGAATGCTCTGATGTCCTTACCCATGATGCACCTTTCGCAGGGTGCTTATTCTCCACCGGCACCGCTCTCGGCACCAGCGTCGAGTGGATGGCTCGAGCTGGTTGTGTGATCTGCGTGCCGTGATGGTGGCGCCACCCTCGTGGGCCTAAAACTGCGCAGTACCTCGCAGCCGGCGGGGGCGGCCATCTGGGTCGAGGACGAGGCGGCTGATCGGGACCGCCCACAGTCGTTGGATGGGCGGGACGGGTTCGGGAGTGTGGTGGCGCACGTTTCCGGTGGGTCGAGGGGCGCGGCGGTCAGTTTCGTGCCAGCGGTCGAGACCGGCGGCGGCGGTGTTCCAAAGTTTGAGCCCAGCCGACTGGTCGTAGAGTTGGGGATCGTTCTGGTCCATACCCAGGTGTTCGGCCCAGAGTTGGAGGCGGAGATCGCGGGCCAGCCGTCGGGAATCGTCGTGGCCGGTCTCGGTACCGGATGGGTCCCGGTTGTCGGCAGTGGTGTCGAGGACTGCGCAGGTGAGCTCGCTGTCGGTGGTCCAGGATCGACGGTTGAAGTTGTCTGAGCCGCAGGTGATCCAGGTATCGTCGACGATGCAGATCTTGGCGTGGACGTAGATCGGAGTTCCGGCACTGTTCTCAAGGTCGAACACACCGACGCGGCCTGGCGCGACTTGGCGCAGCATTCTTATGGCACGCAGTTGCCCGATCCGGCTCGGCGGCCCCGTGAGAGGGCCGTCGGAGGCAGGGTAACGGGGCACGACGGCGATCACGTTCAATTCGGGGTTCCGTTTGAGGGCCTTGGCGAGAGCGGCCGCGACCTCAGTCGACCACATGTACTGGTCCTCAATATAGATCAGAGAGCGGGCGCGGGCGAAGGCTTTCGCGTAGGCGCGCGCAACGCTGCGCTCCCCGGCCGGCGCGAACGGGAACGGCGGACGTTTCACCCCGTAAGTGCGCAACAGCTGTACAGCGTGAGGGCCCGCCGGTGGTGGTGGTGGCAACGTTTCTGGGAGCGGCTTGGGTTGCGGAGGCATGCGGGCAAGTCGTTGCTTCAGCATCCGGTAGGGAGTGCGCCGGTCCAGCGGAGTAGGGTCGTTCCACCGTTCAGCGAAAACTGCCAGTAGGTCACTCACCACGGGGCCACGCAGTTGAAGGGCAGCATCGTGCCACGGGGGTCGTTGGCCGTACCGTGAATCCATGGTCAGTGCTTGCGGGTCTCCGGCGTGGCCGGCGTCGTCCCGACGGCTGTGGCTGAGGTCGATCCCGCCAACGAATGCGATGTCCCGCGACGGGTTGTCGCGATGGCGGATGACGAAGAATTTTTGGTGATGGGAGCCGAACAGGCGTACTCGCTGATCCAGCAACACCTCTCCGCCTGCGGCGTTGATCTGACGGCTGAGCAACTCATTGGCTCGGCCGCTGATCGGGGGCGACACACGTTCTCCGTGGGATCTCCAGACAAGGCCCCGCACTTCCACTCCCACACGGGCCAAGCCAGCAAGCAGATCGCCGATCGAGGGTCCGTCTGCCAGCAGCCGCTCGTCGGCGTCGCTACGCCAGTCGGTGAACCACACGCGGTCTCCTGCGTGCAGCGCCGTCAGCTCCTCGTGCAGCCGTGCGAAGTAGGTTGCGCCATGAATCAGAGGCTGCACAAGATTACCCTCGGACCAGGACGGCAACCCGGTGGCGCCGGCGTGCACGGCAGTGGCCAGATTCCCCCGCTCAGCGCGATTCAGGAACCAGATGCCAGGATCATTGACCACCCCACGCAGTGTACGGCACCGGCCGATGCGTCGAAAATAGAGGGTGTTCGTGATCCGGACCGTTGCACCTGCGTCGCACCCGGCCGTAGCTATCGTAGGATCTTGCCCAAGCTCCTTGCTAGCGGCCCCAACAGACACAGACGTTTTGGAAGCAGAACTCCCATGCCCCCGAACTGATATTCGTGACATAGGCGGACTGATTCGTCGGATCACCCAGAGCGATCCGCTCGAACGAGTTCACTCAGCTGCGTATCCATCCGTGTCTAATCAGCGTCCTTGGCTAGGAAGCGTGCGATCTCGAGGCCGCGTTTCTCACAGAATTCCGGGGCCGTGTGCGTTGGCGAGTAGGCAGCGCGTCTGAACCGCGCCTCCTGTGAAGGCGAACTGATGGCTCACCAGAGCCAGACCTTTGTAGAAATGCGGTTAATCGATTTCACCATCAGAAGATCTGGAGAAGCATCCCGACGCCTCCTCGATTGTCCGGTCTCATCAGACATGTCGTTCTTCTCATGAGGTGTGTCCCTGAATGATCCCCTGACGAACCGTCAATGCAGGACAAAGTCAGAGCTCCGCGCCGGCACCCGGACTGGGGGGGGGTAGAGGGATCTAGACAGGTTGAAAAGTTCGCTGGTAGACCTGTGCGTCAAGGCTCTGGGGGGAAACAGATTCCTTAAGGCAGGGGTCAACTGATAAGGGATGCTTTTATGGTGAAATCAGATTCTGAGTTGGGCCATGCACGATTGAGTGGTTCCAAGATCGCGGTGTCGTTGGTACTCGGTGCCCTCACGGGCGTCGTTGTCTACTACGTCATCGCGGTGGTCGCGACGGCGCAAATCCCTGGGACCTTCACGGTCAATCCTCTGACCCTGGCGTTGATCGCCCTCGTCGGCGCCCTCGTGGTCGCCATTGCGTGGCGCTGGCCCGTAGTGGGCCTGACGGCCGGCGTTGTCATCGTCCTCGTCGTCGCCGCCGTTGTGGCAGCACGAATCGGATCGTCGGGGTCGGCTTCAGATTGGCTGAATCCGTTCAATGCGGTGGCCTTCGGCGCAGCGAGCGGCTACCCGGTGCTCATCGGCGCCGTGATGGCCAGCGTCTCCGCGTTGAGACTGCGCTCCTGACCCGCGTAACACCGAGCCACGTATCCTCAACATGGCTTCCGGTCCTTGAGCGACCGGGGGCTACCCTTTGCCGTCGGCAGCGAGGGCCGCACTCGTCCAGATCGGATGATGGCAGACAAGGGCTACCCGTCCAGGGCGAGGCGTTCCAGCTCTCAATACGCTTTGCGTACTGCACCGACTGTATTGAGCACCGCATAGCTGTCAACGAGAAATCGTGAAGCTCGCTACGGGCGGTAGTCCTTCTTCTCCTCATAAAGCGAACGCGCAGACTGGTCAGCCTCTCGACCTCCATTGGCCGCACCGCCGACCTGAGTGATCACGGCAGCAAGCCATTGGAAGGCTCGACCGACTAGACCGAGAATTCTCTTGAGCATAGGCTCCGCCTCCCCTGTGGATGGAACTCTACGAGCATTAATGCTGGCAGTCCACTCCCCTCGACTAACGCACCATCTGGGCGTGCGTGATCCCCGGAGCGCTCAGGTCAAACGTCTCAACGCCGTCGAACTCGAATCCGTTGCGACGATAGAACGCGATGGCGCGTGGATTCTCCTTCGCCACCCAGAGCATCGCCGGCACCTCGCCCAGTACCGCGTCGAGCAGCGCTTGGCCGACGCCGGTTCCGTGAGAGTCCGCCAGCACGTAGAGGCTGTACAACTGGCGCTCCCGAGGGAGGTGTCGTCCCTCCGGACCAGAGCTTGGCCCGGCCACGGCGAACCCGACGATCCCCTCCCCTGTCCTGGCAACCCGAATCGTCCATTCATCGCGGGGATTTCGAAGGGCCTGATCCCACTGCTCCTGACGTCCGTGCAGGTGCTTCTCCATAAAGAATTCCGCAGGAAGCAGATGGCCGTACGCCTCTCGCCACGTGGCGACATGGAGTGCTGCGATGACCGGGGCATCCGCCACAGTCGGCTGTGTGATCTCGAAACGGATCACTCCGGCGGCTCCCACAGCTCGATCGCCAGTCCCTCGGGGTCGTGGATGCGGGCGAAGGTACCGTAGTCGTCGGTGTTCCACTCGGGACGGCGCTCCACGGCGATGCCCGCCGCCTCCAGCTTCCCGGCCAACGCATCCAGCTCCGTGACGCGCACGTTGAGCATGAACGCTTGGTCCGCCGCGAAATAGTCGCTGTCGGCGGGAAACGGCGCGAAGACGGTCATGCCTGCTTCCTGCTGCCAGATTTTGTCCTGACCGGCCTCGATACCGAGATGCTCGCGGTACCACGCCGCCCGTGCGTCCGGATCATTACTGCGGAAGAAGAGCCCGCCGATTCCCGTCACGCCCATGATCTGCCTCCTCGTTACACAACGTCAGCCTCGAGCAATCCGCCCGCGGCCGATTTGCGGCCAGCTTACTGGCGGGGTCGCGCAAGCAGCCACCCGAATTCACGAGAACCGCAAGGAATGTGTGCCACTTCAAGCTCAGTCGCGCTTTGCCGTCGACAGGATGACGAGGCGTTGGGTCGCCCGAGTCATCGCGACGTAACGGTCAACTGCCCCTTCGATGCCCGTTCCGAATGTTTCGGGGTCGATGAGCACGACGAGATCGAACTCAAGTCCCTGTGAGAGTTCCGGGGTAACAAACCGGATGCGAGGCAGTGAGGTGAAGACGTCGCCATCGCTTCCGTCGGTGCTGATGACGGCCGCGACTCCTTCGGGATGCTCGGCGAGCCAGCCCTCGAGGATCGACCCGAGATCCGACACTAATGCGTGCTCGACCGGAACCCCGCTTCGGCGGACGGAGGTCGGCACGTTGGCATGCGGGAACACTGACCGAATGACCGGCTCAGCCTCGACCATGATCTCCTCAGGCGTACGGTAGTTGATGCTCAATGAGTTCAGACTGAAGTTCCCCAGCCCAATCCGGGCGAGCCGCTCGTCCCACGACTCGGTGAACCCATGCCGCGCCTGCGCCCGGTCCCCCACAATGGTGAAGCTCCGGGACGGGCACCGAACCAGCAGCATCCTCCATTCGGCATCCGTCAGTTCCTGAGCCTCGTCGACGATGATGTGGGCAAACGGTCCCGCAAGGAGGTCAGGGTCAGCGTTAGGCAACGCTGACTCGTCCAGCAAACTGTTCTGGGCATCCTGACCGCGCAACATCGACATCACGAGCAGCTCTGAGTCGTCTGCCGCGATGAGATCGTCGACGACTCGCTCCATCTGGTCCCGATCTGTGACGATCTGGGCTTCGCGCAAACGCTGGCGTCGAGCCACTCCCGGATCACCCACTCGCAGGCGCGCGGCGTCCAGAAAGGGCAGGTCGGATACCGTCCAGGCCTGGGCATCCGGGCGCTGCAGTATCCGAATCTCCTCGGAAGTGAGCCACGGCGCGCACGCGCCGAGATAGGCGGGAACCGACCACAGGTCGCTGACGATTCCGACCGGGTTGAGCAACGGCCAGGCCTTCGTGAAAATACTGGTCAGCTCGTCGTTCTGCAGCAGTGCCCGACGCACCGTCTGGGGTGCGACTTCTTCATCGTCGAATTTGTCGATCAGGATGTCGAGGAGAGCGTTCCACACCTGGTCACGCGCCTCATTGTGCGGAGTACCGGGGTCCGGGGCGTCGAATGCCTCAGACCACTCGGCAGCGCTGAGCCAGACATCCGACCAGGGCGTCTCAATCGTCATGGCGTTCAACGGAGCACGCTCGTACACCCTCACCGCAGCCTCGATTGCACTCAGCAGGTCGCCCATTGCCTTCAACCGGGCGACATCCGAATCGATCTCCACCTGCGCCGACGCACCCTCGGCCACGAAGTCGCGCAGCGTGCAAATCTGCACGCTCTCCTCTCCCAGGCTGGGTAGAACATCGTTGACATAGGCCAGATAGGCCTGGTGCGGACCGACGAAGAGCACGCCTCCCCCACCCCGGGCGATCCGCGAGTCGGAGTACAAGAGGTATGCGGCGCGGTGCAGAGCAACAACCGTCTTGCCCGTTCCCGGCCCGCCCTCGACGACCAGAGCGCCACGAGACCCTGCGCGGATGATGGAATCCTGGTCGGCCTGGATTGTACTGAGCACGTCACGCATGTGTGACGACCTGCTGCTGCCCAGACTGGCGATGAAGGCGGTTTGGTCGTCGAGAGCAGCGCGACCTTCCAGCCCGTCGAGGGCGAAGACTTCGTCCCAATAGTCGCTGATCCGTCCGCGCGTCCAGCGATACCGGCGACGGCTGGCCATGCCCATCGGGTTGGCGTGTGTCGCCCCGAAGAACGGCTCGGCCGCCGGGGAACGCCAGTCGAGGAGGAGCCGACGGCCCGTGTTATCGACCAGCCCCAGCCGCCCGATATAGATGGTTTCAGAATTGTCGGCCCGAACGACGTGGCCGAGGCAGAGGTCCAGTCCAAACCGGCGCAGAAGCCGGAGGCGGGACGTCAGTCGGTGGATCTCCAGGTCGCGGTCCATCGCTTCCTGACCGCTACCGCCGGGCGCCCTGCGCAGACCAGCGAGCCGGGCCGTCAGCTCGGCAATCGACTGCTCGAGAGTCGTCGCAATGTCAGCGAAGTGTTGCTCATCGCTCCCGATCAGTCGCGGGTCAGCTTTAGCAGCGAGGCGGTCGGGAAGATCAAACGCACTGGTGGTCACCGTCATGACAGCAACTCCCTCCTTAACGGGGCACGACAAGTGTGGGACACGACAGGGGGCTTGCCGCAAGGTACCCCCTCGGCGATAGATTGGAAGTGGAAGGACATGCGTCGTTGCCGAGCAGACACCATTGCTGCTGTTTGCTTCACCAGACGACGGATGCGCCGAGCCCGCGCCTCGCGCTCCTGGCCCGCCCGCCGGCACCTGCCGTATCGTGCAATCCGCTGTCGGAGTAGCGTCGAGTTCATGGCTGGCATCAGCGCGGCTCGCTTGGAAACCATTCGCTATCACGAGAGTTTCTACGCCGTCACGTCGCTCGGCACGGATGGTTCCTGGCTGGCCGCGCCGCACCCGTCGGTACTCGAGGCAATCAGTCTCGTCTCTCAAACCGAGCCGGTCCGAGCATACGATCTCGGAGCAGGAGTCGGACGACATACGGTGCCGATGGCACAGCTTCTCCCCATCGGTTCGACCGTCACCGCGGTCGATTTACTTCCCAGCGCTGTCGCGATGCTCGTCAGCAATTGTCGCGCCGCCGGGGTGCTCGAGTCGGTCATGCCCGTGGTCGCGGACCTCGAAGACTACCGACTCGGCGATGACCCTACGGCGCTGATTGTCGGCTTCTCGGTCATTGAGCATCTCAACTCCCCCCGTGCCATGCGAGCGCTCCTCACGCAGTGCCGGGAGGCGACAGTTCCCGGAGGAATCGTCTCGTTCGGGGTCGTTGCCGACCGAGTAGAGATTGCTGCCGATGGTTCACGCTCCACCGGAATCGTCGAGACCACACTCTCTGCCGCTGACGCACGGGCGTGTTTCAGCTCGCTTTTTGCTGGATGGACGGTGTTGCGCGCAATGACTGAATCCGCGTCGGTCTGCGAGGAACGCGGCGGAGTGCCCTATCGACTGTGCGGATCGCTTGTGGTCTATACCGCCCAGAAGCGATGAACGGTCATATTCGCCTTCCGCAGATTCAGCGGTCTTGCCCTCCCGGCGTTTCAGCGCTGTTCTCCTGTTGCTCCCGGATCGCGTAGTCGATCGAGATGCCGAGTCCCGGCTGAGTCGTGTACAGCCGCTGGTACTCCTCGGCAGCGCTCATCACCGGCCCGAAGGCAGAACGGATGCGCGAGCCAGGCCGCGCCTTGACCAATCGGACCACCATCCCCACGGCGATGGAGGCCCAGAACAAGACCACGACAACGAGTGACGCGACCGGTGCCGCCACCGTCACCGCAGCAAGTACCGCCGTTGCAATGAACCCCGCTCCAACGAACCACCAGACCCGACTCGGTCGCGCCACTCCCCCACCAGACCGGCTCATGCCGCTGAGACGCTTCATCGCGACCGCCGGCTCCCGCTCATGCGCCGACACTACCAGCGGCAGGGCGTCCGGCAACCTAGGTGGAGGTATCCTCTGGCGTCGGGTGGATGACCATGCCGAATTCGTTGACCGGCTCAAACACATCGGGGTCACCGGTGTTAGTCGGCGGACCTGGGCAGATCAACCGAGTGTTCTGTACCGAATGGTCAATGACGTGCTCTTGCATGGATCGCCCGCAGACGGGGCACACAGCCAAGTCGACGCTGGTCTCCGCGTCGTAACGGCCGGGCGGCGGGTTCTCGAATGCTGGTCGAAGCTTGTCTTCCACCCATTCGAAGAGGTGCGCGTATGCCCCGTTCGCTCGGGACTTCTTCTCGTCGGCCATGCCCACACGATACGCCGGATCGCCCTGATCCGCACGAGTTATTCGACACGGCCGAACGGAGCATCATCAGCTGATCAGGCCTCGCCGAAGCCCGATTCGATCAAGGCGGCCAAGGCGTCGACGGCGCCCTTTCCCTCGTCATCAAGGGTGTTGATCTCGACAGCGGTACCCCGGGTGAGCCCCAGCGCCATGATGCCCAGCAAGCTCTTCGCATCCTTGCCGTTGACCGTCACCCGCACCGGAAAGGTCGTTGCAAGTTTGACGAAGTCGGCAGCGGGTCGCGCGTGCAAGCCGTCGGCGTTGATCAAAGTCACCGTTCGGGTGTAGCCGGCAGGTACCGCACTGGACACCGGGCCGGCCGGCGCCTGGACGGGGACGTGCGCAGCATTCGCCGACTGCGCCGCAGCGACCACCGCGGCGAGGTCTTCTCCCGACTCGGCCGCAACTGCGGCGGCAACACCACCCTCGACCAGCGGCGCATCAACAATCACTGCACGCTCGCGGTCTGCGTCAACAAGAAAATCACGCGCCGTCTCCGCAGTCAGAATCGCTGAGCCGAGGTCGCACAACACCACAACGCCGGCACCGGTGTCGGCCGCTGCCATGCCCGAACTGACCTTGTCAAAGCTCGTGCCGATGCCGCCCTCGTCGGTACCACCTGCCGCGACGAGAAGCGCGGTCGGTGCCATCTGCCGGGCGAGGTCAACGAGACCATCGGCGATCTTCTCACTATGCGAGACAAAGACGACCCCGACCCGCGCGCCTGCTGCAGCCACGGCTAAGCCGTCCCTGCCGCGTCGGCTGCGGCCCGAAGCAGAAGCGCCGTCGACTCGGCCCCGGGGTCACGGTGACCGATGGCCCGGTCGCCCAGGTAGCTCGCCCGCCCCTTGCGGGCAACCCAGGGTTCAGTGGACACAGCCCCAGCCTGCGCGGCATCGGCCGCGCGGGCGAGAATCTCCGCGACGTTCGCGCCCGCCCCGTTTGCCGCCGCCGCGGCGTCGACGGCGGGCGTCCAGGCATCGACCATGGTTTTGTCTCCCGACTCGGCCTTGCCGCGCAGAACGATGCCGTCACGTGCCGCGGTGAGAAAGGTGACGATGCCGGTGCCGTCGAGTTCGGTCAGACCCACGATCGAGAGCGATCCCTTGAGAAACGCGGTGCCGTAGAGCGGGCCGGCCGCGCCGCCGACCGTGGAGATCAGCGTCGTGGCGAGGACTTTGAACACATCGGACGGAGTCGCCGTATTGGCTAGCTCGGTGAGCTTCGGAAGGGCAGCCTGAAAGCCGCGATCCATGTTTTCACCGTGGTCGCCGTCGCCGATGTCCCGATCCAGCGTGTTCAACTCGGCGCGATTCAGGGCGATCTCCGCCGCGCTTCGCCTGATCCATGCCTCGGCCCAGTCGGCTCCCACACTCATTCGGTCTCCTTCTCCAACTTTAACCTCGACCGTCCGGGGCAGATCCGCCTCAGTTCCCTACCGACCCCAGCGCAATGCAGCGGTGTGAACCGGTGCATCCCAGAGCGTGGTCAGTTCGTCATCCAATTTCAACACGCTAATGGACGCGCCCTGCATTTCGAGGGAGGTGGTGAAGTTTCCGACCAATGACCGGGTGACGTCGATCCCCTTTTCGGTGAGCACCTCGGCCGCACGCCGATAGACGATGTACAGCTCGACCTGCGGCGTGCCGCCCATGCCGTTCACCATCAGCAGCACTTTGTCACCGGCGACGAAGGGCACATCGTCGACCACCGCGGCGAGCAGCCGGTCGACAATCGCATCGGCCGGTTCGAGTTTGATGCGTTCCCGCCCGGGTTCGCCGTGGATACCGATACCGATTTCGATCTCGTCATCGGCCAGGGTGAAGCTCGGCTCACCGGCGTGGGGAACCACACACGGGGTGAGGGCAACGCCCATGGTTCGCACCTGCGCATTCACCTTTTCGGCAATTGCAGCCACGCCGGCGAGATCGTCGCCGCGTTCGGCCGCCGCACCGGCAATCTTTTCCACGAGCACGGTACCGGCAACCCCACGACGCCCGGCCGTGTACAGCGAGTCTTTGACCGCAACATCGTCGTTGATGATCACTGCGCGCACGTCGATGTCTTCGGCCGCTGCCAGGTCGGCCGCTGTCTCGAAATTGAGCACGTCGCCGGTGTAGTTCTTGACGATGTGCAGCACTCCGGCGCCGCCGTCGACTGCCTTCGTCGCGGCAAGGATGGGATCGGGCGTCGGGGAAGTGAACACTGCCCCAGGAACTGCGGCATCGAGCATGCCCGGCCCGACGAACCCGCCGTGCATGGGCTCATGGCCGCTGCCACCGCCACTCACTATTCCCACTTTTCCGGACACCGGTGCGTCACGGCGAACGATGAAGATCGGGTCGAGGGAGACCGTGACCAGATCGGCATGGGCCGCACCGAAACCTGACACAGCCTCGGTAACGACATTCTTCGGATCATTGATGAGCTTCTTCATGAGCTTCCGTTCACTCGGCAAATCTGAAACCACCCGGACGTCTGCTCCGTCTCGAATCGTCGTGGTTCTCCCGCTCAAACTACGCCATGCTCGCCCGCGGGGTAAGGGCAACGCGCACGGAGGACCCTGGCCATTCCCCTCACAGAGCGCCGAGGCTAGGGTGTAGCCAAACGCTCACCCTGGCCCCCGTTCGTTGCAGCGTCTCATCTCCACGCCTCATGTGCAGCAACTGCGCCGGCCAGCGACGGTAGAGAGTCCGCCCAACGGAGGTCACCATGACTGATTACATTCTCGCGATCGACCAGGGAACAACGAGTTCTCGGGCCATCATCTTCAGTAAAGAAGGCTCGGTCGTCTCGACCGGCCAGCTCGAACACGAACAGATATTTCCGCAAGCCGGGTGGGTCGAACACGACCCCAAGGAGATCTGGAACAACGTTCGTGAAGTAATTGGTCAGGCTTTGGCCAAGGCGAACATCACCCGCCACAACATCAAGGCAGTCGGAATCACGAACCAGCGTGAGACTGCAGTCGTCTGGGATAAGACAACCGGCGAGCCGGTGTACAACGCGATTGTCTGGCAAGACACCCGCACCCAGCCGATCGTCGACCGGCTGGCCGCCGACGGTGGCGTCGAGCGCTTCAAACAGAAGGTGGGCCTGCCCTTGGCGACCTACTTCTCGGGCACCAAGATCGTCTGGATCCTGGAGAACGTTGAGGGTGCCCGGGCGAAGGCAGAAGCCGGCGACCTGCTCTTTGGCAACACCGACGCGTGGGTTCTCTGGAATCTCACCGGTGGTGTCAACGGCGGCGTGCATGCCACGGATGTGACCAACGCGTCGCGCACGATGTTCATGGATCTCGAGACGCTGCAGTGGGACGACGACATCCTCGCCGCATTCAATGTGCCGAAGTCCATGCTTCCCGAGATCAAGAGCTCGTCAGAGGTGTACGGGATCGTCGAGGAACACTCGTTGCTGCGAGAAGTTCCGGTTGCGGGCATCCTGGGCGACCAGCAGGCAGCAACGTTCGGCCAGGCCGCGTTCGACACCGGCGAGGCGAAGAACACCTACGGCACGGGCAACTTCCTCATCTTCAACACCGGCGAAGAAATCGTCCACTCCAAGAACGGCCTCCTCACCACGTTGGGCTACAAGCTCGGCGACGCAGCTCCGCACTACGCTTTGGAAGGCTCAATCGCCGTGACCGGTGCTCTCGTGCAGTGGTTGCGTGACAACCTCGGCCTGATCTCGTCGGCCGACGAGATCGAAGCACTGGCTCGAACCGTCAACGACAACGGCGGCGCCTACTTCGTGCCGGCGTTCTCCGGCCTGTTCGCACCGTACTGGCGATCGGATGCCCGTGGCGCGCTGGTTGGGTTGACTCGGTTTGTCAACAAGGGCCATATCGCCCGTGCTGCACTCGAGGCGACTGCCTTTCAGACGCGTGAGGTCATCGAAGCCGTCAACGCAGATTCTGGCGTGCCGCTGACCGAAATCAAGGTGGATGGCGGAATGATCGCGAACAATCTGCTCATGCAGTTCCAGGCTGACATCCTGGGCGTCCCGGTCGTTCGCCCCGTGGTCGCCGAGACGACTGCGCTCGGCGCTGCCTATGCGGCAGGCCTTGCCGTCGGGTTCTGGAGCGACCTTGACGATCTGCGGGCCAACTGGCAAGAAGACAGCCGGTGGACGCCGCAGATGGATGAGGCGGAGCGGGCACGTCAGCTGCGCAACTGGAAGAAGGCCGTGACAAAGACCTTCGGATGGGTCGACGAAGACGTCAACTGACGAAACAGCAGAGTCCGACCGACCACGCCATCAGGGCAGGTCGGTCGGACTTTTGTGGGGGCAACACGTGACGCGCCCGGCTCAGCCCCGGGTTGCCTCGACCCACTGTGCGAGTTTGCGAGCGGCGGCGCCCGAATCGATCGCCTCCGCTGCGACGAGCATCTGAGCGCGGAAACGATCCAGAATGCTGATCTGGCTCTGGGAGGGATCCTGTGCCAACGCGTAGGCGACCAATCCGGCCGCGGCGTTCAGCAACACGATGTCGCGCACCGGGCCCTGATCGCCGGCCAGAACCGAGTGCACAACGGAGGCGTTGTGCGCGGCGTCTCCCCCGGTCAAGTCACTCATCTTGGACCGCTTGATGCCGAGGTCGCGAGGATCGATGTCGTGCTCGGTCACCAGTCCGCGGGAGATCTCCCAGACGTGACTGTGGCCTGTCGTGGTCATCTCGTCGAGGCCGTCATCGCCGCGGAAGACAAGGGCCGTCGCACCGCGGGTTTGGAACACGCCGACGAACAGCGGAACGCGAGACAGTGTCGCGACACCGACCGCCGAGGCCTCCGGCCTCGCCGGGTTGCACAGTGGGCCGAGGTAGTTGAAGACCGTGGGGATGCCCAGTTCGCTGCGCGTGGCCGCTGCGTGACGGAAACCGGGATGGAAAGCGGCGGCGTACGCGAAAGTGATTCCCGTCGCATCCAGGATCTCGGCGACCGTGGTGGCGGACAGCGTGAGGTCGATGCCGAGCGCCGCGAGCACATCCGACGCGCCCGAGTCGGAACTTGCCGCTCGATTGCCGTGCTTGATTACTGGTACGCCAGAGGCCGCACAAACAATTGACGCCATCGTGGACACGTTGACGGTGCCGAACCTGTCTCCACCCGTGCCGACGATGTCCAAGGCCATGGGGTTGACGGGGAGTGGAATGGCGTGATCGAGGATCGCGTCACGGAACCCGACAATCTCGTCGACAGTCTCCCCTTTGGCCTGAAGAGCCACCAGAAACGCGCCCATCTGGGCCGCTGTGGCCTCGCCGACCATGATCTGTTCCATGCTCCAGGCGGCATCGGCGACACTCAGGTCCTCTCCACGGAGAAGGGAGCTCAGGATATTGGGCCAAGACTGCGATTCCAGCATGCGCACAATCGTAGAGGAATCTGCCTACTCCCCCGAAATCACGCGGATTTTCATCGCTCGGTAAGGCTTACCTAACCATAACCATTGGGCGACAGGCATGCCTGAATGAGAAAAAGCTGTACGAATATCGGCCATAATGGAGGGGTGACGAGCACCTCAATTACTCATACGGCTGTTGCGCCGGTAGTGAACAGGCCCAACAGCGTGGCAGTGGGCACCATTGTCTGGCTAGGCAGCGAAGTTATGTTCTTCGCCGGCCTCTTTGCCATCTACTTCACCCTTCGGTCGACTGCGCCCGAACTGTGGCAGTTCGAGACGGACAAGCACAATTTCACTTACGCGCTGATCAACACACTGATCCTGGTGTCCTCCTCAGTGACATGCCAGTTCGGCGTGTTCGCTGCAGAGCGACTTCAGCCTCGGGCGACCGGTTGGAAGCCCAGCCAGTGGGGCATGGTCGAGTGGTTCTTCCTCACCTACGCCCTCGGCGCCATCTTTGTGGCCGGCCAGGTGCTTGAGTACGCGACGTTGGTCTCGGAGGGCATCTCGCTCAGCTCCAACGCGTACGGCTCAGCCTTCTACATCACAACCGGATTCCACGGAATCCACGTGACCGGTGGTTTGATCGCATTCCTTCTGGTCATCGGCCGCGCCTTCGCGGTCAAGCACTTCGGTCACAAGGAAGCCACCAGCGCCATCGTGGTCTCCTACTACTGGCACTTCGTCGACGTCGTCTGGATCGGGCTCTTCCTGGTCATTTACGTTCTCAAATAGAAATCAGAAGCGGACAACCACAGCATGCCCGAGAACAGAAAACTCACTACCCGGCAGGGTCGCAAGGCCGGTCGTCGCCATCCTTTGGCCAGCGTCGCCCTGATCGCCATCGGCCTGCTCTTCACCGGAGGCGCCTACGCAGCTTTCAGTGCAACGAGCTCCGCGACTGCGCAAGCAGATGCCACGAGCCAGCAGACCATTGACGAAGGCAAGAAGCTCTTCGCCGCCAACTGCGCCACCTGCCACGGCCTCGCTGCCGACGGCACGGCCGACGGCCCGAACTTGATCGGTGTCGGCGCTGCTGCTGTCGATTTCCAGGTCGGAACCGGCCGGATGCCGATGGCAGTCAATGGACCACAGGCAGAACAGAAGCCCGTGCAGTTCACCGACGAACAGGTTGCAGCTCTTGCCGCCTATGTCGCTTCGTTGGCTCCCGGCCCCGCGATTCCTGAGGGCGAAGTGCTCGACGGCCAGGGTGACCTCTCCAACGGTGGAGAGCTGTTCCGCATCAACTGCGCAATGTGCCACAACGTGGCCGGCGCAGGCGGCGCCCTGACCGAGGGAAAGTTCGCTCCCCCTTTGACGGGTGTGTCGTCCAAGCACATCTATGAGGCGATGGTCACCGGCCCGCAGAACATGCCGGTCTTCAATGACATGAACATCACCCCTGAGGGCAAGCGCGACATCATCAGCTACCTCAAGTACCTCGAGAACAACCCGTCGCCGGGCGGTTTTGCGCTGGGCTCGCTCGGACCTGTTTCAGAGGGCTTGTTCCTCTGGATCTTCGGCCTGGGTGCAGTCGTGGCGTTGACCGTGTGGATCACGGCAAAGTCGAACTAACCGGATACCGGTTCATGACACAGCGTATAAAGCCCCTGAAGGAGAACAATGGCCAAGGACGATAACGGCGGGAAGGACCTGATCGCCGCCGACTCGCCCGGCGCACACGCGGAGGAATCCTCCGGTATCGCCGTCGTCGCACGGGATGCCGTCGCCAACCCAGGTCTCCCCCCGCACCGCAAGCGTGTGACAGATCTCGAACCGAAAGCTGAACGCACCGCCGAGCGCGCTGTGTACACGCTCTTCTACCTGTCAATCGTGGGCAGCATCTGGGCGATCGCCGCCTACATGATCTTCCCGATGGAAGGTGAAGACGTCGGATCAGTTCGACTGAACAACCTGTTCATCGGTTTGGGTCTGGCGCTCGCGCTTCTAGCGCTCGGTATTGGTGCGGTCCACTGGGGCAAGGCACTGATGTCCGACCACGAAGGCGTCGATGAGCGTCACCCGGTTCAGGGCAGCGATGAAACCCGTGCCCGTTCCGTGGAGATCTTCCAGGAAGCGAATGAGGAGTCAGGCTTCGGCCGTCGCACCCTCATCCGCAACAGCCTGATCGGCGCACTCGTCGTGTTCCCGCTTCCCGCAGTGGTGCTGTTCCGCGGCCTCGGCCCGCAGGACCAGGATCCGGTAGCGCTCCTCGAGCACACCATGTGGAAGAAGGGCATGCGCCTGACGGTCGACCCCAGCGGCACCCCGATCCGAGCATCGGACGTCACGCTCGGCTCGGTGTTCCACGTGATCCCCGAGGGTTTGGTCGACCTGGAGCACGGCAAGCTCGAAGAGAAGGCCAAGTCCGCAGTCTTGCTGATGCGTTTGAAGCCGGAAGATCTCCACGAGCAGCCTTCACGCAAGAGCTGGTCGTATGACGGCATCGTCGCGTACTCCAAGATTTGCACCCACGTCGGTTGCCCTGTTGCTCTCTACGAGCAGCAGACACACCACCTGCTCTGCCCGTGCCACCAGTCACAGTTTGATGTTTCAAACGAGTGTGCAGTTATCTTCGGACCGGCCAAGCGGCCGCTCCCCCAGCTGCCCATCGCCGTTGACTCTGAGGGCTACCTGGTCGCGCAGAGCGACTTCACCGAACCCGTCGGACCGAGCTTCTGGGAGCGTTCTTGAGCACGTCAACCACCACGAGCGCACCCGCCGAGGCTAAAAAGTCGGGCGGCTTCACCGCTTCCGCGGCGAACTACCTCGATGAGCGCACCAGCATCTCTACAGCGGTCAAGGAACTGGGTCGAAAGATCTTTCCTGACCACTGGTCATTCCTTCTCGGTGAAGTGGCGCTGTACAGCTTCGTCATCATCCTTCTCTCTGGAAGCTTTCTGACATTCTTCTTCCAGGCGTCGATGACGCAAATGCACTACGACGGTTCGTATGTTCCGTTGAAGGGTGTCGAGATGTCTGCCGCCATGGCGTCGACCCTCGACATCTCCTTCGATGTTCGTGGTGGATTGCTCATGCGCCAGGTTCACCACTGGGCTGCGCTTCTCTTCGTTGCCTCCATCGGCCTGCACATGCTGCGCATCTACTTCACCGGTGCGTTCCGCAAGCCGCGTGAGCTCAACTGGGTGATCGGCTTCGTGCTCTTCATCCTCGCGATGGCTGAAGGCTTCACCGGCTACTCCCTCCCCGATGACCTGCTCTCCGGAAACGGTCTGCGCATTATCGACGGAATCATCAAGGGCATTCCGGTCGCCGGAACCTGGATCTCCTTCCTGCTCTTCGGCGGCGAGTTCCCGGGTGAAGACATCGTCGGCCGCCTCTACTCGCTGCACATCCTGTTGCTGCCCGCTCTGGTCGTCGCTTTCATCGCACTGCACCTCCTGTTTGTGGTTGTCCACAAGCACACGCAGTACCCCGGTGCGGGCAAGACCAACCAGAACGTCGTCGGCTTCCCGGTTCTCCCGGTTTACGCCGCGAAGGCCGGTGGATTCTTCTTCATCGTCTTCGGCGTCGTGATGCTGATGGCTGCGCTGTTCACGATCAACCCGATCTGGAACTACGGCCCGTACGACCCGTCACCTGTTTCCGCCGGTACCCAGCCTGACTGGTACATCGGATTTGCCGACGGTGCACTGCGCCTGATTCCGCCGGGACTCGAGGTCGTGTGGCTTGACCACACCTACTCGTGGAACATCTTGATCCCGTTGATCGTCATCGGCATCTTCATCATGCTCGTGATGTTCTACCCGTTCATCGAGGCGTGGATCACCGGCGACAAGCGCGAGCACCACATCCTGGACCGCCCGCGCAACGCTCCGACCCGCACCGCGATCGGCGCCGCCGGCGTGACCTTCTACGCAGGCCTCTGGGCTGCCGCGTCGTCGGACATCATCGCGACGCACTTCCACCTCACGATGGAAGGCGTGATCCACGCCATCCAGGCGATCACCATCCTCGGACCGGTTCTTGCCTACTTCCTCACCAAGCGCATCTGTCTGGCGCTGCAGAAGAAGGATCGCGAGATCGTGCTGCACGGCTACGAGTCAGGCCGCATCGTTCGCCTCCCCGGCGGCGAGTACATCGAGGTGCACCAGCCCGTTGACGAGTACGAGCGCTGGAAGCTCATCAACCACACGGACTACAAGCCGTTGATGATCCGCCCGAACGCCAAGGGTCAGATCACCGCCGGCCAGCACTTCCGTGCCGCGATGTCCCGTTGGTTCTTCGAAGACCGGATCGCACCGGTCAGCCAGAAGGAACTCGACCAGTCGCACGGCGATCACCACTAGTCACCACGGCTGATCGGAACACACATAACAGATCGGGTATCGATGTCACTCCAGACTTTGTCGGAGTGGCTTCGATGCCCGGTCTGTTTTTCTGCGCTCAGCCCGCAGGAACCGCTCATGGTCACCTGCGACGCCGGGCATTCCTATGACGTGAACAAGCGGGGCTTCATCACCCTTCTGCGTTCCCGCGGTTTGATCGGCGACAGCGCTGAGATGCTTGCCGCACGCGATGCTTTTCTGGGTGCCGGCTGGTACGCGTCGCTCAGGGAGGCCGTCACCCGTGTCGTCGCGTCGGAGTCGCCGCTCACCGTCGTCGACATCGGCTGCGGTACCGGCTACTACTTAGGCGGTGTTCTTGACCAGGTGCCGGCGGCGCGCGCGTTGGCCGTCGACATCTCGCCTGCGGCGGTCTCCCGAACGGTACGCAACGTGGACCGAACTGACGGCCTCGTTGCCAATGTCTGGTCGCCACTGCCCATCAAGGATGGCGCAGCCGATGTCATCCTCAACGTCTTCGCGCCCCGCAATGCTGCGGAGTTCGCACGTGTACTTCGACCGGACGGCTTACTCGTCGTGGTCATCCCCCAGCCTTCCCACTTACGCGAATTGCGCGAGGCGGGTCGTGCCCTCGGCGTTCAAGAAGACAAAGCTGCCGTCTTGATCTCCGGCCTCGCCGAGTATTTCGCCGTGCACTCCCGCCAGCAGCTCTCTGCGGAGGTCTGGCTCACGGAGTCAGAGATCACGGCACTTGTTGGGATGGGGCCGTCGGCCCATCACCAGTCCGCCGCAGATGACCTGCGTGAGGATGCGGACAACCTCACGGTCGACCGACACCCGGTGACGACGTCATTCGAAGTGTTCGGCTTCCGCCGACTCTCCCGCTGATCACTGCTCCCCCGCGCTCAGCGGGATCTGGCCAAAGCGCTCTCCTGACCGAAGACCGGTGTTGTCGCCGTCGAATGGGAGTGCCAGGGTGAGTGCATGGCGATCCAGGTGCGCACAGCGACGGTCTTCGACGACGTGAAGACGATGGTGGGGCCGAAACGCGCCGATGCGAACGTGTGCTGGTGTCTGAGCTACCGCATCCCGTCAACCGAGAACCTCGCGCTGCGTGGGCCTGAGCGCGGTGAGCGAGTGAAACGCCTGACGAGCGAAGACCCGCCGCCTGGGGTTCTCGCCTACGACGACGTCGGCGAAGTAGTCGGCTGGGCGGCGGTTCATCCTCGCGCCGACACCGGGTTCGCGCGCAACCGGAAGATTCCGCACGTCGACGAGCTCGACGTCTGGTCGGTCTGGTGCATCCGCGTGCGCCCGGGGCATCGTGGAACCGGGATCTCACACCGGCTGCTGGCCGGCGCCGTCGAATTCGCACGCGAACATGGCGCTCCGGCGATCGAGGGTTACCCGGTCGACAACGCAGGCGAGAAGGTCGATCTCACGATGGCCTATGTCGGCACTCGCTCACTCTTCGAGCGGGCCGGATTCACCAAGGCGGCCGACACCGAATCCGTGTTGAACGGTTTTCCCCGCGTCGTCATGCGGTTGGATCTGCACAGCTAGATTCAGTGCGGCTTCACTGAAGGCTTACGAAGAGGTCGTGTCGGGGTTCACGATCAGAAACCCTCCGAGTTTCGTCCAGCCGTCCGGTACCGGGTCATCCGGGGCCACGATTCTGGCAATTCCGGTTGCGCTGCCGCTTATCCAAAGCCGTGAGGCGTTGGCGTCGGTCGTGCAGCCCGAAACACTGCCCTTCGGCGGATTGGTGAGCACCAAACAGATTCCAGGCATCCCGGACTCCGCTTCGACGTAGTCGGTCACAAAGTAGCTCACACCGGCGAGCTCGCCGACGAGGCGACCGGTGGCGGCGCCGCTCGCCACTTCCTTCACGTCAACGGGCAAGGCCTCGATCGGGCTGCTTTCCGCAGACAGGAACTTGCGAATCTGAGTTGTTTGATCGTCGCCCACGCACCCCGTGAGAACCAGTGCCGCGCTGCAGGCGAGTGCTCCTGCCCAGATCCGTGATGTAACCATTTGCCCACGCCCCCCCCAACGCTGTCTGTCACTGAGCGTACAGGTGCACGGCGTCCGGATACGCAAAACGCCCTCCCGAAGGAGGGCGTTTCGCGTTCAGAAAGCAGATGCCTGCCAGCGTTAGCGGGCGAAGAGACCGCGGTAGTACTCGTAGACCCATCCGACGAGGCTGATGACGCCGACACCGACCGCGATGAAGCAGATCCAGAAACCGACTGCGAGGCCGAGGAACAGCAACGCTGCGCTTCCGGCCAGCATGATCGGCCACCAGCTCCACGGGCTGAAGAAGCCCATCTCGGGATCGCCATCATCGATGTTTGCATCGAGGCGGTCTTCCGGAAGCTCTCCACCCTGAGCGGCGTGGACGCGGCCCAGGTAGAAGGCGAGGAAGGCCGACAGGATCGTCGACAACGCGAGGGCAAAGGTACCGGCCCACTCGACAGCCAGGTGGTTCGGGTCAAGCAGGCTCCAGACCACATAGGTGACGGTGGAGAGTGCGAAGAAGACCGTCAGGATCCAGAAGAGATTGACGTTGGCTTTCATTTACTTGACCTTTTCCGAGGCGGCGTCATAGATGGGTGCGTCTGGTGCATCTTTCGCCGGACCGATGCCGACCGGGATGCCCACCTCGGGGTGGTTCAGGTCGAACGCGGGGCGCTCAGACCGGATACGCGGAATCGAGGTGAAATTGTGACGCGGCGGCGGGCACGACGTGGCCCACTCGAGGGAAGCACCGTAACCCCAGGGGTCGTTGACCGTGACCTTCGGCGCCTTGCGAGCGGTGATGTACACGTTCAAGAAGAACGGGATCAGCGAGACCGCGAGGATCATTGCACCGATGGTCGACAACTCGTTCATCCAGGTGAAGCCGTCTTCCGGTGAGTAGGTCGCGTAACGACGCGGCATACCAACGACACCCAGCCAGTGCTGCACGAGGAAGGTGGTGTGGAAGCCGATGAACAGCAACCAGAAGTGCCACTTTCCGAGAGTCTCGTTGAGCATCTTGCCCGTCCACTTCGGCCACCAGAAGTAGAAGCCACTGAACATGGCGAAGACGACGGTGCCGAAGACGACGTAGTGGAAGTGCGCCACGACGAAGTAGGTGTCAGACACGTGGAAGTCGAGCGGCGGCGACGCGAGGATGACACCGGTCAGACCACCGAAGGTGAACGTGACCAGGAAGCCGATCGCCCAGAGCATCGGGGTTTCGAAGGTCAACGACCCGCGCCACATCGTGCCGATCCAGTTGAAGATCTTCACACCGGTCGGAACCGCGATGAGCATCGTCATCAGCGAGAAGAAGGGCAGCAGCACGGAGCCGGTGACGTACATGTGGTGAGCCCACACCGTGACCGAGAGAGCAGCGATCGAGATCGTGGCGTAGACGAGGGTCTTGTACCCGAAGATCGGCTTGCGGCTGAACACCGGGAACACCTCGGAAACGATGCCGAAGAACGGCAGCGCAATGATGTAGACCTCAGGGTGTCCGAAGAACCAGAACAGGTGTTGCCAGAGGATGGCGCCACCATTCGCTGGGTCGTAGATATGAGCGTTGAAGATACGGTCTGCAGCGGCGGCCAGCAGGGCTGCGGCCAAAACCGGGAACGCCATCAGGATCAGGATCGAGGTGACGAGCGCGTTCCACGTGAAGATCGGCATGCGGAACATGGTCATACCGGGGGCACGCATCGTGATGATCGTGGTGATGAAGTTCACACCACCGAGGATCGTGCCGAATCCCGAGAGACCCAGGCCAACCATCCAGAGGTTTCCACCGACACCGGGCGAGAACGTCGTCGATGCCAGCGGCTGATAAGCAAACCAACCGAAGGATGCAGCACCCTGCGGGGTGAGGAACCCAGCGACGGCGATGAGGCTACCGAAGTTGAAGAGCCAGTAGGAGAAGGCGTTCAGACGCGGGAATGCCACGTCGGGAGCACCGATCTGCAGCGGCATGAGGGCGTTCGCGAACCCGAAGAAGAGCGGGGTGGCGAACATGAGCAACATGATCGTGCCGTGCATCGTGAACAGCTGGTTGTACTGCTCCTTGGTCTGAACAATCTCAAGACCCGGGGCGAAGAGCTGTGCGCGGATGACCAAGGCCATCACGCCGCCGATGCAGAAGTAGATGAACGAGGTGATCAGGTACATGTACCCGATGACCTTGTGGTCGGTGGAGGTGATCCACTTGACCAGGATGTTGCCCTTGCGCTCAGCCGTCGGCGAGGTCACGGGCGATGAGCCCTGTGACGCCGTCGGTGTCGGGGCGGGTGCTGTGATGGTGCTCATGGGTTAGTGGCCCTCCTCGATGGTCGGGGCACCCGTGCCCGGAAGATTGCTGTTTCGGTCATATTCCTGACCGAGCTGACCGGTGTTGCCGGCTGCACGCAGCGACTCGATGTACGTGTCGTAGTCAGCCTGTGAGACGACCTCGACGTTGAAGAGCATGAGGGAGTGGTACTCGCCACACAGTTCCGCACACTTGCCGGCGTACGTGCCGACGCGTTCGGGGATCAGCGACATGTAGTTCGTCTTGCCCGGAATCACGTCTTTCTTGTACAAGAAGTCGATAACCCAGAACGAGTGGATGACGTCGCGAGACTCGAGCTTGAACTCGACCTTCGCGCCGACCGGAAGAACCAGCTTCGGCAGCTCGGCTTCCTTGATCGTGCCGGCCGGAGCATCGAGCTTCGGCTGGGCCTGAATGCCCGCCGAGTAGACGTCTTCGTTCACGTAGTTGAAGTCCCAAGCCCACTGCTTGGCCATGACCTCAATCTGCACGTCCGGCTTGTCGAAGCGAGCTTCGATCGCAGCCTGGTCACGCGCGGTGAAGGCGAAGAAGCCCAGCACCAAGATCAGCGGCACGATTGTGTAGAAGATCTCGATCGGCATGTTGTAACGCATCTGGACCGGAAGACCGGTCTGACCCTTGCGGCGTCGGTAGACAACGACCGCCCAGATAGTAAGGCCCCAGGTGATGAGACCGACGATGAGCAACACGATCCACGAAGTGGTCCAAAGCCCTGAAATGCGCTCGGTGTGATTTGTCACCGCCGATTCGCCATCAACAAAGCCGGGGAGAAAACCATTCAGCTGGGCGGTAGTGCACCCGGCAAGAACAATGGTTAACGTCGCTGCGATCGGAATTGCAGCCCATCGGAGACGGCGATTTGTGCGCACCGGTGACCTTTCGGGAGACTCGAGGGCACTTCACAGGAAGTGCTTTGACCGGTTCTAGCCTACTCCGGCAGATGCCGCCCAATGTGCACTCTGGGGGCCGAGTCGCTCGAGAAGTCGCCGTCTGCCTGAAAATTTCCCGCCAAAAAGGGCCGAAAAAGCCAGATGGGAGACCATCCAGACGGATGATCTCCCAGGTTGACGTGCTTCGGCTAACTAGTGGAAAGAATCTCCACACGCGCAGCTTCCACCCGCATTGGGGTTGTCGATGGTGAACCCCTGCTTCTGAATCGTGTCTTCAAAGTCGATGGTGGCGCCCTCCAGGTAGGGAACGCTCATCTTGTCGACGATCACTTCGACGCCGTCGAAGTCACGCACGGCGTCACCATCGAGAGTGCGCTCGTCGAAGTAAAGCTGGTAGATCAGCCCTGAGCATCCGCCCGGCTGCACGGCTACGCGCAGACGCAGGTCTTCACGGCCCTCCTGCGAGAGCAGGCTGCGCACCTTGTCGGCTGCGGCGTCGCTCAGCCCGACGGCGTGAACTGCGGCGTCGGCGGTCTGGGACGCAGTGGTGATGGTGTCAGTCATGGTGCTCCTCGGTTCGATCAGGTGAGTGATCGCGTCGGTTCGGTCGTTCGGCACTGGGATAGCTCGGCACGGGGGCCGGTATTGAAAAGATTCTAACTCCGGCAACGTTGAACTCGCCGTGAACATTCCCGGGCGTCATATCGGGCGTCACTGACGTCGCGGATGCGTCTGGCGAATTCAACGATGGCAGCCGGTTCTAGACGGCGTCGCGGCGGTTCAAGCGCCCCAAGAGGTAGGCCTCGGTCAGAAGCGCCCGCTTGAACACGCCGAGGTGCAGCGACTCGTTGGGACTGTGCGCACGGGAGTCAGGGTCTTCGACGCCGGTGACCAGGATCTGCGCGGCCGGGAACACCCGAACGAGGTCGGCGATGAACGGGATCGACCCACCGACTCCGATGTCAACCGGTGGCACGCCCCACGCATCGGCCATCGCCTGCCGCACCGAGGCGACCGCCCAGCCGCTGGTGTCGACGAGGAACGGCTCCCCCGTGTCGACGTCATCGATCTCGAGGTGCGCGCCAAACGGTGCGTTCTCTCTGAGGTGCTTCTCGATCGCCTCATATGCCGACTGCGCCTCCTGACCGGGGGCGACGCGCACACTGATTTGCACGCTGATCGCTGGGGAGAGAGTGTTTGACGCGTTCGCGACAGTCGGCGCATCGATTCCGGTGACGGTAATCGATGGCTGAGCCCAGATCCTGCTGAGAATAGTGCCGTGTCCGATCGGCGACACGCCATCGAGCAGCCCGGTCTCCCGGCGCAATTGCTCCTCAGAGTAGGGCGGTGTCTCTTGGTGGTGGCTGGTCAGCCCGGCCACGGCGACGCCGCCGTCAGTGTCGTGAAGTGTCGACAGCAGGCGAATCGTGGCCAGCATCGCATCCGGTACCGCTCCCCCGAACATTCCGGAGTGCGAGGCATGGGCGAGCGTACGCACCGTCAACCGGAAGGTGACATTTCCGCGCAGGCCGATCGTCAGTGCTGGCGTGTCGATGTCCCAGTTATTGGAGTCGGCGACGACGATCACGTCACCCGAGAGCGCTGCATGATTCTCTTCGAGGAAGGTGGCGAATGAGCGGCTGCCGAACTCTTCCTCGCCTTCGATGAACAGGGTGAGGCCGAGATCGAAGTCGGCCCCTTCCGCCTCGACCAACGCGCGGATGGCACCGATGTGGGCCATGACGCCCGCTTTGTCGTCGGCGGCGCCACGGCCGTAGAGGCGGTCACCGCGCACGGTGGGCTCGAACGGGTTCGACTCCCACTCTTCGTCTTTGCCTGGAGGCTGCACGTCGTGGTGGGCGTAGAGCACAACGGTCGGCCGCCCGTTTCGGGCGGCGCGCGTTGCAATCACGGCGGGCTGGCCGAGCTCGTCGGTGCCGGGAATGCCGGCTTGCTTCACCTCGACAACGTCAAACACTCCGAGATCACGGGCCAGGGCGGCGACTGCGTCGGCGCTGGCGGCGACCTGGTTTCGGTCGAATGCCGCCCACGAAACCGACGGGATGCGCACGAGCGCAGACAGGTCGGCGATCGTGCCGGGTAGGCCGCGTTCAACGGCCGCGCGCAACGCGGAATCGAGTTCGGGAACAACTTCAGAGACTGGCTTCTGGGTATCCGTCATGGAGGTAATCTTAAAGCAACCAATCGCAAGGAATTGATGTGGCTAAGAACCCTGTAAACCCCGACGCCCAGCCGTCGATTGAGACTGCCGACGAAACTGCAGCTCGCCTCGCTGCTGCGGCCACGACCGGAAAAGGTCAGGCGACGCCGACGCGCAAGCAGCAAGAAGCTGCCAACCAGCGTCCGCTCGTCCCCGGTGATCGCAAGATTGCCGCCAAGCAAGCCCGTGAAAAGTCGATGGAGGCGCGAGGACGCGCCCGCATCGGAATGGCAAACGGCGAAGACAAGTACCTCCCCCTTCGCGAGCGTGGACCGCAGAAGCGCTACGTGCGTGACTACGTCGACGCGCGTTTCAACGTGGGCGAGTTCATGATTCCGGTCATGTTCCTGGTGATCCTGCTCACCTTCTTCCCCGACCCTGCAGTGCAGACGTACGGCATCCTCGCCCTCTGGGCGTTCTTCCTCGTTGCAGTTGTCGACTGCGTCATCCTCGGTTTCATCGTCACCCGCAAGGTTGCCGCCAAGTTCGGTGCCGACAAGGCGGAGAAGGTGCGTTGGTACGCCGCGATGCGCGCACTCCAGCTGCGCCCGATGCGTCTGCCGAAGCCTCAGGTGAAGCGCGGCCAGTACCCGAGCTGATCTACACCCTGAACGAAACAACTGACCCGCAGCCGATTCGGCTGCGGGTCAGTTGTTTCTTGAGCCTCAGTTACTGAAGGCGCCCGCACGAATCAGCGGAACGCGCACCTCTTCATCGGTCATTGAGCCGTGCTGGCCGATCATCTGTCGCGCAGTCTGATTGGGTTCGCGGGAGTCGTAATAGGCGACGAGTTTGCGCGCCGCCACGATTACGTCGCCGATGCGCGGCAGTACCTCGTCGGCGACCGGGCCGAAAAGACCGGATGCGATCGCCTCGTCACGCGTGAACACCCAGGCACGGTCCCCTTCGACGCTGCGCCAGTCCTCGGCCAACGCATCGGCCGCACCGGGCGTCGGAGACTCCAGGTAGAGGTAGAGGCAGCGCGGGTCTCCCCCGATGTGGCGGACTCCCGCAACCAGCTCCGGAACCGTGTCGAAAAGTATGTGTTTGGTGTGCGGCACGTCAATTACTCCGTGGTCTGCGGTGAGCAGCAGGCCTTCGTCAGCGCCGAACCCTCCCGCGAAGGCGGCGATCTCGCCGTCGAGGGTTTCGAGGGCCCCCAGCCACTTCGCCGATTCCCAGCCGTGGGCATGGGCGGCAATGTCGAGCTCAGCGACGTAGAGATAGACGAGCGCCCGTTCATTCCCGTCAAGCACTCGCCGGGCCGCGGCGAAGCGGTCGGCAACCGAGTCTGCAGCGACGTAGGTCGCTCCGCGAAGCACCGCCTGGGTGAGGCCCGAGGCGTCGTAGCGCCTGGGCCCGATCACGAACGACGGCACGCCGACATCCGTTGCCTGTTCGAAAACGGTGCGCGCGCGCTGCCAGGTCTCGGGCGGCATTCCCTCATCCCAGCCGTTGATCTGGTTCACCACACGGTCATTGGCTTCATCGAGAACGCGGTAGCCAACCAGGCCGTGCATTCCTGGTTGCACACCCGTGGTCAGCGCGGCGATGCCGGCCACCGTCGTCGCCGGGAAGACACCTTCGATCACCGAAGTCTTGGTCAGCCTCGACGCAAGAAACCGGGCGTGCCCGGCGCGCGCTTTGATCGAGCTCACGCCGAGCCCGTCAGCGAGCACCACCACGGCCTTGGCCACGGGGGGAAGCCCGAAGGTGTTGGGTTCGCCGCAGATTGCGGCAAGAGAACTTGTCAGAACATCGGCCAGGCGCAGGGCTCCGAATTGGCGGGCCGGTAGAATTGAAGGCATCGGGACAAGTCTTTCACAGCTGTTCCGCACGTCCGCATCTCACCGAAGTGCACAGTGCCTGCCTCACGCACAGCGCACGCCTGAAGCAGAAGTCACGAATGAGCCGCAAAGACAGCACTCCCCCCGCCTCGATTACCGAACGCATTGAAGACGTCGACGTTTCCGTCGAGATGCAAGGCTCGTTCCTGGAATACGCCTACTCAGTGATCTACTCGCGCGCCCTCCCCGACGCGCGAGACGGCCTGAAGCCCGTGCAGCGCCGCATCCTGTACCAGATGAGCGAAATGGGCCTGCGACCAGACAGGGGCCATGTGAAGTCGGCCCGGGTTGTCGGCGAGGTGATGGGCAAGCTGCACCCGCACGGCGACACCGCCATCTACGACACCCTCGTGCGCATGGCGCAGGCGTTCACGCTTCGCGTTCCGCTCATCGACGGCCACGGAAACTTCGGCTCGCTCGACGACGGCCCGGCCGCCTCGCGCTACACCGAGGCGCGGCTGGCGGCCCCGGCGCTGGCGATGACCGAGAACCTCGACGAAGACGTCGTGAATTTCGTTCCCAACTATGACAATCAGCTGACCCAGCCCGATGTGCTTCCCGCCGCCTACCCGAACCTACTGGTCAACGGTGCGAGCGGAATCGCGGTCGGCATGGCCACCAATATGGCCCCGCACAATCTGGTCGAGGTCGTCGGCGCCGCCCGGCACCTGCTCGCGCATCCGAATGCGACGCTCGAAGACCTGATGGAGTTCGTTCCCGGCCCCGATCTGCCCACCGGCGGCACCATCGTCGGGCTGGCCGGCATCAAGGACGCCTACGCGACCGGCCGCGGCAGCTTCAAGACGCGCGCCCGGGTCTCGGTCGAGGCGATCACCGCGCGCAAGACCGGGTTGGTCGTGACTGAGCTGCCCTACCTGGTCGGGCCTGAGAAGGTCATCGAAAAGATCAAGGATGGCGTCAACAACAAGAAACTCAGCGGCATCTCCGATGTCACCGACCTCACCGACCGTACCAAGGGCCTGCGCCTGGTCATCGGCATCAAGACCGGGTTCAGCCCGGAGGCGGTGCTCGAGCAGCTCTACCGGGTGACGCCGCTCGAAGACTCGTTCAACATCAATGCCGTCGCACTGGTCGACGGTGGACCACAGACGCTCGGGCTGCGTGAGCTGCTCGTCGTGTATGTCGGCCACCGTATCGAGGTTGTCACCCGCCGGTCGGCCTACCGCCTGGCACGCCGCAAGGAACGCCTGCACCTGGTGCAGGGCCTCCTCATCGCCATCGTCGACATCGACGAGGTCATTCAGGTCATTCGCACCAGTGATGACAGCGAGCAGGCACGGACCCGCCTGATCGACGTGTTCGAGCTCAGCCAGCTTCAGGCGGAGTACATTCTCGAGCTGCGTCTGCGCCGACTCACCCGGTTCTCCCGCATCGAGCTGGAAAGCGAACGTGACCAGTTGCTCGCTGAGATCGCGGCTTTGGAGAAACTGCTCGGAAGCAAGCTGGCAATTCGCAACCTCGTGTCCGACGAGCTGGCGGCGGTTGCCGAGAAGTTCGGCACGCCCCGGCGCACCCTCCTCACCGAAGCCAAGCCGAGCATCGCCGGCGCCGCCTCGAAGCGTGGCGCAGTGGTGCTCGAAGTTCAGGACACCCCGACCCGGGTTTACCTGAGCGTGACCGGGCGCATCGCCCGGGTCGAACTGCAGGAGGGCGACGACGCCCAGGCCGACCGCGTCGGCCCCGCCAAACGACGCAGCAAGCATGACGCGGTGCTCTCGGTGCTCGACACCACCAGCCGTGCCGAGATCGGTGCGGTCACGAACCTGGGCCGCCTCATCCGGTTCACCCCGGTCGATTTGCCCCTGATGCCACCGACGTCGATTCAGCTTGCGGCCGGCGTCAAGGTTGCCGACTACCTGGCGCTGCCGAATCGAGGCGAAAAAATTCTCGCTCTCGTCTCACTGGAATCTCCGCGCGCGATTGCGCTCGGCACCAAGCAGGGAATCGTCAAGCGCGTCACCCCCGGCGATTGGGCCAACAAGCCCGATTTCGAGATCATTGCTCTGAAGCCGAAAGACGAAGTCATCGGAGCCGTTCAGGGCGGTGACGACGATGAGTTCGTCTTCGTCGCCTCCGACTCTCAGCTCTTGCGTTTCCCCGCGTCAGGCGTGCGCCCGCAAGGGCGTGCCGCCGGCGGCATGGCCGGCATCAAGCTGGCAGCGGATGCCCAGGTCGTGTTCTTCACCAGCCTGAGCCCCGAGGAGGCGGAGACCGCGGTCGTCGCCACCGTCGCGATCGGCAGCCAGACGCTACTGGGCATCGATCCCGGCAGCGCCAAGGTGTCGGAGTTCACCGAGTACCCGGCCAAGGGCCGGGCGACGGGCGGCGTGCGGTCGCAGCGTTTCCTCAAGGGCGAAGACACCCTGGCTCTGGCCTGGGTCGGTCCGGCACCGGCGCACGCGGTGGCTCTCGACGGAACACCCCGCGCACTTCCCGAATCGGGCGCACGCCGTGACGCCTCAGGAACCATGCTCGACGCCGTTGTCGGCGCGATCGGTGCAGCACTGAGCTAGTTGGTGCATCCGGTGAATTGTGAAGAGCCCGCCTCGTTGAGGCGGGCTCTTCTGCGTCTCGCGCGACTGGCAGCCACGAGCCCCCGCCCTTCTCGGCGCGAAGTATCCCCGCTGGCGCGGGGTCTACCCCTCGCCCAGCGGGATAGACCGCGCCGGGGCTGTGCGGCAGCGGCCGACGTGGGGCGGCCGCTCAGTGAACGACGGCTGGAGCGGCGAAGTCAGCCCCGGTTGCCCCGCGAGAAGCAACGTGAAGCGCAGCGAGGAAAGCAGCGATACTGCGCAATAGGAACTGACGCTCAGAATGACGAAGTGCCGTGCTCCCGGGGCTGAGAACCCTGTGAGCACGGCACTGTGTATCCGTGCGTGTTGCTGTCTAGACGTCGATGCGGTCCCGCGACATCGTGGCCGAGCTGTCGATGATGAACTCCTTGCGCGGAGCAACTTCGTTGCCCATCAGAAGCTCAAACATGGCGCCGGCGGCCTCTGCGTCAGAAACCTGCACGCGGCGCAGGGTGCGGTGCGCACGTTCCATGGTGGTTGTCGCCAGCTGATCGGCATCCATCTCACCGAGGCCCTTGTACCGCTGGATCGGGTCTTGGTAGCGCTTTCCGCTTCGCTTCAACCCCGCGAGAACGCCCTGAAGTTCGGCTTCGGAATAGGTGTAGATCGTCTCGTTGGGCTTGGATCCCGGGTTCATCACCACGACCCGGTGCAACGGTGGCACCGCAGCGAAGACACGACCGTCTTCAATCATCGGGCGCATGTACCTGAAGAACAGGGTGAGCAGCAGGGTACGGATGTGGGCGCCGTCGACGTCGGCGTCGCTCATGATGATGATCCGCCCGTAGCGCGCTGCAGACAGATCGAAGCTGCGCCCCGACCCGGCCCCGATCACCTGGATGATCGACGCACACTCGGCGTTGCTCAGCATGTCGGAGACGGATGCCTTCTGCACGTTCAGGATCTTGCCGCGGATGGGCAGCAAGGCCTGGTGCTCGCTGTCGCGCGCCAGCTTCGCCGTGCCGAGCGCCGAGTCACCCTCGACGATGAACAGCTCACTGGTGGCGACGTCGTTGCTGCGGCAATCGACGAGCTTGGCCGGAAGCGACGAGCTCTCGAGCGCGTTCTTGCGGCGCTGCGTCTCTTTATGCGCACGCGCTGAGATGCGCGACTTCATTTCGGCGACGATCTTGTCGAGCACGAGGGCGGACTGCGCCTTGTCGTCACGCTTGCTCGAGGTGAAGCGTTCGTTCATCGTCTTCGCGATGACGTTGGCCACGATCGCGCGCACGGCCGGGGTGCCGAGAACCTCTTTGGTCTGACCTTCGAACTGCGGCTCGGGCAGACGCACGGTGAGCACGGCCGTCAAACCGGCCAGCACGTCGTCTTTCTCCAGCTTGTCGGAACCCACCTTGAGCCGGCGGGCATTCTTCTCGACCTCGGCACGCAGAAACTTGAGGAGCCCGGCCTCGAAGCCGGCCTGGTGGGTGCCACCCTTGGGCGTTGCGATGATGTTGACGAAGCTGCGCACGACAGTGTCGTAGCCGGTTCCCCACCGCAGCGCGATGTCGACGTGGCAGTCGCGCTTCAGCTCGGTCGGCACCATCGTGCCGGAGTCGGTGAGCACGGGAACCGTCTCGGTGAAGTGACCGTCACCGGTCAGGCGCCAGGTGTCGGTGAGCGGGGCATCCGTCGCCAGGTGATCGACGAACTCTGAGATGCCGCCCTCGAACTTGAACGATTCGTGGATCGGCTCCTCGGCACGCAGGTCGTCGATTTCAATGGCCAGCCCCGGCACAAGGAAAGCCGTCTGACGCGCACGGGCGAGAAGCTCATCGTTCTGGAATGTCGCACCCTTGGTGAAGATCTGGCGATCAGCCCAGTAACGGATGCGTGTGCCGGTGACCCCCTTCTTCACCTTTCCGATGACACGCAGCTCGCTCTTCTTCTCGAACGGCGTAAACGGGGCATCTGGGCTCTTCTCGCCCGTGTCGGCGAAGTTGCCGGGCTCGCCGCGGTGGAAGGACATCGCATAGGTCTTGCCGTCACGGTCGACCTCGACGTCGAGGCGCTCGGACAGGGCGTTGACCACCGAGGCGCCGACACCGTGCAGGCCGCCGGATGCGGCGTAGGACCCGCTGCCGAACTTTCCGCCGGCGTGAAGCTTGGTGAAGACCACTTCGACACCCGTCAGGCCGGTCTTCGGCTCGATGTCGACCGGGATCCCTCGCGCCGTGTCACGTACCTCAACGCTCTGGTCGGGGTGCAGCACGATATCGATGCTGTTGCCGTGTCCGGCCAGCGCCTCGTCGACCGAGTTGTCGATGACTTCCCAGAGACAGTGCATGAGTCCCCGCGAGTCGGTTGACCCGATGTACATGCCGGGACGTTTGCGAACTGCTTCGAGACCCTCAAGGACCGAAAGGTGGCGTGCGGAATAGTCAGAACTCACAACGGTTAACACTACTGAACAAGCCTGACACTGCCCGGCTGACACTCCTTGGCGTTACTACGCGGTCAGCGAAATAACAGCCAGAATGCTCGCTGGGAAGGCAAAGGCGTGTTTTGATTGAGTATCAGCCTTAAAGCTTGGGTTTCAGGCTTCGAAACTGGAGGAGGAGAACATGTCCCAGATCGCCACCGATAATGGTGCCGTCGACCAGCAGGGCGCCCCCCACCAGCTCACCGCAGCCGATCGCTGCGACGCTTGTGGCGCCCAGGCCTACATTCGGGTCGTCGTGAACAACAGTGAACTGCTGTTCTGCGCGCACCACGGTCGTAAGCACCAGGAGAAGCTGTCGGCTATCGCCGAGAGCTGGCACGACGAGTCGAGCCGACTCCTCGAAGACCAGCGCTCGTAGAACGCTCAGCTCCTCGAGAGCTCAATCAGCCAAGCACCGGAACACCGGAGCTTGGCTGATTACTTTTAACGGCTCGCTACTCAGCAGCCTGAGCAAGCCGCACTGCAATTTGATTGCGTGCGGCTTGCGCCATTTCATCGGCAAAAACTGCGTCGTCGCCGCGGCGATAAGACACACCGTGCCGGGCCGCCATGATCTCCAGTAGGTGATCGGCAAACTGCGGGTTTCGGGCGAGCACCGGGCCGTGGAGGTGGGTTCCGAAGAACTCCCCCATCACCAGGCCTTCGGAGCCGGCACCGTTTCCGGTTCCGGACAGCACTCGTCCGAGCGGCGAACCCTCGGCGCCGACATAGTCGCGCGCGTGGTTCTCGAACCCGATCAAACGGCCGTACTTGGTCTTCACGATGAGGTCGTCGGTCACCCGCTCCGTGCGCGGAACAGCGCGGCCGGCGACGAGACCCAGGCCTTCGATCACCGGGCCATCGGCTTGTTCGATGCCCCAGCTGAGCAGTTCCCACCCGGTGCCGACAGCGAGGATCGGAACCCCGCCGGTCGACCACGCGCGAAACTCGTCTGTCATCGTGGCCAGGATGTCCCGCGCCACGGCCAGGTCGCCATCGGTTCCCGAACCGACGACAACCGCATCGACGATCGACGGGAGATCGGCCGCGGTGCGCACCTCGACGACGTTCGCCTGGAAGCCCGCCCACTCGGCCCGGCGGCGGAGCACGCGAGCATTCGCTGCATCCCCGTTCGTGCCGAGAAGTTCGGGCAGCACCGAAACAATGGTCAGCGACGTGGTCATGCCGGCTCCTCGTCGTTGGAAGTCAACCCGAGATGTGCACGCGTGCGGCGCATCGAGTCGGCAGAGAAGATGATTGTCTTCAGCCCGTGAGCCGGGTCGGGAAGAGCAAGGAACGCGTCGAGCGCCTGACCGAGATCGGGTTCCACCCGATCAACGGAGACGCCGTCGTAGGCCAGCTGCAGGGCAATGTCAGAGGCTTTAGAACCTGAGGCGAGCAGCACGTGACCGAGCCCCGACGTGTCGACCGGCCAGAAATAGGACGGGTCACGCACATCCGAACCGATGGCGATCATGATCTGTTCAGTGCCAGGTTCCAGGCTGTCCACGTTGAGCTGAAAACTCGCTGGGTTCTGAACCAACACGAACTCGACCATGCGCCCACGCACCGAGACGATCTCCCCACGCCCGAAGACCGGAGGGATCGCCGAGATGGCCGCCAGCGCGACGACCGGATCGAACCGCTCACCGAGGGCCGAGCGCGCGGTGGCCAATGCCGTGACGGCGTCGACCGCATAGTGAGTGCCACGGGCCGGCAGAGTGAACGAATAGGTGCGACCATCGAGATTCAACTGGGCATCGCGGCCCTTCACCCGGGTGAGCACAACGCCCTCCCCCGCCGGCAACCGGTCGCGGGCCGTTTGGGTGTAGCCGAGGCCGCGCGGGTTCTGGTCCAGCACCTCGGCGCTGACGCCGTACCGGTCGACCCGGACACCACTCAGCCGTTCACCGAGTTCGACAAGGTACTGGTCGTCGCTATTCAGCACGACCGCCTCGGTTGCCCGAGCCGCAATTTTCGCGAGCATCGTCGCGACCATTTCAGAATCGTGAAAACGATCGATCTGATCGACCATCACATTGGTCAAGGCGACGACCCGCGGCGTGAGTGATGCGGAGATCAAGGCGCCATGGCCTTCATCCATCTCGAGCACTGCGATGTCGCCGTCGATGCGACCGGCGAGCGACACCTGCTCGAGCAGCGCCGAGGTCAGCCCCTGGCTGATATTGGCCGTGGAGGGGTTCGTGAAGACACTGACCCCGTGCGCGCGCAGAGCCGCAACGAGCATCTTCGTCGTCGTCGACTTGCCACTCGAACCCGTCACGATGACGAGCCCTCCGGGAAAGCTGTTCAGGGTGCGCGGAAGGAATCCGGGCGCAATCGCATTGACGACAACGCCCGGAATCGCCGAGCCACCACCCGGTTTACGCCACCGGGCAAGCTTCCTGACGACCCTGCCAATGAGGATCGCCGGGGCATATCGCACCCCGTCGCTCCTACTCGAGGTAGTCGCGCAGTGACTGCGAACGCGACGGGTGACGCAGCTTGGCCATGGTCTTCGACTCGATCTGACGGATGCGTTCGCGTGTGACGCCGAACGTGTCGCCGATCTGGTCGAGCGTCTTCGGCATGCCGTCGCCGAGACCGAAACGCATACGGATCACGCCGGCTTCACGCTCGGACAGCGAGTCAAGCAGGCTTTCCAGCTGCTTCTGCAGCATGGTGAACCCGACAGCGTCGGCCGGAACGACGGCTTCGGTGTCTTCGATCAAGTCACCGAATTCGCTGTCACCGTCTTCACCCAACGGAGTGTGCAGTGAAATCGGCTCGCGACCGTACTTCTGCACCTCGACGACCTTTTCAGGCGTCATGTCGAGTTCGCGGCTCAGCTCCTCAGGCGTGGGTTCGCGACCCAGGTCCTGCAGCATCTGACGCTGAACACGGGCCAGCTTGTTGATGACCTCGACCATGTGCACCGGGATGCGGATGGTGCGGGCCTGGTCGGCCATGGCGCGGGTGATGGCCTGACGGATCCACCAGGTGGCGTAGGTGGAGAACTTGAAGCCCTTGGTGTAGTCGAACTTCTCGACGGCACGGATGAGGCCCAGGTTTCCTTCCTGGATCAGGTCGAGGAACTGCATCCCGCGGCCGGTGTAGCGCTTGGCCAGCGAAACGACGAGGCGCAGGTTGGCACCGAGGAGGTGGCTCTTCGCGCGGGCGCCATCTTTCGCCACCCACTGAAGTTCACGACCGAGCGGGCTCTTCTTCTCGGCATCGGTCATGACCGACAGCTTGTCTTCGGCGAACAGGCCGGCCTCGATACGCATGGCCAGCTCAACTTCTTCGGCCGCGTTCAGCAGGGCGACCTTACCGATCTGCTTCAGGTAGTCCTTGACAGGGTCGGCCGTCGCACCGGTGATGGCACTCGAGTAGACCGGAACCTCGTCGTCGTCATCAACGAGCGAAAGCACGAGGGCGCCGGTCGGAAGCGGCTCGGTCGAGACCGGACGCTTGGTGCCGTCTTCGTCGTCATCGGCGAACGCGTCGTCGGCGGCAACCGGCTCGACAACTTCTTCGTCGTCGGCCTTCTTGGAAGCGCGCTTGCGCGGGGCTGCAGTTGCGGCCTTCTTCACTGCGGCAGTCTTGGGTGCAGCTGCCTTGGCCGGAGCCTTGGTTGCAGCGGCTTTGGTCGCGGGAGTCTTGACAGCGGACTCCTTGCTCTCAGTGGTCTCCGTCGCTTCTGACTTTGCGGGGGTTGCCATTCGAACACCTCTCATGCTGGGTTGGTGCACTGGCCAGTTCCTCAGCCTGCTCGCAACCCGCTAAAACGAGCGGATTGTGATCAAGCAGTTGAATTTGGGCAGTACAAGGACCCATGTCAAGTCCGGGGCGCTGCAACGAGGCAACGCATGCTTTGACGCTGGCGTCAAAAACTCCGGAACCAGAACGGGTCCTGTTCTCAATTATTGCACGGTTTGGCGGGGGAACAAGCCACTTTGTTCGCCTCAGGCCTTGCGCCGACGCCACCTTCGTGAGAGTGCAACCCAGATCGGTGCCACTTCTATTCCCTCGTCGCGGGAAAGTCCCCTGCGGGTACGGCGCCGCGCACTCACCAAAAAGAAGACGCCGATCCCGATCACCAGGTATTGCACGGCAAACGCGACACGGAATGCGTCGAGCGCGTACAGGTCGCTGGCTTGACCGCCGGCGACGCGCCATCCGTCTTGCAGGTCGAGCAGCACACCGATCAGAAACATCGACACGAAACTGGCGGTGAAGCCGCCCACATTCACGACGCCATTCGCGGCGCCCAGGCTGCGTTGCGGGTTGAAGGTGCGCGCGAAGTCGAAACCGATGAGCGAACCGGGCCCCCCGATGCCGAGAACCACAAGCAGCAGGGCAATCAGCCAGACCGGCGGCGCGGTCGGCCAGAGCAGCACCACGGCCCAGGCCAGCCCGATCGCCGTCACAATACCGAGCACAATGTTGCTGCGTCGCAGCGGATACCGGGCGGACAGCAGTCCGAGGATCGGGCCGAAGACGAGACCTGACCCCACCAAAATCGTGAGCATCGCCGCTGCGAAGTGCGGTTCATAGCCCAGCCCGAACACCATGAACGGAAAACCCCAGAGCAGGCTGAACACGGTGCCCGACGATTGGGTGACGTAGTGCGACCAGAAACCCAGTTGGGTGCCCGGACGCTTGAAACTGTGCCGCAGTTGGGTGACCGCGACATGCCAGCTGTTGGCCCTGGGGTGTTCTTCGGAATCGGCGGGCCTGTCCTTGATGACAAGGATGACGGCGATCAATGCGACCACCGCGACGGATGCCGCCGAGAGGAACGCGGGTGTCCACCCCCACTCCGACAGTACCCAGGCGAGTGGAATTGCCGAGAGCACCTGACCGAGTTGGCCGATCTGACCCATCCACTGCGACAACTGCGGAACGATTCGGCCGGTGAACCACGAACTGATCAACCGGATCACTGAGATGAAGATCATCGCATCGCCGGCGCCGACCAGGATGCGTCCGATCACCGCGATGGTGATGCTCGGCGCAAAGGCCAGGGCCATCTGACCGACGACCATCAGCGCGGTGCCCGTGATAATCAGCACGCGCGGCCCATACCGGTCGATCAGAACGCCGACGGGAATCTGCATCGCCGCGTAAACGATCAGTTGCACGACGGCGAGGCTGGACAGCACTGCGGCCGAACCGCCGAACCGCTCGGTGGCCGCGACGCCGGCAATGCCCATCGAGGTGCGTTGCAGCACAGCAGAGAGGTACGCGAACGATCCGAGAGAGAAGATAAGCCAGGATCGAGAAGAGTTCACTCATCCCAACCTACCGCCCGGTGCAGCACCCCCATGACGGCGAGGCGGCTGTGGGAGGGTCAGAGGCCTGGGCGGCTAGAGCGGCGAGCCGTCATCTTTATTGCGTCGGATCGCGAGGAACTTCTCCAGCTCCGCGGCAATTTCGTCGGCCGTGGGAAGCTCGCCGTCTTCGTCGGTGAGCGGCGAACGCAGCGTGCTGCCCTCCATATAGGAGTCGTAGCGCTGTTCGAGCGTGCCGACCAGCTTCGCGAGTTCGGGGTTGTCCGCCACCTGCTCGTCGATCCGCTCAATGAACTCCCGGTTCTTTTCGCGCAGGTGATCGGTCGGGAAGATGAGTCCCGTCGCCGCACTCGTGCTTTCGAGCGCCGACAAGGCGGCGAACGGAAACTCGGTGTCGGCAAGATAGTGAGGAATCAAGAGCACGAAGCCGACGGCCGACGCGTCAGACTCGAGCAGCCGGTACTCGACCAGGTGCAGCACGTTTGCGGGCACCTGCGTGTGGGGGCGCCAGACCGACATGCTCTCCACCAGGTCTGAGCGGCTACCGCTGACGGTGACTCCGATCGGGCGCGTGTGCGGCACCGGCATCGGGATGGCGTGCACCCACGTGGTCGACGAGATGGTGAAGCGTTCGACCAGTTGAAGAATCGCAGCAGTGAACTGTTCCCACCGAAAATCGGGCTCGTAGCCGGCGAGCAGCAGGAACTGTTGCCCGACCTCATCTCGCGCCAGATAGAGGCTGAGCGTCGGCGGCTGGTAATCGCTGAGGTGATCCTGATCGAAATAGATGATCGGGCGACGCGCCCGGTAGTCGAGAAGCACGTCGGCATCGAATCTGGCGACCACGGTGTTCGGAAGCGCACCGAGCAAATATTCGGTGAACTGCGAAACTGCACCACCGGCATCCGCGAAACCCGTCAATCCGGCGACGAGATGCAGGCCCTCGGGGATGCCGGCGGCGGCATCGGTCAGTTCGTAGAGGTCACCTGGATCACGCATGCATTAACTCTAGGCCGCGCCCTCTCGAAGCAAACTGAAAAGCGGTCTTGGCGATAGTGCCGAGAGCGAACAACTGACGGAGCGAGCGGGACGGTCGGGAACGGAGTACCGACGCCCGGTGATTAGCATTGACCTATGGTTCTCCCGTCGTTGTCACTGTCCACCCAGCCCGCTGTCGATTCTGTCGCCGAAATTCTCGTGCTCGCCGCGGTCAGTACTCCCGACGGGCCAACACTGGTCGCCGACCCCGCCTTCGCCAGGCTGGCCGAGCATTTCACCGCTCTCGGCGTCACAGGTCGCCGTGACGAGGTCGTCCGGCTTCCCGCGACAATCGGCGCGGCCGGCGCCATCGCCATTGTCGGAATCGGCACCGTGATGACGCCGGATGCGCTCCGCCTGGCTGCAGGCTCGGCCGTGCGTCAGCTGACCGGTGCTGACCACCTCGCCTTTGCACTCCCCCTGGCCGATGAACAGCAGCTCGACGCCCTGTTGGAGGGCGCACTGCTCGGCGCCTATTCCTTCACCGAATACCGCACCACTTCCCTGGCCGACGCCAAGCTCAGCGCCACACGCATCGACGTTCACTCCACGCTCGGCAATCAGGACTCCGTCGCTCACGCACTGGCGATCGCCGAGGCGATGCAACTGGTCAAGGACCTCGTCAACACCCCGCCCTCCGACCTGTTCCCGCAGTCACTCGCCGAACGCTCAGAGGCTGCGGCGCGCGATTTGCCGATCGACGTGACGATCTGGGACGAGGCAGCCCTGGCCGCCGACGGTTTCGGCGGCATCCTGGGCGTCGGCCAGGGGTCGACGCGGCCCCCACGTTTGGTGAAGGTCAGCTACTCCCCCGCCGATGCCTCCCGCCACTTGGCGCTCGTGGGCAAAGGAATCACGTTCGACACCGGCGGCCTGTCACTGAAGCCCGCGGCCTCGATGGTCGGCATGAAGTACGACATGACCGGCGCTGCGACAGTTCTGGCTGTGGCAGTCGCCGCAGCGAAGCTCGCCCTTCCGGTGCGCATCACCGCCTGGTTGTGCATCGCCGAGAACATGCCGTCGGGCACCGCGACTCGTCCGGAGGATGTTCTGCGTATCCGCGGTGGGCGCACCGTCGAGGTGCTGAACACGGATGCCGAGGGCCGCCTTGTTCTGGCCGACGGCTTGGTCGCCGCAGCCGAGGAGAAGCCGGACGCCATCGTCGACGTCGCGACGCTGACCGGTGCGGCGACGGTCGCACTCGGCACGCGCTACTTCGCGGCAATGGGCGACACCGCCTTGGTCGACCAGGTGCTCGCGGCCAGCACGGCAACGGGCGAGCTCGCCTGGCCGATGCCGTTGCCCGGCGAATTGCGGGCGCTGCTCAACTCCGATGTGGCGGACATCGCCAACGCGAAAATCGGAAACAAAGCTGCCGGGATGCTCCTGGCCGCCGTGTTTCTGCGGGAGTTCACCGACACGACGATTCCGTGGGCTCACCTGGACATCGCCGGAAGCGCCCAGAACGAAGGCGGAGCATGGGGCTTCACGAAGCCGGGACCCACCGGTGTTTCTGTGCGTGCCCTGATCAGACTGGCCGAGGACTTTTCTCGCCCGTAGTACAGTCGTAGAGGCAAGAATATCTTGCCGCAGAAGGCCCGCCATGTAGATCATGAATCCGTTGGCGGAGTCGTAGCTGAATTCGTAATGCGCGAGGGAGTAGCTGGGTGTCGGAACAGAATTTTGACATTGTCGTTCTCGGTGGAGGAAGCGGTGGATATGCAGCAGCGCTGCGTGCAGTCCAGCTCGGTTTCTCCGTTGGTCTGATTGAGAAGGACAAACTCGGCGGCACCTGCCTGCACCGTGGTTGCATCCCGACCAAGGCGCTGCTGCACTCGGCTGAGGTAGCCGATGTGAGCCGTGAGTCGTCGAAGTACGGGGTGTCGACCACGTTCGGTGGCATCGACATCCAGGGCGTCACCGCGTACCGCGAAGGCATCGTCTCGAGCAAGTACAAGGGTCTGCAGGGCCTGATCAAGGCTCGCGGCATCACGGTCATCCAGGGTGAAGGTCGCCTGATCTCCCCGACGACCGTGCAGGTCGGCGAAGACACCATCGTCGGCAAGAACGTCATCCTCGCCACGGGTTCCTACTCCCGTTCGCTTCCGGGTCTCGAACTCGGTGGCCGCGTCATCACCAGCGAGCAGGCTCTCGAGCTGAACTTCGTTCCGAAGAAGGTTGCCGTGCTCGGCGGCGGCGTCATCGGCGTCGAGTTTGCGAGCGTCTGGAAGTCCTTCGGCGCCGACGTGACGATCATTGAGGCTCTGCCCCACCTCGTTCCGAACGAAGAAGAGTCGATCTCCAAGCAGCTGGAGCGCGCGTTCCGCAAGCGCGGCATCGAGTATTCGCTCGGCGTGCGCTTTGCAAGTGTCACGCAGAACGAGACCGGCGTCGTCGTCACGCTCGAAGACGGCAAGACGATTGAAGCCGAACTCCTGCTCGTCGCCGTGGGCCGTGGCCCGTCGACCGCCGGCCTCGGCTTCGAAGAAGTCGGCATCGCGATGGACCGCGGTTTCGTTCTCACCAACGAGCGCCTCGCCACCAACGTGCCCGGCGTCTACGCCGTCGGCGACATCGTTCCCGGCCTGCAGCTTGCACACCGCGGTTTCCAGCAGGGCATCTTCGTCGCCGAAGAGCTCGCCGGCTTGAACCCGATCATCGTTGAAGACGTCAACATCCCGAAGGTCACCTACTGTGACCCCGAGGTAGCGTCTGTCGGTTACACCGAAGCGAAGGCTGCTGAGAAGTTCGGCGCTGACCAGGTCACGAGCTACGAGTACAACCTCGGCGGCAACGGCAAGAGCGCGATCATCGGCACCACGGGTTCGGTCAAGGTTGTTCGTGTCAACGACGGCCCCGTCGTCGGCGTACACATGATCGGCGCCCGCGTCGGCGAACTGATCGGTGAAGGCCAGCTGGCGGTCAACTGGGAAGCATACCCAGAAGACATCGCCCCGCTGATCCACGCCCACCCCACGCAGAACGAAGCACTCGGCGAAGCGTTCCTTGCCCTCGCCGGCAAGCCGCTTCACGCAATGTAACCGGCTTCCGGTTCACTGATTTCACTAATCTAACCCCAGACAAATGGTTTCAAAGGAGACAAGCGCATGAGCGAATCCGTCAGCCTCCCGGCACTCGGAGAGAGTGTCACAGAGGGCACGGTTACCCGCTGGCTCAAGAATGTAGGCGACCGCGTGGAGGTCGACGAGCCCCTGCTCGAAGTGTCGACCGACAAGGTTGACACGGAGATCCCCTCCCCCGTCGCCGGCGTGATCGAGGCAATCCTGGTTCAGGAAGACGAGACCGTCGAGGTCGGAACGATTCTCGTCACCATCGGTGACGGTTCAGCTGCTGCCGCAGCACCGGCCCCTGTTGCTGAGGCACCTGTTGTTGAGGCGCCCGTCGCTGAGGCGCCCGTCGCCCCGGCACCTGTCGCCGCACCGGCACCCGTTGCCGCACCGGTAGCAGCACCCGTTGCACCGGCACCCGTCGCCGCACCAGCCCCGGTTGCAGCTCCCGCACCTGTCGCCGCACCGGCACCGGTTGCGGCTCCGGCACCCGTCGCCGCACCGGCACCCGCAGCCGCACCGGCACCCGCAGCAGCCCCGGCTGCCCGCGGCTCGCACGCCGGCACCTCCGGCTACGTCACCCCGATTGTGCGCAAGCTCGCCAACGAGGCCGGCGTCGACCTGTCGACGATCACCGGCACCGGTGTCGGTGGACGCATCCGCAAGCAGGACATCGCTTCGGCTTCGGCCTCGACTGCTCCGGCAGCCGCACCGGTCGTTGCAGTGTCACCGCTGCGCGGCACCACCGTCCCGATGTCGCGACTGCGCAAGGTTGTGGCCGAGCGCGCCGTCATCTCGATGAACACGTCAGCCCAGCTGACCACCGTCGTCGAGGTTGACGTCACCCGCGTCGCAATTCTTCGCGACAAGATCAAGGGCGAGTTCCTGGCGAAGACCGGCAACAAGCTCTCGTTCCTGCCGTTCTTCGCTTTGGCTGCTGCCGAAGCGCTGCAGGCAAACCCGATCATCAACGCGACGATCGAGGGCGACTCCATCGTCTACCCGGCGCAGGAGAACATCAGCATTGCCGTTGAGACCGAGCGCGGATTGCTCACGCCCGTCGTGCGCGACGCTGCAGGCCTCGACATCGCAGGTTTCGCAGCACAGATCGCCGATCTGGCTGAGCGCACTCGCGAGAACAAGCTGAAGCCCGACGAGCTGTCCGGTGGAACGTTCACGCTGACCAACACCGGTTCGCGTGGCGCACTCTTCGACACCCCCGTCGTCTTCCTGCCGCAGAGCGCCATCCTCGGCACCGGCATCGTGTACAAGAAGCCGGTCGTTGTCACCAATGACGGCCTCGACTCGATCGCCATCCGCTCGACCGTCTACCTGGCGCTGTCGTACGACCACCGCATCATCGACGGTGCCGACGCAGCCGGCTTCCTCGTCACCATGAAGAAGCGCCTGGAAGCCGGAGCTTTCGAAGCAAACCTCGGCCTGTAGGTCGAATCGGTTCTGACAGCCCACGTCACTGTGGCGTCTGTCGGAATCAGTAGTCGAAGATCTCACGTACACGCCAACCGGCCTCGCCCCTGATCACCAGGAGCGAGGCCGGTTTGCTGTATCCCCGTTCGTCTGCCGGCGCTTCTCCTGGCTCAGTCGCTGCTGCGGTTGCGCCAGCTGAATCTTCCGCCGCCGGCTTCATGGTGACTTCAACCAGTGCCGAGTCTCCGTTCCGTTCGACGAGCCGAGCATCGATTTCGAACACCTGCACCACCGGATCGCCCGCATTCTGCTGTGCAATGCGTACGGTATTTCGGTCAGCTGCCATCGCTGCCGAGCCGGCCTGATCCACCGTGTCAAGACACAGCACCGACGATTCGGCGAGGCAGACGGCTCGCATGGCGAGCAGGGCCATTGCAGCAGCCACCGGGTCGTCAGCGGCGATCGCCTCACGTTCGGCAGCCGTGCCAGCGACGATTGGCAAAGGATCAGACTCGGCGGTCACCGCATCGGAGTTCTCGGCCGCAACCTCTTCGTCGACCGCCCCCGTCGATAGCGCGCCGAAAGCGAGACTGCTGAGCCCGATCGCCAGAGCCGCCGCAACCAGAATCGGCCGGGAAAGAAGACGTTTTCGCAGCCGTGCCGAGAACGTGCTCAGCTCGGCTACTCCATGCTCGGCACTATCGCGCTCGGCAAACGGGCCGCGGAGGGCAGTCGCGATCCGATCGGCCGCACGCTGGATTCCGAATCGCACGACTGGCGGCGGTCGCTCCGCAACAGCGCGCTCACGTGGCGGCGGCACGGCGACCTGTTCAATCCTCCGCAGGGGGAAGTCCGTCAGCGGTGCATCGTGGGCGACGACCGGTCGGCGCATCCGCAGCGCCTCGCCCGGCGCCCACGCGAACAATGCGGCTTCCAGCCCGTCGAGACACTCAGGAATCGAGAGGTGATCGGCCGCTTCTTCGCCCCAACCCGCAATCCCCTCGGCATGCCGTGCTCCGCCGCTGGCGGGGTCAACCGCTGCGAAAACCTCGCGCATCACTCTGATCAACCGCTCGTAGTCGTTGCGCAGCAGGTCCCGGCGCACTCGCGCAGCCGTCGCCGGCGGTGGGAGAAGCTCGAGTGCACCGAACCTGTCAATGACAGGCCGCCCTTCGGCGGTGAGCGTGATCGCTGTCACCGACAGGTCGGGCAGGGCGAACCCGGCTTCGTGCAACGCCGCGAGCGAGGACACGATCGGGGCCAGGATGGTCACGGCCTCGCCCGGGGACAGCGGCGTGTACGCGCGCAGGTAATGAACCAGGGAACCGCCGGCCAGATGCTCCAGCACCAGAACCACTCGTCCGTCGGCCAGGGTCGCCACGTCGTGAAGAGCACCGATCGAACCGGGGACGAGCACGGACCGCACGGCGAGCTCGTGGTCGATCTGGGAGCTCGCTGACTCAGTCCGAAACAGCTTGAGTGTCACGATGTTGTTTGAGGCGCCATCGCCAGGTGCACCATGCGCGCTGTGGCCGAGGTAGAGATCGGCGTCGGCGTCGGTGCCGAGCTTCCGTCCGAGCTGGTAGCCGGCAATCTCCGACAATCTCTCAGCCGCTGCCGTCGGTGTCGGCTCGACGTTCCACGTCACGGCATCAACTGGGCTGAGGGGGTCGCCGGCATGAGGCGACTTCTGTTTGCGTGATCTCACGCCTGCCATCGTCGTTGACCGGCGCTCGGACATCCGCTACCTGTCACGATTCGTGGATAACCGGCCAGTCACACGCCCTGGTGAGAACCTCGGAATCTGCTGAAACGAGGATTGAGCGTCAGTCAGGGGCCGGAATCGGTCACGCGGCATTCGACGGACTCGGTAGTGTTAGAACCATGGCACGCAGCAAGGATAAGACTCCCCGCAAACCCAAAGAACCAGGCCGCTTGAAGCAAATGTGGCAGGTCTTCCAGATGACGAGACGCTACGACTCGAAGATCACACTCTTCTTGATTCTGGCGTTCCTCGTTCCGGTTGCGCTCGGTCTTGCACTTGCCTTCATCTTCTCGCCCGGCAACGTGCTGTCGCTGGTGCTCTGGATCGTCGCCGGCGTTCTCGGTGGCGTGTTGGCCATGCTCATCATTCTCGGCCGTCGTGCCGAGAAGGCCGCCTACTCCCAGATCGAAGGCCAGCCGGGCGCCGTCGGCGCCGTTCTACGCAGCTCGTTGAAGCGCGGCTGGGTCGGCAGCGAAATGCCGGTTGCCGTCAACGGCAAGACGCAGGATGCCGTCTACCGGGCTGTCGGCCGTGGTGGCGTCGTCTTGATCAGCGAGGGCCCGCGTTCCCGCACCGCTCGGATGATCGACGATGAGCGTCGCAAGGTCACCAAGGTGCTCGGCAACGTTACAGTGACGACGATTTCGGTTGGCCCCGACGCGGATGCCGTGCCGCTGCACAAGCTGGCCCGTCGCCTGACGCGCATCAAGCCGACCCTCACCAAGGCCGAAGTGCTCGCGGTCAACAACCGTCTCAGCTCGCTCGGAACCGCACTGCCGATTCCGAAGGGCGTCGACCCGTTCAAGGCACGTCCGCAGCGCGGCCGCTAGGCCTCACCCCGCCAGCGTCATTCATCGCCGGCACGGTATCTCGGTTCGCTACGCGCGGATCAGAACCGTGCCGGCGATTTTGTCATGAAAGCCGCGCTGGTCTGAGTCCCAGACGAGTGCCGGTACGACGATGCCGAGTAGCACCGATCGGACGACCGGTCGCCAGGGGCCGACCCAGCCGCCTGCCAATGCGACGACGCGCAGACCGAGCAGGCGGTGGCCGATGCTGCCGCCGAGTGTGGGGATGAAGATGATCTGCATGCCGACGAAGACGAGCGTCGTGGCGAAGCCGTTGTAGTCGAAGAAGAGGCTCGACACGACGACGGCGAGAGCCCAGTCGATCGCCAAAGCAGCGAAGCGGCGCCCGACCCGTGCCACAGAGCGGGGTCCACGTTCGGGAAGACCGAGGCGCTCCCCCGGCCATTCGCTCGGGGCAAGCTGCCCAAAAGAGACGGATTTCGATGAGGAGTCAGACACGTCTCAATTCTAACCAGCGCGTCTGGACGATGTGCCGCCGGGCACCGACGGTGGGACCGTGGCCGTGCAAACCCGCCGGTGCGGGATGGCCGAGGCAAGCGCCAGCAGAATGAGGAAGGAGAACGCCAACACTCCGACCCAGGCACCCCTCGGTTCGGTGAGGGCAAGGCGGGAACCGCCAATCGCGGGAGTCGCGAGTACGAGTGCTATAGCCAGGGCGGCGCTCACAACTCCGCAGAGAATGCGCGCCCAGCCCGGACCCCGGCGGGACACGGCGTAGCCGCCACCGAGTCCGATCAGGGCTACCGCGACGGCCCCACCGCCGAGACCTTGCGTCAACAGGACGACGATCGCTCCGGGACCGAGGAGTGGGGCGATCGCAAACGCGAGCGGCGCGAGTGCGAGCCAGCGCCATCCTCTGCGCCCGCCGTCGCGTCTCATCACTTCAGCCCAGCCGAGCAGTCCGCCGACCAGGGCGCCCGGGAGGAGTAACGCGCCGAATGTGCCCCACCATGAGAAGGCAGATGCGGCGCCGGCGAGTTCGACCATGTAGGCGCGAAACCCTGCGGCCCAGGCCAGTCCGCAGAGGGCGCCCAACGCGATGATCGCCATGCGTCGAGCGGGAGCGCGGTGCATCACGCTGGCTGCGGCTGCTGGTACGGGATTCCGTCGGACATTCTCGGTTTCGCGATGGTGCGTCACTGATGCCACCACCCTGGTTCGTTTGCTCGTGAATCTAGTCCTGCGACGTTGGTCGAGCAAGAACGAGGCAGTTCGCGGGGGCGCCACGTAACATGCGCGAAACATTCGCGTCACTCTCGAGAAACGACGCTCGACTACGCTCGACCATGGCCGCAGTGCGCGACTGTCCCAGAACCACGCCGTTTGGAGTTCCAGCATGTTCCGCGATTCCTCAGAAGTGCTCAAATTCATCAAAGAAACCGATGTCAAGTTCCTCGACATCCGTTTCACCGACATGCCGGGTGTGCAGCAGCACTTCAACATCCCGGCAGCAACAGTCGATGAGGAGTTCTTCACCGTCGGCCAGTTGTTCGACGGCTCCTCGATCCGCGGTTTCGCGTCGATCCACGAGTCGGACCTGCAGCTGATCCCCGACGTCACCACGGCGTACATCGACGCGTTCCGCGCCGAGCGCACGCTCATCATGCTCTTCGACATCTACAACCCGCGCAACGGCGAGATCTACTCGAAGGACCCGCGTCAGGTTGCCAAGAAGGCCGAGAAATACCTCGCCTCCACCGGCATCGCCGACACCGCGTTCTTCGCTCCCGAGGCCGAGTTCTACATCTTCGACGACGTGCGCTACGAAGTGAACCAGCACTCCAGCTTCTACTCGGTCGACTCCAGCGAAGGCGCCTGGAACTCGGGCCGCAAGGAAGAGGGCGGCAACCTCGCCAACAAGACCCCCTTCAAGGGCGGCTACTTCCCGGTCAGCCCGGTCGACCAGCACGCCGACCTGCGCGACGACATCTGCCTCAAGCTGATCGACGCCGGACTCATCCTCGAGCGCAGCCACCACGAGGTGGGCACCGGCGGACAGGGCGAGATCAACTACCGCTTCGACACGATGGTCGCCGCAGCCGACGACATCCTCAAGTTCAAGTACATCGTCAAGAACACGGCGCACGAGTGGGGCAAGACCGCCACCTTCATGCCGAAGCCCCTCTTCGGCGACAACGGCTCTGGCATGCACACCCACCAGTCGCTCTGGGCCGACGGCAAGCCGTTGTTCTACGATGAGGCCGGCTATGGCGGACTCTCCGACCTGGCCCGTTGGTACATCGGTGGCCTGCTCAAGCACGCCCCGGCTGTGCTCGCCTTCACCAACCCGAGCGTGAACTCGTTCCGTCGCCTGGTTCCGGGCTTCGAAGCCCCGGTCAACCTGGTCTACTCGGCCGGAAACCGCTCGGCATGCATCCGCATCCCGATCACGGGAACCAACCCGAAGGCCAAGCGCATCGAGTTCCGCGTGCCCGACGGCGCGAGCAACCCGTACCTCGCCTTCGCCGCCCAGCTGATGGCCGGCCTCGACGGAATCAAAAACCGTATCGAGCCGCACGAACCGGTCGACAAGGACCTCTACGAGCTGCCGCCCGAAGAAGCCAAGAACATCCCGCAGCTGCCGGCGTCGCTCGACGCCGCGCTCGACGCGCTGGAAGCCGACCACGACTTCCTGCTCGCCGGCAACGTCTTCACGCCGGAGCTCATCGAGACCTGGATTGCATTCAAGCGCGAGCACGAGATCAAGCCGCTCGCTGCACGTCCGCACCCGTTCGAGTACGAGCTGTACTACGGCGTCTAAGCCGCACAGCGCACACGCTGGGGCCGCATCCTTTCGAGGATTCGGCCCCAACGTCGTTAACGGCGGGTGCGCAAGGGGGTTGTCGGGCCTGCGGAGTAGCGTGGCGGCCAGCGAGCTGACACAGCCCGCACCAGAATGCTGGCGAACGAGGAGGAGACACGATGGCCGAGAACTATGTAGCGACCTCGAGCATCACGATTATCGCGCCGCGGGAGCGAGTGTGGCAGGTACTCACCAACCCTGCAGCGATCAAGGAGTTCATGTTCGGCACGGATGTCGAGACCGATTGGTCCGTCGGCGGTCCGATTGCCTGGCATGGCATCTGGGAGGGCAAGCCCTACGCCGACACGGGCGTGATCGTGGAAATCGAACCGGGCCGACGACTCGTGAACACCCACTTCAGTCCGTTGAGCGGACAAACGGATGCGCCGGAGAACCGCCATACGCTGACATGGACTCTCGATGATGAGGGCGACACGACGACGCTCACGCTGTCGCAAGACAATAATCCCAGCGCCGCAGCTGCCGCGCATTCGAAAGAGATGTGGGATCGCCTGGTCGCGAAGGTGAAGGCCATCGCCGAGCACGAGTAGAGCTTCTCGCTACTCGCCAGGCCCAGCAGGCAGATACGACTGAGTCGGCCCGTACTCCCGCTCGAACAACGCACGCGAACCCCGGCCAATTCACCTGGCTGAACTTACTTCAGTCCGCAACGAGCTGCACAAACCGTCACCAACGGCAGCCCGTCCATACGAGCGGGACCCTCGACAGGCCGCTCACGTTGTGACAGGATTTCGGGAGCATCAAGGACTGATTTCACGCAGCGTTGTGAAGCGAGAGCCAGAACGCGGTGTTTCTCAAGGGGGTTGTCGTGAACGTATTGCAAAAAACGGCTGGAATCATTGTGGCGTTCGGCCTGACCGCTGGGGCCGTCGTCCTGAGTGGGCTGCCGTCGGCCGCCTCAGAACCACAACGGCCGCTGTCGACCTCCCAAGATGCCTCCACCACCATGACGTTGATTCAAACGGCAGACGCCCTTGCGAGCGTCGGCGCAACAACTGAGTTTGCGAGCTCCTTTGGGGGCGTCGAGTTTAATGCGGCCGGGGATGGCTTGATCGTTCGCCTCATCAACCCAACGCTGTCTCTCGAATCCGCGCTCTTGCAGGCTGCCTCGGCCGATCCCACGCTGGTGACGTTCGAACCCGCGCCCCGTACCTATTCCTCGGTGACGGAACAGAACGATCTGGTGACCAGCAGATTCGGATCTCTCTCCGCGGAGGGCATCGACATCAGGTCGAGCGGCATTGGCCCGGGTCCCCAGGTCGTTATTTCAGTTCGGGGGCTGACATCTGCGATCGCGGATCAAATTCACCAAGAATTCGGCAACGATGTCCTCGTTACTGAAGCCGGTCCAGATGCCACAGCTACCGTTTTTGACTCATATACGACTCCGCGCCCGCGCCTCTGGAATCTCAGCCTCTTTTAGATGCTCGCTCTTTTAGGTGCTCAGACGGCCGGCACAGAGAGCAGCGTGGCTAGGCCGGCCCGTAGAACTCCCGCTCGAAGACTGCACGCGAGCGACGGGTGACGGCAAGGTAGTCCTCGTCGAGTTGGTTGGCCGACCCGGGCGGATACTCCATCACTCGGGCGATCCCCTCGAGCTGGGTGCGATCGATGGGGAGCACATCAGAGGTCTTGTTCGTCCACAGGGTGATCGCCGACCGCGCCCGCGACGCGAACACCCACGCCGCACGCAGCGTCGCCGCATCCGGCTCGGCGACCAGTCCGGCCAAACTCGCTTCGTGCAGGGTGTGCAGCGTCGAAGTCGAGCGAAGCGCCGGGATGTCCGCAGCGTGCTGCAACTGCAGCAATTGCACGAACCATTCGACGTCGCTCAACGACCCGCGGCCGAGCTTCAGGTGCCGGGTCGGGTCTGCGCCCTGCGGCAAACGCTCGCTCTCGACCCGGGCCTTGATGCGTTTGACCTCACGCACGTCTTGCTCGGCGATCGCCGTCGGGTAGCGCACGGTGTCAGCGATCTCTTCGAAGTCGCGCAGTAGATCTCTGTTACCCGCAACGCCACGCGCGCGGAGGAGAGCCTGCGCCTCCCAGGTCAGCGACCAGCGACGGTAGTACGCGGCGTAGGAGTCCAGCGACCGCACGACAACGCCGTTCTTGCCCTCTGGCCGCAACCCGATGTCGAGATCGAGCGGCAACCGATTGTCTTCGGTGAGCCGGTTGAGCTCGCGCACGATGAACTTGGCACGGTCGTGAGCGGCATCGCCCTCCAGGGCCGCGGCACGAAAGACGTACATCACGTCGGCGTCGGAACCGAAACCGAGCTCGGCCCCACCGAACCGTCCCATGGCAATCACGCAGAACTCGATGCCGTCGCCGTCGCCTTCGTCGGCGGCGAGGCCGCTCCCGCGAATTGCGGCAGTGACCGCCTGGATGTGGGTCGCCGTGACATCCGACAGGCCGCGCGCCAGCTCGTCGAGGCTGAGCTCGCCGAGGAGCGCGGAGAAAGCGAGACGCAGCACTTCACGGCGGCGCGCGGTGCGCAAGACGCCGGCCGCGGCATCCGCGCTGGAATGGCGGGACAGAACCGCCCTGGCCTCTTCCTGCAGCACCGACAGCGGGCGTGGGCGCAGATCATCGGGATCTTCAAGCCAGGCGACGGCCTCGGGAATGGTTTCGAGGAGTTCGCCGATGAAACGCGATCCGGAGAGCACCCGGGTGAGCCGCTCGGCCGCCCCCGAGGAGTCCCGTAGCATGCGCAAGAACCAATACGTCGAGCCGAGGTCGTCGCTCAGCCGGCGGAACGCGAGAAGTCCGTAGTCCGGGTCAGCACCCTCCGAAAACCACTGCAACAGCACCGGTAGTAAGTGCCGTTGAATCGTCGCCCGGCGGGACACTCCCCCGGTGAGCGCGGCGATATGGGCCAGGGCGCCGGCGGTGTTGCGAAAACCGATCGCCGCCAGGCGGGCCTCAGCCTGCCCGCTCGTGAGGTTCAATCCCTCAGCCGGAAGTGCAGCGACTGCGGAGAGTAGCGGGCGGTAGAACAGTCGCTCGTGCAGCCCACGCACTCGCTGTTTCGTTTCCGACCAGAGCGTGCGGAGGCCTGCCGCACTCGTGGCCAAGCCGGTTGCGCGGGCCAGCACCCGCAAGTGCTCCTCATCGCGCGGCAGCAGATGGGTGCGTCGGAGACGGGCGAGCTGAAGCCGGTGCTCCATCAATCGCAGCACCCGGTAATCGTGGGCGAAGTCGGTGGCTTCTGCACGGCCGATATAGCCGGCGTCGGCTAACGCTGTGAGGGCGGGCAGCGTGCCCGGCTGGCGCACCGCCGGGTCGACTTGCCCGTGCACGAGCTGCAGCAGCTGCACGGTGAATTCGATGTCGCGTAGGCCGCCGGGACCCAGTTTCAGCTGGATGTCGACCTCGTCGTCGGGGATATTGGCCGTGACGCGCTCGCGCATTCGCTGCACCGACTCGACGAAGTTGTCGCGGCTCGCGCTCGACCACACCTTCGGCGCCAGGGCGTCGACATAGGTACGTCCGAGTTCGAGATCGCCGGCAAGCGGACGCGCCTTGAGCAACGCCTGGAACTCCCAACTCTTCGCCCACCGGTCGTAGTAGGCGAGGTGCGACTCCAAAGAACGCACGAGCGCGCCGTCTTTGCCCTCGGGGCGGAGATTGGGGTCGACTTCCCATAACTCGGGTTCCAGCGCCGCCTCGTTGATGCCTCGCATCATCACAATGGCCAGGCGGGTGGCGACCTCGACAGCGCGCGCGCTGGACAGCCCGGCCTCTTCGTCGCCGGCGGCCACGAAGATGACGTCGACGTCGCTGACGTAGTTGAGTTCAGACGCGCCGGCTTTGCCCATTCCGATCACCGCGAACCGGGTGGCGGTGACCTCGGCCGTCGGATAGACGCCCGGAGCGGGAACCTCGGCAGCCGACATAGTGCGGGCAACGGCCAGCGCGGCCTCCAGTGCGGCAGCGGCGAGATGCGCGAGCGTTTCGGCGATGCGGGGAACCCCGGCGACGGGATCCTCCTGCTCGAGGTCGAAGGCCGCGAGTTCGGCCAGGCGCCGCCGGTAGCGGACGCGCAGCGCGACCCAGGCCGGCTCGGCGACGAGCGTCGCAAAACCGTTGACGGCCCCGACGGAGTCGAGAAGGTCGGCCAGGAGTTCGGCGGCATCCGGAACGTCGGTGCGGGTGGCGGCGAGCACCGACAGCTCAGACGGATGCCGCAAGAAGAATTCCGCCACCCCGTCTGAGGCGCCGAGCACGACCAGCAGACGCTGGGCGGCGACCGGGTCGGCCAGGAGCGCCTTCACCTGCTCCGGCGACTGACGGAGCAGCTCGAGCAGCGAGCCGAGCGCGGCATCCGGACTCGCCGCCCGAGCCAGCATCGGCAACAATTCGGCCGTGTCGGGAGCACCGAGGTCCTCGGCTTCAGCGAGCCGAGCGCGCACGGCGCTGAGCTCGCTGAAGCCGACGCGGGCCAGCGCAGTGAGGTTCAGTTGATCACGTGCCATGGTGTTGCGTTACACCCCTGGCGGTTAGAGCATCTCGAGGTTCTTGCGAAGCTCGAACGGCGTCACCTGGGCGCGGTAGTCCCTCCACTCCTGACGCTTGTTGAGTAGCACGTAGTTGAACACCTGCTCCCCCAGCGTTTCGGCGACGAGCTCTGAGTTCTCCATTGCTTCGATGGCCTGATCGAGACTGGCCGGCAGCGGGTGGAAACCGAGCGCACGACGTTCGGTGTCGGTCAGGCTCCAGACGTTGTCTTCTGCCTCGGGCGGCAACTCGTAGCCCTCTTCGATGCCCTTGAGGCCGGCGGCAAGCATGAGCGAGTAGGCGAGGTAGGGGTTGGCCGCGGAGTCCATGGCCCGGTACTCGATGCGTGAACTCTGGCCCTTGTTGGGCTTGTAGAGCGGAACACGCACGAGCGCTGAACGGTTGTTGTGACCCCAGCAGACGAAGCTCGGAGCTTCGTCGCCACCCCAGAGACGCTTGTAGGAGTTGACGAACTGGTTGGTGACCGCAGTGATCTCCGGCGCGTGACGCAGCAGGCCGGCGATGAACTGACGACCGATTTTCGACAGCTGGTACTGCGCACCGGCTTCGTAGAAGGCGTTGGTGTCACCCTCGAACAGCGACACGTGGGTGTGCATGCCCGATCCCGGGTGGTCCGACATCGGCTTCGGCATGAACGTGGCGTAGACGCCCTGTTCGATGGCCACCTCTTTGATGACCGTGCGGAAGGTCATGATGTTGTCGGCGGTGGTGAGCGCGTCGGCATAGCGCAGATCGATCTCGTTCTGACCGGGGCCGGCCTCGTGGTGGCTGAACTCCACCGAGATGCCGAGGTCTTCGAGCATGCGAACGGAACGGCGACGGAAGTCGTGGGCGGTGCCACCGGGAACGTTGTCGAAGTAGCCGGCCGAGTCGACCGGAACCGGCCCGTCCTTGCCGACCTTCGACGACTTCAGCAGGTAGAACTCGATCTCTGGATGCGTGTAGAACGTGAACCCGCGTTCGGCGGCCTTCGCGAGGGTGCGCTTCAGGACGTTGCGCGGATCGGCGACAGCCGGCTGCCCGTCGGGCGTGGTGATGTCGCAGAACATGCGAGCGGTCGGGTCGACTTCACCGCGCCAGGGCAGAATCTGGAACGTGGTGGGGTCCGGATGCAGGAGCACGTCGGCCTCAAACGACCGGGTCAGTCCCTCAATGGCCGAGCCGTCGATCCCGAGGCCTTCGATGAAGGCTCCCTCGACCTCTGCGGGCGCAATGGCAACTGATTTGAGGGTGCCGACGACATCCGTGAACCAGAGTCGAATGAACTTGATGCTCCGTTCCTCGATAGTTCGAAGTACGAAGTCGCGTTGCTTATCCATCCACGCCCTTTCTTGTCGTGTCTAGGCTACTTGCTCTGTCCTGGTTTACGAGCGAAATCGGGCCGTGACTACACTGAACTCATGCCAGAGATGACAGCATCAGACGCCTCAAGCACGCCCTCAGAACAGAATCCGTATGGGGCGGCTCCGGCCGGACCCAAACGGGTGCGCACCCGGCACTTTCAGACGGCGAAACAGCAGGGTATCCCGATCACGGGTTTGACCAGCTACGACATGATGACGGCGCAGATCTTCGATCAGGCCGGCATCGACTTTCTGCTTGTGGGCGACTCGGCGGGCAACAACGTCTTCGGTTACGAGAGCACCCTGCCGGTTACTGTTGACGAGCTCATTCCGTTGACCCGCGCGGTGGCGCTGGCTGTGAAGCGCGCGCTGGTCATTGCCGACATGCCGTTCGGCTCGTATGAAGGCGGCAAGGAAGAGGCATTGCACACCGCAGTGCGCTTCATGAAGGAGTCACACTCACACGCGGTCAAGCTCGAGGGCGGGGTGCGCAGCCGCAAGCAGATCAAGCGCATCGTCTCGGCCGGTATCCCGGTGATGGCACACATCGGCTTCACGCCCCAGAGCGAGCACGGGCTGGGCGGGCACCTCATCCAGGGCCGCGGTTCAGGCGCCGAGAAATTGATCGAAGATGCCCTGGCCGTTCAGGATGCCGGCGCGTTCGCCGTCGTGCTGGAGATGGTGCCGGGCTCAGTGGCCGCCGAAGTGACCAAGCGGCTGGAAATCCCGACGATCGGCGTCGGCGCCGGACCGGATGTCGACGGCCAACTGATGGTCTGGACTGATTTTGCGGGCATGAGCGAAGGCCGGGTTCCCCGGTTCGTCAAGCAATACGCGAATGTGCGCAACGTTCTGAATGATGCCGTGCATCAGTTCAGAGACGACGTCGCCACCGGCGCGTACCCGGCGCCGGAACACAACTACGAGTAGCTAGCGACCCTCTTCGCGGTCTTCCTCAGCCCACTTGGCGCTGTTCTCACGCAGCTTCTCCAGGGCGTGCGAAGCCTCCTCGCGCGTGTTGAATGGACCAACGCGATCGATCGACGGTGAGACGTAGCCTTGCTCGACATCACCGGTGCGCATGTTGTACCAAAACAGTTTCTCAGTGTCCTCGGCCATAAGCTTGATCCTATGCCTAAGGATTCTGCCGGTCACCTTGTTCCTGGAACGGTCTCAGCGACCCGTCCCGTCCCTTCTTCTATTCCGCGTCCGGAATATGTTGGAAAGAAGGGGCCGTCGCCCTTCACCGGCTCCGACGTGTACTCGCCGGAGAAGATCGAGCTGATCCGTGAGTCGGGTCGGATTGCGGCGCAGGCGATCGAGGCCGTCGGCCGTGCTGTGCGTCCCGGCGTGACAACCGAAGAGCTGGATGTCATCGGGCACGAGTTCGTGATTGCTCACGGCGCGTACCCGTCAACGCTCGGCTACCGCGGTTACCCCAAGTCGCTCTGCAGCTCGGTCAACGAAGTGATCTGTCACGGCATCCCCGACGACACGGTGCTGGAGAACGGCGACATTGTGAACATCGATATCACCGCCTTCAAGAACGGTGTGCACGGCGACAGCAACATGACGTTCATCGTCGGCGAGGCGAGCACCGAGGTCACCGATCTCGTGGAGCGTACGCGTGAGGCGCTCGCCCGCGGCATCAAGGCCGTTGCCCCCGGCCGCGAGGTGAACGTGATCGGTCGGGCCATCGAGAGCTACGCCAAGCGCTTCGGCTACGGTGTCGTGCGTGACTTCACCGGTCATGGCGTCGGCGAGGCCTTCCACTCGGGCCTGATCATCCCCCACTACGACTCTGCCCCGACCTACAACACGGTGATGGAACCGGGCATGGTCTTCACGATCGAGCCGATGCTCACCCTCGGCACCCACGAGTGGGACATGTGGGCCGACGACTGGACGGTCACGACCAAAGACAAGAGCATCACCGCACAGTTCGAGCACACTCTCGTGGTGACCGAGCGTGGTGCCGAAATTCTGACGCTCCCGTAGCTCAACGTGCCGAGAGTCGCCGTTTCTGCCGAGAATCGCCGCAGGAACGGCGACTCTCGGTCTGAACGGCCACACTCGGCGGATGCGGCGGGTTGGCTCGTTAGTCGAAGATCGGCTCGCGCGTGCGCGAACGCTTGATTTCGAAGAAGCCGTCGTAGGCCGCAGCCGCGACGACACCGTCCCAGAGCGCGAGGGCTTGCTCGCCCTTCGGCGCGGGCGAAACCACCGGGCCGAAAAAAGCGACGCCGTTGACCGAGATCACGGGCGTGCCGACATCCTGGCCGACCCGGCTGATTCCTTCGAAGTGGCTGGCGCGCATCTGCGGGTCGTGCGCGTCGCTGTCGGCGTGCGCGGCGAACTCGGCGGGAAGGCCGAGCTCGGCCAGTGCGGCGGGGATGACCTCGTCGGGGTCGTTGCTACCGCCGGGGTGAATGCGGGTTCCGAGAGCGTCGTAGAGCGGCTTGACGATCTCTTGGCCGTGCACTTCCTTCGCCGCCGCGACCAGGCGGGTGTACTTGAGTGCACGCGGGAAGAACGCCTTGTATTCCTCGCTGACATCGTTGTTCTCGTTGAGCACGGCCAGGCTCATCACATTCCAGGTGACGTCGAGATCGCGCTGCGCGGCCACCTCATCCACCCAGCGGGAAGTCATCCAGGCCCAAGGGCACGACGGGTCAAACCAGAACTCAACGGAATCAGTCATGCGATAACCCTAAACGTGGGCTCCTGCATGCAACGCCGACTCCCAGCGTGGTCATCGTAGAATTATCTGATGACCTCGGAGCCTGAATCCCCCGCGACCGCCTCGCACATCGACCCTCACGACCTTGAGGTCACCCTGCGGGTTTTGGCGTCGCTCGCCGACGTCGACCCCGACGACCCCAACTTCACGACGGTGCGCCAGGCGACCGCCAAGATGTTCAAGTCGGTCAAGGTCGTGCGCCGCGCCGAAAAGCGCCAGGCCATCGCCGAAGCCGACCGCGACGTCATCGCCGCCACCGCAACAGGCGCTCCGACCCGCATCGACGACGAAACGCGTGGCGCCCAACTGACACGGGGCACGGATGCCCCCACCGCCGGCGAGCTGCTCGTCGCACGCCCCTGCTACATCTGTAAGCAGCGCTACACCCTGGTTGACGCGTTCTACCACCAGCTCTGCCCGAGCTGCGCGGCGATGAGCCACGCCAAGCGTGACGCCCGCACGGACCTCACCGGCAAGCGTGCCCTGCTCACGGGGGGACGCGCCAAGATCGGCATGTATATCGCACTGCGGCTGTTGCGCGACGGCGCGCACACGACGATCACGACGCGGTTCCCGCGCGATGCGGTGCGCCGTTTCGCCGCGATGCCCGACTCCGCCGATTGGCTGCACCGCCTGCGCATCGTCGGCATCGACCTGCGCGATCCGGCCCAGGTGATCGGCCTGGCCGATTCCGTGGCCGAGCAGGGTCCGCTCGACATCCTGATCAACAACGCTGCGCAGACCGTGCGCCGCTCCCCCGGCTCCTACTCCCCGCTGGTCGAGGCGGAGTCGTCGCCGCTGCCCGAGGGCGAGATGCCGGAGATCGTGAGCTTCGGGCACACGAACGATGCGCATCCGCTTGCCCTGGCCGCTTCGGTCGCCAGCCACCCGATTCTGGCCGCCGCGTCGCTCGCCGGCGCCGGACCGCTGACCGCCGAAGACCTGACCAACCTGGCGCTGGCACCCGGCTCCTCGTCGCTGGCCCGCCTCGCGGCAGGCACCGCCATCGACGCCGGCGGCCTCGTTCCCGATCTGCACAAGGAAAACAGCTGGACGGCGAACGTCGAAGACGTCGATCCGCTGGAGATGCTCGAAGTGCAGCTCTGCAACACGACGGCGCCATTCATCCTGGTCAGTCGGCTGCGCGCATCCATGGCCTCGTCACCGGCCCGACGCACCTACGTCGTCAACGTCTCAGCGATGGAGGGTGTCTTCGGTCGCGGCTACAAGGGTCCAGGCCACCCGCACACGAACATGGCGAAGGCTGCGATGAACATGCTCACACGAACCAGCGCCAAGGAGATGCTCAGCGACGGCATTCTGATGACGAGCGTCGACACCGGCTGGATCACCGACGAGCGGCCTCACCCGACCAAGGTGCGCTTGGCCGAAGAGGGCTTCCACGCTCCGCTCGACCTGGTGGACGGCGCGGCGCGGGTTTACGACCCGATCGTGCGCGGCGAGGCCGGCGAAGATCTGACCGGTGTCTTCATGAAGGACTACAAGCCCGGCACCTGGTAGCCATTGCCGCTGGCGGCTCAATCGACTGGCGCCAAGTAGTCAGCACAGTGCGCTGTGCGGCACTCTTCGCCGCACAGCGCACATCGGGGCTGTCTCACGCGCTTAGGTGCGCTTCCTCATATGCGCGATGGTATCGACATCCTCCTCCGAGGGGTGAGCCTTTTCCCTCTTGGCCGCGCGTTTCTGTTTGATGGTCAGCCCGTGCTTCTTGTCGTTGTGATGGTGCGGCGACTTGTCAGGCATTGTCTGCTCCTCCGTTGGGGGCCCGGAGGCCCGGGGCTCTGCGTTTTGCTACAGCGCACGGTACGCCTTTTTCCTCAAAACGCACCCGACTTTCACGCTGAGCGTCATTATGTCTCGCGACGGGCGATCGCGGTCGAACATTACGCTTGCAGGGATACCTCGCCCGAACCAACGAAAGCGAATGAGATGCCTCAGCGACAGCAGGACGGCGCACAACCGCGGCGGAGCGGCCTGTTTCGACGTGGCACGGCGGGCGACGCGCCCAGCGACGCCGCGACGACTCGACGCACCCGCTACATCGTCGACGGACGGCTGACCACTGCGCCGCTGAACACCTCGATAGCGGAGGCCCTCACGTTCTCCGCCGCGGCGCCAGGCCGCATCGCGTTGTGCCTTTTTCCCACCCCGACCGGTGCAGACATCGACGAATTGGCGGAGGCATGGGACCTGCATCCCGTGCTCATCGAGGATTTGCAACAGGCCGGCCAGCGTCCAAAGTTGGAGCGCTATGGCGATGTGCTGTTTCTCGTTGTGCGGTCGGCGCGCTACGTCGACGAGGTTGAAGAGGTCGACTTCTCTGAGTTCCACATCCTCGTGCGGCCCAACGCCGTCGCTGTACTGTGCCAGGACGGCCGGTGGATAGACGGGACCGATGATTCGACTCTCCCGAACAGTGATGTCGACATCGAAGGGAAAACCCTTCTTGACAACGAAAGCCTTCTCAGCCTCGGCCCGGAAGCGGTCGTCTACCGGTTGCTCGACGCCATCGTCGATGGCTACACGCCCGTGCTGCGCGGGTTGGCGATCGACAAGGAACAGATCGAACGACAGGTGTTCAGCGGGGATTCCGCCGTCACAGAGCGCATTTATCGGTTGAGTCAAGAAGTGATCGATCTCAGGCACGCAACCTCGTCACTCATCGACGTGCTCGAGTCGCTCAGAAAGGGATTTGATCGATATGGCATCCCCGACGCGTTGCAGACCTACCTGCAAGACGTTGCCGATCATCTGACCGTGGTCGACGCCCGCGTCTCGGAGCTTCGAGATGCGCTGTCGCAGATATTGAGCGTTAACGCGACACTCGTGTCGCAACGGCAGAACGAAGACATGAAGAAGATCTCCGGTTGGGCCGCGATTCTCTTCGCCCCCACCCTGATCGCTGCCGTCTATGGAATGAACTTCGACACCATGCCTGAGCTGCACTGGGCGTTCGGGTATCCGCTCGCGGTCGGTGGAATGCTCGCATTCGCCGCCGTACTGTACATCACCTTCAAACTCAAGAAATGGATGTAGCGCAGGCCGAAGCTCCACCGCCTCCGACCACCCCTGCCCGTGCACAACTGACGCGCGTATCGTGAGATGTAGACATCGATGGCCTCAGTGCTGTCGAAGTGCGCCCAGAGGAGGACCCTCATGAACACGACACAATTACCGTCAATCGAGCGGTGGTGGCCCGGGCTTGATATCCCGGCCAAGCGTTGGCTGCTGGAGCACCCCGAGGAGCCGCTGCCGGTGCATATAGTCACCGAGATCTCCCTGCTCTGCAACCTCGAGATCACGCCGGAAGGCGAGATCAAGCTCACCACTGCCGAACACAACTTCATCACCACGCAAATGGAGTCAGTCGACTGAGATCGGTCACCCCACTCGTCCAGTTCAACCGCTCAGTTCAACCACTGAGTTCGTTCAGTGAATTCGGCGCATGTGTTGCGCCCTGCTGCACCCCAGAAAACGGGGTGTCGACCTCCAGAGATGGCTAGGCTTGATCTCTGTGCACCGGCGCCACGAGCGCTGGTGATTCCCTGAACTGAATTGGAGAAATCGTTGCCCGGAGAAAACCTGACCAGGGTCGAAGCCCAGGAGCGTGCCGCGCTCGTCACCGTTCACAGCTACGACGTCGTGCTTGACCTGACCACCGGTGCGGAGACCTTCGCGAGCACGACCACCGTGACGTTCGCGTCGACGCCCGGCGCCTCGACCTTCATCGACGCCATCACGCGCACCGTGCACTCGGTCACCCTCAACGGGGTCGAGCTCGACCCGGCCGTCGTGAGCGACGGCATCCGCATTCAGCTGGACGATCTCGACGACGAGAACGAGCTGACCGTCGTCGCCGACGCCGAGTACACCAACACCGGTGAGGGCCTGCACCGTTTCGTCGACCCCGTCGACAACGAGGTCTACCTCTACAGCCAGTTCGAGGTGCCCGACTCCCGCCGCATGTTCGCGGTGTTCGAGCAGCCCGACCTCAAGGCCTCCTTCGCCTTCACCGTGACCGCCCCGGCCGCGTGGGAGGTCGTCTCCAACTCCACCACGCCCGAGCCCGTGGATGCCGGCAACGGCGCGAAGACGTGGGCGTTCGCCCCGACGCACATCATGTCGAGCTACATCACCGCGCTGATCGCCGGCCCCTACGCCGTCGTGCGCAGCGAGCTCACCTCCCGCGACGGACGCACCATCCCGCTCGGCCTGTTCAGCCGCAAGAGCCTGTCGGAGTTTCTCGACGCCGACTACCTCTTCGAGAAGACCCGCCAGGGCTTCGGCTACTTCGAGGAGAAGTTCGACTTCGCCTACCCGTTCGACAAGTACGACCAGCTCTTCGTTCCCGAATTCAACGCGGGAGCGATGGAGAACGCCGGCGCCGTCACGTTCACCGAGAGCTACGTCTTCCGCTCCAAGGTCACCGACGCGATGAAGGAACGCCGCGTCGTCACCGTGCTGCACGAGCTGGCCCACATGTGGTTCGGCGACCTCGTCACCATGAAGTGGTGGAACGACCTCTGGCTGAACGAGTCGTTCGCCGAGTGGGCGTCGACGATCGCCACCGCCGAGGCCACCGAGTGGACTGAAGCCTGGACCACCTTTGCCGCGATGGAGAAGAGCTGGGCCTACAAGCAGGACCAGCTGCCGTCCACGCACCCCGTCGTCGCGACGATCAACGACCTCGAAGACGTGCTCGTCAACTTCGACGGCATCACCTACGCCAAGGGCGGTTCGGTGCTCAAGCAGCTCGTCGCCTGGGTCGGCATCGACGCGTTCTTCACCGGTGTCGCCGCGTACTTCAAGAAGCACGCCTGGGGCAACACCGAACTGGGCGACCTGATGGTCGAGCTCGAGGCCGCCAGCGGCCGGGACCTCTCTGAATGGACGAAGCTGTGGCTCGAGACGGCCGGCGTGAACACGCTGCGTCCCGAGATCGAGGTGGACGCGTCCGGTGTCATCACCGGTTTCGCCGTGCTGCAGACTGCCGCCGCCGACTACCCGACGATCCGCCCGCACCGCCTCGCGATCGGCTTCTACTCAATGCAGGACGGCGCTCTCGTGCGCAACAACCGCATCGAACTCGATGTCGACGGTGTGCGCACGGACGTCGCCGAGCTCGTCGGTCAGGCCCGTCCCGACCTCATTCTGCTCAACGACGACGACCTCGCCTACGCGAAGATCCGTCTCGACGACGCGTCGCTGGCGGTCGCCATCGAGAACCTGGCCGCGATCGAAAGCCCGCTGGCCCGCTCACTCGTCTGGGGTTCGGCCTGGGATGCGACCCGCGACGCCGAAACGTCGCCGCGCGACTTCGTGCGCCTGGTGCTGAACAACATCGCCACCGAGACCGAGTCGACGACGCTCCGCACGGTGCTCGGCCAGGTCGTGCTGACCGCGACCAACTATGTGTCCGAGGCGCACCGTGCCGCGACGGTCACCGAGGTCGGCGACGCGCTCTGGGCTCTGGCTCAGAACGCTGAAGCCGGCAGCGACGCCCAGTTCCAGTTCGTCAAGTTCTTCGCCGCGATCGCCGGCACCGACGCGCAGCTCGACGCCATCGCGGCGCTCCTCGACGGCTCAGCGCCGCTGGCTTCGCTGGAAATCGACACCGACCTGGCCTGGGAGTTGCTCACCGCACTCGTCGCCGGCGGCCGCGCCGGAACCGCCGAGATCGACGCCGCGCTGGCGAAGGACAACACGGCGAACGGCGCCCAGTCCGCCGCCCAGGCCCGCGCGTCGATCCCGACCGCCGAGGGCAAGCTCGCCGCGTGGTCGTCGTTGATCGACGTCGACACCGCACCGAACACCATCGTGCGGGTGACCGCGGCCGGGTTCCTCCGCGCCAACGACACCGCGCTGCTCGAACCGTTCGTCGCGAAATACTTCGACGCGCTGCAGACCGTCTGGGAGTCGCGCGCCTACGCGATCGCCGAGAAGCTCATCATCGGCCTGTACCCGTCGCCGCTGGCGAACCAGGAACTCGTCGACGCGACCCACGCCTGGCTGAACGCCAACGCCGAACCGCCGGCCCTCCGCCGTCTCGTGATCGAGAACGTCGCCGGCGTCGAGCGGGCACTCGCCGTGCAGGCGCGCGACGCCGAGTAGGGAGTTCGCTCACTCGATCGTACGATCTCGACAGGCTCGATCCCCGGTGTTCCGGGGGCCGGGCCTGTCGGTCGTTAATCCGGTGAGCTCACCGGCACCAAAGTAAGGAGTGGAGGCGTGTCGGGGCAGCGACGGCCGGACTCCTCCGCGGACGGAGGGGTGCCGACACACCTCCACTCCTAATTTCGGGACCCGGCGGATGCCGGGACGAGCAGTCGGTAGCTTCAGGGTTTGCCGAGGTGGCTCTCAGTAGACTGGACCGGATATGAATTTTGACTCTTTCTGGGCAGACCTCGGCACCTTCTTCGGCGTCGAGTTTTTCCCCAAACTCATCGCAATCATCATCATCCTGGCCGTCGCACTCCTCGTGCGGTGGGTGCTGCATTTCGTCATTGACCGCGTGGTGCAGCAGATCGTCACCGGTGCGAAGAAGAAACAGAACGCCATCGACACGCAGGCGCTCATCGTCTCGCCGCTAGCCGCCGTTCGGCTGGTACAGCGCACCCGTACCCTCGGCTCCGTGCTGACGAACGTCGTGAACGTCATCATCCTTGTTGTGACGGTTCTTCTGATCGTGAATGTGCTCGACAACACGATCCTCGGATCCTTCGCGCTACTCACCGCCGCCATCGGCGCCGGCCTCGGTTTCGGCGCCCAGAACATCGTGAAAGACACGCTCAACGGCCTGTTCATGGTGATGGAAGACCAGCTCGGTGTCGGCGACGTCGTTGACGTCGGCCCCGCGACCGGAATGGTCGAAGGCGTCGGCATCCGTATCACTCAGGTGCGCGACGTGAACGGCATTCTCTGGTTTGTGCGCAACGGTGAGATCCTGCGCGTCGGCAACATGTCCCAGGGTTGGGCTCGGGCGATCATCGACCTCGCCGTGCCCTACGAATCTGACGTCGACGCCGTGCAGGCGGAGGTCCTGCGCGTCGCGACAGAGATGGCCTCGGCCGGAAAGTGGCGTTCGCGCATTCTCGAAAAGCCCGAGGTCTGGGGTCTCGAGTCGATCTCCGAAGATGCCCTCCTCATCCGCCTCGTCGTCAAGACACGCACCTCCACTAAAGACGACGTATCGCGCGAGCTGCGCATGCGACTCAAGAAGGCGCTCGACGAGATGGGCGTCAAGCTGCCATCGCTCAACAGCGTTGTGCTGACCGGATTCGACGGCGCCGACAGCATCACCGGTGCACGCCCGCCGCGCACCCGCCCGATGCCGGTCGTTCCCGAGCTCAAGCCGCTGCGCAAGTCGAAGCGCTCGGCGCCGGCCGCCGACGCGCCCGCGGCCAGCACCTCGAAGACGGCGACGTCGACCTCAACGACCGCACATCCCGCATCCATGCCTCGCGTGCGCCCCACGCCGAAGGCCACCCCACCGGAGAACCCTCATGAAGCCTGACCCCACAGGAGTGCACCTCCGCGACGGCGAGAACGGCGCAGCCATCGGCCCCTCCTTCTACGAGCAGGTCGGCGGCCGTGAATTCTTCTCGGCACTCGTCACCGAGTTTTACCGCGGCGTTGCCGGCGACCCCGTGCTCAAGCCGATGTACCCCGAGGAAGATCTCGCCGGGGCGATCGAACGCTTCACGATGTTCCTCGAGCAGTACTGGGGTGGCCCCGGCACCTACAGTGAGCAGCGTGGGCACCCCCGCCTGCGGATGCGGCACCAGCCCTTCAAGGTGAATCCGGATGCCCGCGATCGCTGGCTGGGGCACATGAGCGATGCCCTCGACACGATGGAGATCTCCCCGCTGCACCGCGAGGTTTTGTGGGACTACCTGGACCGTGCCGCGCACGCCATGGTCAACACGTTCGACGAGTAGGTTCCCGCGCAGCACCGGATTCCCAGTGCTAGCCTCGCTGTATGACCCCGTATGAGCTCGCGACTCTCGCGCACCTGCGCCGAGCACGTGACCTGATCGATCGGGACTATGCGCTCCCGCTCGACGTACCGTCGCTCGCGGCGCACGCGATGATGTCGCCTGCCCACTTCTCCCGGCAGTTCCGGGCCGCTTACGGCGAGACGCCCTACGCCTACGTGATGACCCGCCGGATCGAACGCGCCATGGCCCTGCTGCGGGCCGGGGTCAGCGTCACCGACGCGTGCATGGCCGTCGGGTGTACGTCGCTCGGCTCGTTCAGCTCACGCTTCAGTGAACTGGTTGGGGAGACGCCGAGTGCGTACCGCGCCCGTGAACATGACGCCGTCGAGGCGATGCCCTCCTGCGTCGCGCAGGTGCGCACGCGTCCGGCTCCGATGAAGACGAGATCGAGCAGGATTCAAGAAGCGGTCTAACTGTGGCGATCCTAGTGTTGGTGTCATGACAATCTCACTTCACTACACCAACATCACCGTCCACGACGTAGACGAGTCACTTCCGTTCTACCGCGATGCGCTTGGCCTCGAGGTGCGCAACGATGTCGCGTCAGGCAACCACCGCTGGGTGACACTCGGCAGTGATGCGCAGCCGGATGTCGAGATCGTGATCTCCGACCCACATGCCGGACGTTCGAAGGCGGATGGCGACACCATGCAGGAATTGCTCACCAAGGGCGTGCTGCCGATGCTCGTCTTTCGCACCGATGACCTCGACGGGACATTCGAAAGACTGCGGGCGTCGGGAGCCGAAGTGCTTCAGGAGCCTATCGACCAGCCGTGGGGACCCCGCGACTGCGCTTTCCGCGACCCGTCGGGCAACATGGTGCGGATTTCGCAAGCGGCAGCTGCGTAGCCCGACCCGCTATCTCCCACTCGTCTGCACCTTCGGAATGTCACCACAACTCGACGTCAGAGCGAGAACAACCTGCGGATCGCTGGCCGCCAGGCCAGACGCTCCGGTCGCCGCCGATCCGTTGGTCGCCACGAGTCCGTCGCGCGACACGTCCACGACCGTGCGCGCAATGTCGTAGAGGCCATCCGATTGCTGCTGCGTCGCGAGCACCCCGAGCAGTTGGCGCCCGCCGTTGCCGTTGCTGCATTGGACGCCGGTGCCATAGTCACCGAATCCGTTGAGAGTGAACCGGTATGGGTTTCCGTCGACACCCTTCGTCGTCACAAATGCGCAGCCGACGAAGGCGTGGAGCGTCGCCGTCCGACTGTCATCGAGAACGGTCACGACCACGCCGCTCTCCAGTGGTGCTGACCAGCCACTGTGACGACCCGGACCGGCCAGGTCGTCGGCAAGTGAAATCGTCGCACCCGAAGCGGTCTGAATGCCGTACTCGAATGCCGGCGACTCCGAGTAAAACTCGACGTCTGGCTTGTCGTCGCCATCGACATCCTCGATCGTGGCCGTCGTAGCTCCGACGGGGACACTCGCGCCGTTCGGTGCGCAGCCGGCAGCCGACGCCGTCGGGACGGGAACAGCGGATGTCGGCGTTCCGGTCGGCCCGGCGCTGGGCGTGACCGATGCGCCGACAGAAGAGGTCGAGGTGGGTACCGAGCTCGGCGCACCGCCCGGAATCCCGGCGCATCCGGTGGCAGCAGCCGACAGGCACAGCATTATGAGGGCCGGGAGTGCGAGTTTTCGCTTGCGGTCACTCATCTCAGCTGGTCAGTGCGGGAAGAGTTCCATACGGTTTTCCGTCGACAATGACGGTGATCACCTGGGACAAGTCGAGATTCGGAGGTTGCTCAGCTGCGAATGAGGTACGACGGTAATCCGCTGTGCACGGGCCGGTGGGCGGTGGCGCGAGTGTCACGGTGAGTGTCGTGGAGTTGGTCAGTTCCAATGTTGCCGGCGTCGTTGGGCAGGTCCCGCTGCCGTACGTCGAGAGAATGATGTGCGGGCTGACGTCATCTCCCCAGCGGACCAGATTGTCTCCTCCGTCAAGGAACTGCTGTTGCCAGGCGCCAGCGGTCTCCGACTTGGACGTGGGACTGGGGGTCGATGTGGCGGGCGACGTGGGGGCGGAATCGCTCGTCGTCGGAACCGGGCCAGCGGTGCACGCCGTGAGGCCTGCCGTCAGCCCCATCACCGCGAGAGTGACGGTCAGAAAAGAATGTCGTCTCATACGGTGATCCTAGGTCGCCTTCTCTCTGGTGAGGGGATGCGGGGGCGGGCTTTCCATATTCAGAGTCTTCTTACTCAGCGCGAGGAAGCGTCGTCGGCCGCCGACCACCAGGCCGGCATGAGGTCTTCAATGAGATCGACGACGTCTGCGGGAATGAGCGGGTCGTCGGTGTGCAGCCAGACCGCGAACGCACCGATGCAGCCGTGCGCGACGAACTGCGCAGTCGCCTCAGAGAAGACCGGGGCGGAAACCGGGGAACGACGAGATGACCCGATGTGAACGTTCGGGCGATCGGCCAACAACAACCGCACCGAGGCGGCGAAATGCTCGCTCAGAAAGTCGGCGAGGATCCCATGGGCGTCGGCCGGGAGGGACCGCCGGTACACCGCGCGCCGCTCGATCATGTGGGCCGCGACAGCCAATGTCGTCCGACGTGCGGTGCTCTGCAGGGACGTCTCCCCCGACGAGATCAGAAAGCGCTGACGGATGCCGTCGAGCTCGACCCGCAACGCATCAACAAGGAGCTGCGCCGGTGACGATGCGTGGTTGTAAAAGGTGACGCGGTTGATGCCGGCGGCCTGGGCGACTTGCGACGCGGTGAGTTCGGAGACATCGTGAGTTTCGGCCAACGACAGAATCGCCCCGTACAGTGCCGTGACGGTGCGCTCGGCGCGAACATCCATCCTGAACTCCTTTGAGAAGCGACTATCGCATTGAAGACTCTGGCACACGAGCGTAGTCTTGTTTCAACTACACATGTAGCCAAACGGAAGGTACTCAATGTCATCATTCAATTCACGCGTCGCACTCGTCACCGGCGGAGGCTCTGGCATCGGCGAGGCAGTGTCCAAGCGCCTGGCCGCAGCCGGCGCATCCGTCGTCGTGACGGACATCAACCTGGCCGGAGCCGAGAGTGTCGTCGCGGAGATTCGCGCCGCCGGCGGAACCGCCGAGGCGCTGCAACAGGACACCGCGCGTGAAGAGGATTCGAAGAAGGCCGTCGATTTCGCCATCGCGACCTATGGCCAGCTCGACCACGCGGTGAACAACGCCGGAATCGGTGGCGGCCAGGAGTCCATCGCCGAAGGCACCCTCGAAAACTGGCGCCGCGTCATCGACATCAACCTCAATGGCGTCTATTACGGTCTGCACCACCAGCTGGCCCACATGATGAGCCGCGGCACCGGCTCGGTCGTCAATCTCTCCTCGATCCTCGGCACCAACGGTCAGGCGAACTCGGCCGCGTACGTGTCGGCCAAGCACGCCGTCGTCGGCCTGACCAAGTCGGCCGCTCTCGAAGTCTCGCCCCACGGCATCCGGGTGAACGCGGTCGGCCCCGGCTACATCGACACCCCGCTGCTCTCCTCCGCGCCGCAGGCCCTGCTCGACGGCCTCGTCGCTCTGCACCCGATCGGACGCCTCGGCACGGCCGATGAGGTCGCCGCCCTCGTCGTCTTCCTGCTCTCCGACGACGCCTCATTCATCACCGGCAGCTACCACCTCGTCGACGGCGCCTACTCGGCACGCTGACCCGCGCCTTCCGTTCACAGTGTGTGCCGACGCCTAGACTCGGCACACACTGTGACGAAGGAGACACGCATGTCGTACCCGCCCACTGAAGCCGATGTCATTGTCGTGGGGGCCGGCCTCGCCGGGCTCGTCGCCACGGCTGAGCTGGTGGATGCCGGCAAACGCGTGCTGCTTGTCGACCAGGAGCCCGCCGCCTCACTGGGTGGCCAGGCCTGGTGGTCATTCGGCGGACTCTTTCTGATCGACTCCCCCGAGCAACGCCGCATGGGCGTCAAGGACTCCCTCGCTCTCGCCACCCAGGATTGGTATGGCAGTGCCGGCTTCGACCGCGAGGAGGACGCCTGGCCGAAACGCTGGGCCGAGGCCTATCTTGACTTCGCCGCCGGCGAGAAACGCGCCTGGCTGCACGAGAAGGGCGTGCGATTCTTTCCCGTCGTCGGGTGGGCCGAGCGCGGCGGATACACCGCCCTCGAACACGGCAACTCGGTGCCTCGCTTTCACATCACCTGGGGCACTGGTCCCGGCGTGCTCGAACCTTTCATCACCCGGGTGCGCGAGGGCGTGCAGGCCGGACTCGTCACCGCACTGCACCGGCACCGGGTCGAGGAACTCATTGTGGAGGGCACCGCGCCGGGCGCCGCGGTCGTCGGTGTGCGTGGCAGCAGACTGGCTGAGTCGAATGCTGCGAGGGGCGAAGCCAGCTCCCGCGAGGTGATCGGTGACTTCGAACTGCGCGCCTCGGCAGTGATCGTCACGAGCGGCGGCATCGGCGGCAATCACGACCTGGTGCGCGAACAGTGGCCGAAACGGATGGGCACTCCCCCGGCGCATCTGCTCTCCGGGGTCCCTGCGCACGTCGACGGCCTGATGCTCGGCATTGCCGAAAAAGCCGGGGCCCGCCTGATCAACGGCGACCGGATGTGGCACTACACCGAGGGAATCACCAATTGGAATCCGGTGTGGGCGGCCCACGGCATCCGAATTCTTCCCGGCCCGTCATCGCTGTGGCTCGACGCGACCGGCAAGCGACTTCCCGGCCCGCTTTTTCCGGGATTCGACACCCTCGGCACGCTTGAACACATTCTGCAGACCGGGTATGAGCACAGTTGGTTTGTGCTCACCCAGAAGATCATCGAGAAGGAGTTCGCGCTGTCGGGCAGCGAGCAGAATCCCGATCTGACCGGCAAAGACCTGAAACTCCTCGCCAAGCGTGTTGCTCCCGGCGCGCCTGGTCCGGTCGAGGCGTTCAAGGAGAAGGGCGTCGACTTCGTTGTCGCCAACACCCTCCCTGAGCTGCTGGCCGGAATGCAGGAGCTCTCCCCCGAGGTCGCCCTCGACTTCGAACGCATCGAACGGGAGATCGCCGCGCGCGACCGGGAGGTCGACAACGATTTCTCGAAGGATGCCCAGATCAACGCGATCCGGCAGGCGCGCCACTATCGCGGCGACAAGTTGATCAGAGTGGCCAGTCCGCACAAGCTCCTCGACCCGGCAGCCGGACCGCTGATTGCGGTGAAGCTGCACATTCTCACCCGCAAGAGCCTCGGCGGCATCGAGACGGATCTCTCGGCGCGGGCGCTCGGCGCCGACGGGCAACCGGTGCCCGGTCTCTATGCGGCCGGCGAGGCGAGCGGATTCGGCGGCGGAGGCGTGCACGGCTACCGCTCGCTCGAGGGCACGTTCCTCGGCGGATGCCTGTTCTCGGGTCGTGTGGCCGGGCGGGCGGTTGCGGCGGCACTCTAGACGACCGACGCCTCCACGATTTCAGCGACCTGCGCCTTCGGATCGACCAGCATCTCGGCGGCCGGCCCCTCCCAGAGCCGGTGCAACGCCACCACCATGGCATCCGCCTGGGCGCGCGTGTCGAAGTCGAGGTCGATCATGACTGCACCCTTGTCATCGACCGGCCGCATGATCCGGTAGGACTTCGCACCAGACTCTCGTCGGTCAAGTGGGTCGTTGTCGAACATGGTCTTCCACGCGTCGTAACTGGCGACTACGTGCTCAACTCGAACGGTAAACATAGGGATACTCGATTCCGCCGGCGCGACTCATGGCCGACCTGGCGCCAGCATATCCCCGTGCATCGACCGCCGCCCCGCCCGACGAAGACGGTGGCGGCGGCCGGATCTCGACAAGCTCGATCACCGCAGCGGCTCGATCACCGCAGCGGCTCGATCACCGCAGCGGCTCGATCACCGCAGCGGCTCGATCACCGGCGCGGCTCGATCACCGAGCGCTAGCGACGGCGACGACGCCCGATGCTCGCCGGGGCATCCTTGCTCAGCGTCTCACCGCGGAAGAAGGCGGGCCGCAGCTTCGCCTGCACCAGCATGATGATTCCGCCGGCAACCAGGATGACCATGCCGAGCACGAAGACCAGGCCGACACCGAAGATGTTCGAGCCACTGCCATAGTCGGGATCCATGCTGTCGATCAGGGTGGTGAAGAACAGGATGCCGAGGATCACGCCACCGACCAGCGGGAACAGGAAGGTGAAGAAGACGTTGCGCACCGAGTCGAACCACTGTTTGCGGAAGTACCAGACGCAGGCGAACGCGGTGAGCCCGTAGTAGAAGCAGATCATCATGCCGAGTGTCGTGATCGTGTCCCAGAGCACGTCTTCGCTGATGAAGCGCATCACCGTGTAGAACACCGCCGCGACAATGGCCGAGACAATGGTGGCGTAGCCGGGCGTGAAGAAGCGTGGGCTGACCTTCGCGAACTTCGGTGCCAACGCGCCGTAGTGGCCCATGGCGAGCAGCGTGCGAGCGGGCGACACGAATGTCGACTGCAGCGAAGCGGCCGAGCTGGAGAGCACGGCGATGGACACCAGGATGGCCAACGGGCCGAGCACCGGACCGGCCAAGGCGAAGAAGGCGTTGCTCTGAATGTCTGGGTTGCCGAGTCCCACGCCGGTGCTGCCGGTTCCGGCGAAGGCGATCAAGCCCATCGCCACGAAGAGGTAGAGCGCGACGACGAGCGTGACGGTGATGGTGGCCGCCTTGCCGGGGGTCGAGCTGGACCCCTTGGTCTCCTCCGACATCGTGAGTGTGACGTCCCAGCCCCAGAAGATGAAGAGAGAGAGGGAGAGGCCGGCGACGACGGCGGAGAACGAGGTGACGGCGAATGGGTTGAACCATTCCCAGGTGACCGGGGTCGCGTCGAAGGCGGTGCCGTTGCCCACGTGCACGAAGGCCGCGATCCCGAACCCGATCATCACGAGAATCTGGAATCCGACCAGCCAGTACTGCAGTTTCTGTGTCGTCTGCATGTCGCGGTAGGAGATCCACGTCGCGGCACCGATGAACACCAGACAGGTGGCAACGTTGATCAACGGGTTGCTGGCCAGCGCGGCGATTTCGGGGTTGTTGCCGAACATCTGGGAGAGCATGAGGAAGAAGAAGTCGACCGCGATGCCCGCGAGGTTCGAGAGCACCACGATTGTCGCCGCGATGAGTCCCCAGCCGGCCATCCAGCCGATCCAGGGACCGAAGGCACGGCTCGCCCAGGTGAACGAGGTACCGCTGTCGGGCATCGCCCGGTTGAGTTCCCGGTAGCCGAAGGCGACAAGCAACATCGGGATGAACCCGATCAGGAAGATCGCGGGCAGGTGGACGCCCACCTCGGCAACCGTGGGGCCGAGCGCGCCGGTCAGCGTGTACGCCGGGGCGATGCACGAGACTCCGATGACGATGGCACCGATGAGGCCGACCGAGCCTGCGCTCAGCCCTTTGGAGGAGAGCTCAGTCTTGGTGCCGGTCGTGTCGCCCGAGTCACCGGTGTTGACCGCTCCGGGTCCAGCGGCTTCGACGACGTTGTCTTGTACTGTCACTTCGTGTCTACTTCCCCACCGTGACGGTGGAATCTCGTGGCACCACGATCATGGGTACCGGCAGTTCGCGCAGCATTTTTGCCGCGATGGAACCGAGGAAAAGATGGTTCGGCTTGGCCAGACGGCTCGATCCGACCAGCACGATCTCGGCCGGGTCCCAGTCCAGGGTGCGCACGGCCTCTTCAATACTGTCACCGGATGCGACGCCGGCACTGACCTCGACCCCGTCTGGCAGGTGCTCGCTGGCGTAGTCGAGCACTTCCTGCGCATGCAGTGCGCCGTGCCGGGAGACGAGGGGGTCGTCGAGACCGCCGGGCAGATCGACCGCGACGAGCGAGACGAGCCGGAGGGGGGCATCCGTGGTGCGGGCGACCGTGATTGCCGTGTTCATCAGCACTTCGGAACCGATCTTCGTGCCGATGGCGCAGGTCACCCGGCTCACGCCCTGGCCGGCGGCGAGGTCGCGTGTGCCTTCGGGGGCCAATGCGACGGGCACGTGCGAGGCGTGGAGCAGTGCGCTCGCGACGCTCCCCACTGTGAATCGGCCCAGAAGCCCGTTGCGGGCGGCTCCGACGACGATCATGTCGGCCTGATCGTCGCGCGCGGCGTCAAGGAGTCCTTGCGCGAACGACTCGGCGTAGACCACGTGCGTGTGAGCTGCGACATCCGCCGGAACGGATGCCGCAGCATCGCGCAGCCACTGCTCGGCCGTCTCGGCCACATACAGTTCGTAGCCCGGATCGGTGGGGACGAGGGTTGCCCGTTCCTCACTGTGCAAGACGATGACGACGTCGAGGGAGGCGCCGCCGGATCTGGCCAGGCGCACCCCGAGCGCAAGCGCATCGGCCCCGGCATCGTTAGCGGTGTACCCGACCAGAATCCGCATCGGGTCTACGCCTGCAGCTCGGTGATGATGGCTGCGGCGGTCTCACGGCCGACGCGAATGGCGCCGTCGACGTGCTGGTAGCCCTTGCCGGCCATGTCGCTGCAGGAGAAGGAGATCGGGCCGACCGGCGTGCGCAGGTCAGCGCCGTAGCGGGCGAGGCCGCCCATGTCGAAGCTCGCCGCGTAAGCGCCGCGGGTCCACTCTTCGCTGCCCCAGTCGCTTTCGTAGTACACAACCGGGCTGAGCGCCTTGTCGCCGTAGTAGTGCGAGAGCGAGGTGAGGATGCGCGTCTTCCGCTCCTCGGCCGACAGGGTGAAGACGCCGTCGGCATCCTCATCGGACACGAAGCCGACGAGGGTTCCGCGCGGGTCTTCGAAGTTCGTGTTGTCGTAAGCCTCGTGCACCAGCTCGTAGGGGCTGAACGCGGTGCCGGAGAGACCGTCTTCACGCCAGAACGGCGTCTCGTAGACAGCGTGAACCTTGATCACGAAGCCCATCGACAGGTGCTGGTGCAGCTGCTGCTGACGACGCGGGAGCGACGGCTCGAATGAGATGCGGCTGATCAGCACGGGCGGAACAGCGATGATCACGCGGCGCGCGTTGACGGTCAGGCCGTCGGTCACAGCGGTGACACCGGCGTCGCTCCAGCGCACCGTGCGCACCGGCTGGCCGAGGTGCACGTCGTCGCCGAGGCGCTCGGCGAGCAGGATCGGAACCTGCTGGAGGCCACCGACGACACGAGCGTCGAGGATGAAGTCGGCGTCGACCAAGTTGCTGAAGCTGCCGGCGCTGGCGGCCATGAGCAGTGCCTGGAGCGCCGAGAAGGCATGAGCCGGCTTGGTGAGCATCGCACCGGCAATGAACATGCCGATGTTCTCGATTGCTTCAGCATCGTCGGTCTGAGTCTCGAGCCAGCGGCTGAAGGAGATCTCGTCGAGTTCCTTCGCGCGCGGGTGGGCCCAGGGGCGGTCGGGGTCGATCTCGGACACGAGCACGTCGAGCTTCTCGATCAGCGAGACGATCTCGTGCTCGGTCTTCGCCGGGACCGGGAAGATGTCACCTTCGAAGCGGCTGAGTTCACCGGTTCCGTTGATGTAGATGTTCTCGCCCTCGCGGTAGCGGTCGTAGGTCTCGAGGCCCAGTTCGGCCAGCGTCTCCTTGAGCGCGTCCTGGTCGGGAGAAACCCACTGGCCGCCGATCTCCAGCATGGCGCCGTCGATTTCGTCGGTCCAGAGACGACCGCCGACGCGGTCACGAGCCTCCAGCACGGCGACCGTGAGGCCGGCCTTCTTCAGCTCGGTGGCGGCGGTGAGGCCGGATGCCCCGGCGCCGATGATGATGACGTCACGGTCAATCGTGGTCATGGTGTACTCCTGTGGTGCTTCGGTGAAATGGTGGTGATGAGAAAAGAATCAAAGAATAAAAAACAGCCAGGCTGCCCGAATGCCGGACAGCCTGACTGCGGGTACTAGGAAAGCGGGCTCAGCGTGTACTTGGTCGAGAGGTACTCGTGGATTCCCTCGAGACCGCCTTCACGGCCGAGGCCCGACTGCTTGACACCGCCGAACGGTGCTGCCGCGTTCGAAACCAGGCCGGTGTTCAGGCCCATCATTCCGGTGTCGAGCTTGTCGATCATCCGCTGACCGCGAGCCAGGTCGGTCGTGAAGACGTAGCCGATCAGGCCGTACTCGGTGGAGTTGGCCAGGCGCACTGCTTCGTCTTCGTCGCCGAACGTGGTGATGCCGACGAGGGGTCCGAAGATCTCCTCTTTCAGCAGGCGGCTGTCTGCGGCCACGTCGGTGAGCACGGTCGGCTGGTAGAACGAACCGGCGCCGTCGGGGCGGGCGCCGCCGATCAGGAGCGTTGCTCCCTTACCGAGGGCATCCTGAACCAGGGCATCAGTCGATTCGACCGCGGCCTCGTTGACGAGCGGGCCGATCGTGACACCGTCTTCGGTGCCACGACCGATCTTCATCGCGGCAACACGCTCCGTGAGACGACGCCCGAACTCGGCGGCGATCGACTCGTGCACGATGAACCGGTTGGCCGCGGTGCAGGCCTGGCCCACGTTGCGGAACTTCGCCAGCATGGCGCCTTCCACTGCCTTGTCGAGGTTTGCGTCTTCGAACACGACGAACGGGGCGTTGCCGCCGAGTTCCATGCTCGTACGCAACACGCCCTGCGCGGCCTGGGTGAGCAGACGCTGGCCGACCGGGGTGGAACCGGTGAAGCTCAGTTTGCGGAGGCGCGGGTCGGCGATGATCGGTGCGGACACCGCAGAGGAAGTCGACGTCGTGATGACGTTGACGACTCCGGCGGGCAGGCCGACTTCTTCGAGCAGCTTGACGAAGTAGAGCGTGGTGAGCGGGGTGAGCTCGGCCGGCTTGATGACGACGGTGCAACCGGCGGCCAGCGCCGGTGCGATCTTGCGCGTGGCCATGGCGAGCGGGAAGTTCCACGGCGTGATCAGGAAGCAGGGCCCGACCGGGCGCTGCGTCACGATCATGTGGCCGGTGCCTTCTGGGTTCAATCCGTAGCGGCCGCTGATGCGCACCGCCTCTTCACTGAACCAACGCAGGAACTCTCCGCCGTAGCCGACCTCGCCGAGGGCTTCCGCGTACGGCTTGCCCATCTCGATCGTCATCAGCAGCGCGAACTCCTCTTTGCGCTCCTGCAGCAGATCGAACGCGCGGCGCAACAGCTCACCACGCTGGCGAGGAGGGGTCGCTGCCCAGGAATCCTGGGCGGCGACAGCCGCGTCCAGCGCCGCGGCGCCGTCTTCGACCGACGCGTCGGCGATGCTGAGCAATTCGAGACCGGTCGCCGGGTCGGACACCGCCAGTGTCTTGCCCGAGCTGCTCTGACGCCACTCGCCACCGATGAACAGACCGGTCGGCACCTTGGCGAGAAGGGCGATTTCTTTCTCTGACACGGGTGTTACTCCTTTGCTCACGGGTAGAGTCCGCGAATGAGGTGGGCCTCGGCGACGCGTTCGACGGCGAGGATGGTGGCGGCGGCACGCAGCGTCAACTCACGCTTGGCCGCGTAGTCGACGACCTGACGCCAGGCTGCAAGCATCCGCTGGGCAAGCTTGTCTTCGACTTCTTCGGCGTTCCACCAATAAGCCTGGTTTGCCTGTACCCACTCGAAGTAGGAAACAATGACGCCGCCGGCGTTGGCGAGGATATCGGGGACCACCAGGATACCGTTCGCTTCGAAGATGCGGTCGGCGACCGGGGAGGTCGGGCCGTTTGCACCTTCGACGATGACCTTGGCCCGCACCCGGGAGGCGTTGCCCTCGTGAAGCACGCCTTCGACGGCGGCGGGCACGAGGAGGTCCACGTCCAACTCGAGCAGGGCGGTTCCGTCAATGACCTCGGAGCCGGGGAACCCGACAACCGAACCGGTGTCACGCACAAACGCGCTGAGCGCGGGAACGTCGAGACCGCGCTGGTTGTAAATGGCGCCGTACTGGTCGCTGATGCCGACGACGCGCACACCGGCCTCAGCCAGGAACAGCGACGCGTCGTGACCAACCTTGCCGAAGCCCTGCACGGCTGCCGACGCACCCTCGGCACGGATGCCGCGGTGGGCGAGGGCGGCCAGCGCGATGTGCGTGACGCCGCGCGAGGTGGCGCTGGCACGACCGTGCGAACCGCCGAGGCTGATCGGCTTGCCGGTGACGATACCGGGAACCGTGTAGCCCTTGTTCACCGAGTAGGTGTCCATGATCCAGGCCATGGTCTGCTCATCGGTTCCGATGTCGGGGGCCGGGATGTCGCGCTCCGGGCCGATGATCGGAAGGATCTCGCTGGTGTAGCGACGCGTCACACGCTCGAGTTCGGCCTTGGAGTGCTGGCGCGGGTCAATGTTGATCCCGCCCTTGGCACCACCGTAGGGCACGTCGAGCAGGGCGCACTTCCAGGTCATCCACATGGCCAGGGCGCGCACCTCGTCGAGGTTCACCCCCGGGCTGTAACGCAGTCCGCCCTTGGCGGGGCCGCGGGAGAAGTTGTGCTGCACGCGGTGACCGATGTACAGGCGGCTGGAACCGTCATCCATGCGCAACGGAACCGAAACGGTCATTTCGCGGCGCGGGGTGGAGAGCAGCTGGTAGATGCCTTCGTCGTAGCCGAGTACCGACACCGCGTCGGCGAGCTGAACCCGGGCGTCGTCGAGGGGCGTGGCTTCCGGCGCGATCTCGAGGCCGGGCAGAATCAGGCTCATGCTGAGGCCAGCGCGTCGGCGACAACGCCGAGGCCCTCGATCAAGAGCTCGTCGGTGATCGATAGCGGCGGAAGGAAGCGGATCACGTTGCCGTAGGTTCCGCAGGTGAGCACGATGACGCCCTGCTTGTGCGACTCGGCGGCGATGCGGTTGGTGAGCGCGGCATCCGGCTCACCGGTTGCCGGGTCGATCAGTTCGATGGCGATCAGCGCACCGCGCCCCCGCACATCACCGATGCGCGGGTCGTTGACGCGCAGGGCGTTCAGACGACCGGTCAGGATGGCGCCGATCTCCCGGGCGCGCTCCACCAGGTTGTCCTGCTCGTAGCTTTCGATCGTGGCGAGAGCTGCGACACAGGCCAGCGGGTTTCCGCCGTAGGTGCCGCCGAGGCCGCCGGCGTGAGCGGAGTCCATGATCTCGGCGCGGCCGGTGACGGCAGACAGCGGCAGGCCGCCGGCGATGCCCTTGGCCGTGACGATCACGTCGGGAACGATGCCCTCGTGGTTGCTGGCGAACATGTCGCCGGTGCGGGCGAAGCCGGTCTGCACCTCGTCGGCGATGAAGACGACGTTGTTCGCGGTGGCCCAGGCGACCAGGGTCGGCAGGAAGCCTTCGGCGGGAACGATGAATCCACCCTCGCCCTGAATCGGTTCGATCATCACGGCAGCGAGGTTGGCGGCGCCGATCTGCTTCTCGATCATCGAGATCGCCTTCTTCGCGGCGGTGACGCCGTCGAGGCCATCGTGGAACGGGTAGGACATCGGTGCGCGGTAGACCTCGGGAGCGAACGGGCCGAAGCCGCTCTTGTACGGCATGCTCTTGGCCGTGAGGGCCATCGTGAGGTTGGTGCGACCGTGGTAGGCGTGGTCGAAGACGACGACGGCCTGCTTGCCGGTGTAGTGGCGCGCGATCTTGACCGCGTTCTCGACGGCCTCGGCACCCGAGTTGAACAGTGCGCTGCGCTTGTCGTGGTCACCCGGAGTCAGGCGGTTGAGCGCCTCGGCCACGTCAACGTAGGAGTCGTACGGCGCGATGGTGAAGCAGGTGTGAGTGAACTGGTTGAGCTGGGCGGTGACGGCGGCCACGACGCGCTCGTTGCTGTTTCCGACGCTCGTCACCGCGATGCCGGAGCCGAGGTCGATCAGGGAGTTGCCGTCGACGTCGACGAGCACTCCGCCACCGGCGGCAACGGTGAAGACGGGGATCGTGGTTCCCACACCGGAGGCCACGGCTGCGACCTTGCGCTTCATGCGCTCGATCGACTTCGGGCCGGGGATGGCGGTGACCAGGCGACGTTCCTGTGGCAGTGACGGCCCGCCGAGCGGAACCTCCACGGAGGTATCGAGGCGGGGGGAATCGACGAGGGTCATGGCTACTCCAGTTCTCAAAGCAATGCGCACCGTCATCCGGAAGGCAACGATGCCGATCCTGCAATGGTAGGGAGCGCCACCTCCTCGGCGTGCTGCCGCAACGTATAGTGGTGCTGTCGCAATTCGCCACGCTGTACAAGCGTGGAATCCACTGGAGGGATCCCCGTGCTACCCACCGTTCGCCACCTCTTCAGTCAGCCGGATCTGGGGCTGCGGCTGCTGACTCCCGACGCGGTGCTGCCCGCATCGGCGCTCGACCAGACCGTCGAGTGGGTGCACAGTTCAGACCTCGCCGACCCCACGCCTTTTCTCTCACCCGGCCAGGTTCTGTTGACCACGGGCACCCAGTTCACTACCGCAGCGCACGGCGACGAGCTGTACGACGGTTACGTGGCGCGCCTGCGCGACCGGGGCATCGCCGCTCTCGGGTTCGGAACCGAAGTCATCCGTGACGGCACGCCGGACGGCCTGATCGACGCCTGCACCCGGCACGGTCTCCCCCTGGTCGAGGTGCCGTACCGCACCCCGTTCATCGCTGTGGTGCGCGCGGCGGCCGACATGGTCGCCGAGGAGCGGTATGCGCGTCACACCTGGGCACTCAGTGCGCAGCGAGCAATCTCGCTCGCCGCGCTGCGGCCCGACGGCTTGAGCGCCACGCTCAGTGAGCTGTCGCATCAACTCGACCACTGGGTGGCGCTGTTCGATGCCAGTGGCAGTCTGGACCGGGTCTTTCCGCGAGACGCCTTCGCCGGCTCCACCCTGGCCGGCACGTCATTCGACACCGTGCAACGCGAGGCCGGCCGCCTGCTCCGTCGCGGCCAGCGTGCCAGCACCACCGTTCTCGTTGGCGGTGAGACCCTCACCCTGCAGACGCTGGGGCGGCGCGATCAGCTGCGCGGGGTGCTCGCGCTCGGCGGGGTGCGCGAGCTCGATGCGGCGAGCCAGGATGTCGTCACCTCGGTCATCGCGCTCGCCGGCCTCGCCCTCGAACAGAACCATGCGCTCGCCGGTGCTCGCGGGCACCTGCGGGCCGGCCTCCTTCACGCGCTTCTCGGCGGAAACCGGGAACTCGCCGAGACCATCTCCACCGAGATGTGGGGGCCACTCCCCTCCGCGCCGGTGCAACTCGTCGTCACCGACGCTCCGGCGGGGCGACTCGACGCGATCATCGAGTTTCTCGAGCTGCGCGTCGAGGAGCAGCCCGATCGCATGTTTTTCGCCGCTCAGAACGATCGCGTGGTGCTCATTCTCGGCCGCAGCGGTCGCACCCTGGTCGACGACCTCTGTCGCACCTTTGACCTTCACGCCGGGCTCTCGGATGAGTCGGAGTACCGCGATCTCCCCCGCGCACTGGCGCAGGCGGAACAGGCCCACGAACGGTCGCAGGAAGGCGACGCAGGCGTCGTCGAGTTCGACGACATTTCGCGTCAGGGCGTGCTCGCCTTTCTGGCCCGCACCGACGCGCGTGAAGTGGGACGAGCGACGTTGCTGCCGCTGATCAGTCACGACGAACTGAACGGCTCAGAGCTGTTGCACACCGTGCGCGTCTGGCTGGAGCACAATGGCGCCTTCGATGCGGCGGCCCGGGTGCTGGGCGTGCACCGTCACACCGTGCGCAGCCGAGTCGAACTCGCCGAGACGCTGCTCGGCCGTGACCTCAGCACGTTCCATGCCCGGGCGGATGTCTGGGCGGCATTACTGGCGACGGCGTCGGTGCCGGGCTGACCAGCCCGTGAGTGGTTAGCCCTTGAGCGTCCACGCCTTGCGACGCACGAGAATGTGCCCACGGCTCGTCGTCAGACGCGTCCACGGGCCGGTTTCGAACAGCTGAACCGGCTCGTCGGCGTTCAGGAAGCCCAGGCTGAACGCGGCGAAGCCTGCTCCGGCCGGAACGTGTTCGAGGCCATCGATCGGGCGGCCCCAGACTTCGGAACGCACGCGCTGCACGATCTGCTCGCCGGTTCCGGTCGGGATCACCGAGGCGACCTCGTCGATGCCCACGCGTGCCGCCGATTCCAGCAGCGCTGCATCCGTCTGTCCCTGTGCCTGCCAACCGCCCTTGGGCGGCGAGATTCCGGCCCACGTCACCGTGCTCACCTGGAGCGGAACCGCGATCTTCACCGGGGTGTCTGCGTCGTCACCGCGCGTCGTCGCGGCGGTGTGCAGACGAGCGACCCGGTCGAGCAGGGAGCGGATCGGAACAACGACATCGAGCTCCACCGGTTCACTCAGTGCGAAGGTGCGAAGCGCCAGCACCGTCGGGCTCGAATCGAGCAGACCGCGCGGATAGAGGATCGCGGTGTAGACGGCGAGAACACCGGCCGCCGAAATCAGGCGCACGGAGCCATCCTCGACCCGGCTTGCGCGCGCGAGGTAGACCTGAAGGTCGCCGAGGGACTGGGAGTCTGTGAGGGAGAATGATTGGCTCATCTCCTCCTAAACTACCAAGGTGGCGAGCGGTTGACGACGCAATCCCGCCGCGAGCCTGAGGAGGCAGTATGAACAAGCCGGTAGATGGTCTCCTGGCCGCCCTGGATCTCACCGACACGGGTGCGCGCACCAACGAAGACATCTTCACCGGCCCGTCACAGTGGATGCCCCATGGTCGTGTTTTCGGCGGACAGGTTCTGGCGCAGTCGCTGATCGCCGCGATGCGCACCGTCGCCGACGACCGCCACGTGCATTCGATGCACGGCTACTTTCTGCGACCCGGTGACGTCAACCACCCGATCACGTTCTCGGTGGACCGGATCCACGATGGCCGCTCGTTCTCCACTCGTCGCACCCAGGCCTATCAGAACGGGCTGCCGATCCTTTCGGCGATCGCCTCGTTCCAGGATGACGACGAAGGTCTCGAACACCAGATCGAGATGCCTTCCGACCTGCCAGACCCCGAATCGCTCCCGACCGCGGCCGCCACGCTGAACCTGGTCGACCATTCGATCGCCCGGTACTGGGCCAACGAACGCCCGTTCGACATCCGTCACATCCCGTCGCCGATCTACCTCAAGGTGGAGGGCGAGCACACCTCGCGTCAGGCCGTGTGGATGAAGACCTTTGAGGCGCTTCCCGACGACCCCAACATTCACCGCGCCGCACTGGCCTACGCCAGCGATTATTCGATCATGGAGCCGGTGCTGCGCCGGCACGGCGTGGCCTGGGCCACGCGTGGCCTCAAGGCCGCAAGTCTCGACCATGCGATGTGGTGGCACCGTTTCGGCCGCGCCGATGAATGGGTGCTGTTCACCCAAGACTCCCCCACAGCGCAGGGCGGCCGCGGCCTCTCGACCGGCACGATCTACAGCCGGGACGGCGTGCTGCTGGCCAGCGTTGCGCAAGAAGCAATGATGCGGGTTCCGAGCAACCAGGAGTAGCGGGTCCGTTCGCAGGTTCAGTTCTGCTCGGTCGCGCGGCTGCCCAACGACTCTCGTCGACGCGTCAGAAAATGACGCTCCCCGGCATTTCCGGAGCGAGCGATTGCCGCGTCGTAGGAGAGCACCGCGTCGTCCGTGCGCCCGAGACGCCGCAGCAGGTCGGCGCGCACCGCATGAAAGAGATAGAACTCGCCCAGGTCGAGTTGCTCGACCAACTCAAGTCCCACCTCCGGCCCGTTGACCTCGGCGACGGCAACCGCCCGGTTCAAGGCGACGATCGGGCTCGGCGCGATCTCCTGCAATTGGTCATAGAGCCGCAGGATCTGCCGCCAATCGGTTTCCTCTGCAGTGGACGCATCGGAGTGAACCGCGTTGATCGCCGCTTGAATTTGGTACGGACCCGGTCGCCCCTGCTGCAGGCACCGCCTCACGATCTGCTGCCCTTCGGCGATGAGAACGCGATTCCACCGACTTCGATCCTGATTCGCCAGCAACACGAGGTCTCCCGTGCTCGTCGTGCGGGCCGCACGACGAGCATCGATGAGCAGCATCAGGGCAAGCAGTCCGTCGACTTCGGGTTCGCCGGGCAGGAGTTCGACGAGGAGCCGGCCAAGACGGATGCCCTCGGTGCAGAGTTCCTCACGGATCAGGTTGTCGCCGCTGCTCGCCGTGTACCCCTCATTGAAGATCAGGTAGACGACGAGCAGGGCCGACGCGATGCGCGCCGGCAGCTCGGCTGCCGTCGGAACTCGATACGGAATCCGGGCATCCCGAATTTTGGCTTTCGCCCTCACCAGTCGCTGCGCCATCGTCTGCTCCGAGACGAGAAACGCGCGTGCAATTTCAACGGTGCTCAGGCCGCCGAGCAGCCGCAGCGTCAATGCCACCTGGGCGCCTTTCGACAACGCGGGGTGACAGCAGGTGAAGATCAGCCGTAATCGCTCATCCTCGACCGTGTGCGACTCGGTGAGCGGATCCCGCGCCTCGAGATATGCTGCCTCCACCGACCGAGCGGTGCGGGAGGATTCACGGCGCAGTTGGTCAATCGCGCGGTTGCGCGCGGTGGTGATGATCCAGCCGGCCGGGCTCGGCGGCACTCCGCTGAGCGGCCATTTCTGCACCGCCGCGACGAATGCATCCTGCACCGCGTCTTCGGCGATGTCGATGCTCCCGAAGTCACGAATGAGCACGGCCACCGCCCGCCCGTACTGCGCGCGGAATGCGCGCTCGATCTCCGCAGATGAGGACTCCGGCGGCGCTGGAATGATCTATCCCCTCTCTGCGAGATCCTGGAACGGCCGAACCTCCGTCGGCAACGTCGTCACGCGGGTTGCCCGATCGGCCCAGGCCAGGGCCGCATCGAGGTCGGGCACGTCGATGATCCAGAACCCACCGAGGTGCTCTTTTCCCTCAAGGTAGGGGCCGTCGGTCGTGAGGAGCTCGCCATCCTTCATATGGAGCACGGTGGCCGTGTCGGCGGGGTGCAGTCCTCCGGTGAAAACCCAGGCACCCGCGTCGCGGATCTCCTGGTTGAGGGCGTCGAGCTCGGTCATGACCTTGTTCAGAAACTCAGGCGGTGGAACCACTCCATCCGGCTGATACATCGCAAGCAGATACTGAGGCATGAGGTGTTCCTCCTTGTCGAAGCGCCGGGCCATTGTGGCCCGTCACTCTCTATACGAATGACACCGGCCTGAATCGACACATGCCCCAGATTCGACGCATACGTCACGGCCCGATCTGCGTGCTCAGAAGAACCTGACCGGTGGCCACAGAACGGATGTCGACACTCGCGATCTCGCCTTGTGTCACGTTGGTCGTGCCCACCGGTTCAACTGTCGCCCCGGGCGACGCCGCCCACTGCGAAACCCGACTCGACACTCCTTCGCGATCTGTCACGTAGAGGGCATAAGTCTGCTCGCCCGTGCCGTAATTCCGACCCGGGCCGGAATTCGAGCCCGAATTCGCGTAGATGCACGTCGCCTCGATGCGGGTTCCCCAGGGTTCCGAGTGCAACCGCACCTCAGCAGACAGCGCGCTCGGCATCACCTGGGTCAGGGTGACAGCGGGCCCGGCATTGGCCTCTGGCTGAACTGTCGGGGCACGGAGGCCGGGCACCACGAGCACGACGCTGACCAGCACCGCGGCAGCGGCAAGAATCKAGCCGGCGACCAGCCGCCTGGTTCGGCGGGTTCGCCGACGCTCCGCGTGTGCCGCGTCCCGGAGTCGCGTCCACCCCGCGGGGCTCGACGGATCGGCGGCGGATGCGACATCCGTCACAACCTGATCCGCGGGCGCGACCTGATCCGCGGGCCCCTCCTGTTCCGCGGACAAAACCTGGTCCGCGGGCACCAGCGACAACAGCGCGGGTACTCCGGCCAGTTCGGCCAACGACCGCGAGCATGTCGGGCAGTCGGCGAGATGCCGCTCGTACTCCCATCTCTCCTCTGGCGAGAGTGCGCCCAGCAGATAGGACGCATCCCATTCGGTGTATTGGTCGAATTCTCGGGTCATGGCGCTGTCACCCCGCGTTCTTGCAGGGCCAGGCGCATCGCCCGCAAGGCGTAGTGCAGCCTTGATTTCACGGTTCCGGGAGGGATGTCGAGTGCTTCGGCCGTCTCAGCCACCGAGCGGCCCTGGTAGTACGCACACACGACGACCGCCCGATGATCGTCGGACAACCCGGCCAGGGCATCCGCCACCAACCAGGCGTCCAGCACCGCGTCGGTCTTGTCAGCGCTCGCCCGTTCGGGAAGAGTGTCGGTCGTTATCTCATGATTTGCGCGCGCGGAACGCCACTCGTCGATCACCAGATTGCGGGCGACGGTGAAGAGCCAAGCGCGTGCCGATGACTCAGATTGGTCGAGTATCTGCGGGCGACGCCACGCGCGGAGCAGAGTCTCCTGCACGACGTCATCGGCGAAGGCGGTGTCCCGGGTCAGCCTCACGACATAGCGTCTGAGCGCTGGCGCGTGCTCGTCGTGGATGGCACGCAACAGCTCGATCCGATCGTCGACCATTGCACACCTCCGAGAATTAACACGGGATGCCGCGGGGATCGGTTCAGATACTCTTACTGAACCAAACAGCGATCCACCCCGTTGTCATAAGAAGCAGTGCCAATTTACTCGCAGAACTTGATGAGGAGCACCATGACGCACCTTCCGGACATCTCACGCCGAACCGCACTCGTCGCCGGCGGAGTGGGATCTGTAGCGCTGCTGGCCGCCTGTGCACCGACGCCGACCACACCGGAGACCGGACCGGCGAACACCCCACAGCCCACCGGAGATGCGTCTGGCTCGGACGGCAGCGCGGGTTCGACCGGCGCGTCGGTCGAGGTCGCGAAACTGTCAGCCATCCCGGTGGGCGGTTCGATTTCTGCTGAGCTCGACGGTGCGCCGATCCTGCTGGCTCAGCCTGTCGCCGGCACCGTCGTCGCCTTCAGCGCGATCTGCACGCATCAGGGTTGTGTGGTGCTCCCGGCCAAGACCGAGTTCGATTGCCCGTGCCACGGTTCGCGATACGACGCGGCGACGGGAGAAGTCTTAGAGGGGCCGGCACCTGCGCCGCTGCCTCAGCTCACCGTGACACTCGACGGTGACTCGGTTCGTGCTGGATGACCGTCATGGACATCTATGAGGTGAGTGGTCTTCCGCTCCACGTGCTGCTCGTCCACGTCGTGGTCATTCTGATCCCGGTGACCGCACTCTGTCTGATCCTCTTCGCGGTCTGGCCTGCGGCCCGGAGGCGCCTCGGCATCGTGATGGCGATTCTCGGCGCACTGGTGATCGCCGTGGTGCCGGTCACCGCTCAGGCCGGCCAGTGGCTGAAGGACCGGGTGCCCGAGACACCGTTGATCGATGCCCACGCGAGCCTGGCCGGCGGCCTCTGGCCGTGGACGTTGGCGCTCGGAATCCTCGCGATCGCATCCTGGCTCGGGTACTTCATACTCGCTCGACGTGACACCGATCGTGCGCCCCGCGCGCCCAGCCGGCGTGTTGTCGCGGTGCTGATCGCGGTGCTCGCGGTCGGGATCGGCGGTTATGCCACCTATCAAACCGTGATGATCGGTGAGGCGGGAAGCCGAGCCATCTGGGAGAACTCGTTCAGCAACACGCCGCTACGGTAGCGGAGTTCAGCGTGACGGACGTCGAGTAAACGCAATCGGCTCGTCGAGATACGGCGTCCAGGCTTCCCGTTCGACTTCGGTGATTCGGCGCGGACGGCTCGTCTCGGAATCGACCAGCACGATCGTGCTGCTCGCCCTGGCATAGAGCACGGCCGGCAGGTCGCCCGCTGGGCCCCAGACCTCATAGCAAACCTCGAGGCTTGCCCCGCCGAGGGTGCCCACCCACAGTCGGATGTCGATCGGCTGACGCAGGTACGGCACGGGCGCCAGGTACTCGATCTCCTGGCGGGCGATCAGAGTTAGCGTGGCCGCCCCGGGGCGGCCGTCGAGCACCGCAGTGCTCGCGCCGCCCGCGGAAACGGTTCCGTCGGGCTCATCGGTTGCCCAAAATGCCTGGATGCGCGCCTCCTCGAGGAGGCGCAGCATCACAGCGTTGTTCACATGACCGTAGGCGTCGAGGTCAGACCAACGCAGCCGAATCGGCACATGCAGTTTCATCGTTGCAGACTAGTCGCGCGTCAGCTTGCGGTACGCGGAGCGGTGAGGCTTCGCAGCATCCGGGCCGAGACGTTCGATCTTGTTCTCTTCGTAGGACTCGAAGTTGCCCTCGAACCAGTACCAGTTCGCCGGGTCTTCTTCGGTGCCCTCGTACGAGAGGATGTGCGTGGCGATGCGGTCGAGGAACCACCGGTCGTGAGTGATCACGACAGCACAACCCGGGTACTCAAGAAGAGCGTTCTCGAGCGAGCCGAGGGTTTCGACGTCAAGGTCGTTAGTCGGTTCGTCGAGCAGGAGGAGGTTTCCGCCCTGCTTGAGCGTCAGCGCCAGGTTCAAACGGTTGCGCTCACCACCGGAGAGCACACCGGCCTTCTTCTGTTGGTCCGGACCCTTGAAGCCGAACGTCGACACGTAGGCACGCGAGGGAATTTCGGTCTTGCCGACCTGGATGTAGTCCTGGCCGTCGGAGACGACCTCCCACAGTGTCTTGTTCGGATCGATGCCACCGCGGCTCTGGTCGACGTAGGAGATCTCGACCGTTTCACCGACCTTGAGCTCACCGGCATCGAGCGGCTCGAGGCCGACGATGGTCTTGAACAGGGTGGTCTTACCCACACCGTTCGGGCCGATGACGCCGACAATGCCGTTGCGGGGAAGCGTGAAGCTCAGGTTGTCGATGAGCACACGGCCCTCGAACCCCTTCTGCAACTTCTTCGCGTCGATGACCTGCGCGCCGAGGCGGGGTCCGACGGGGATCACGATCTCTTCGAAGTCGAGCTTCCTGGTGCGCTCGGCCTCGGTGACCATCTCTTCGTAACGAGCGAGACGAGCCTTCGACTTGGCCTGACGCCCCTTGGCGTTGGAGCGCACCCACGCGAGCTCTTCGGCCAGGCGCTTGGACAGCTTGGCGTCTTTCTTGCCCTGAACCTGCAGACGTTCCTGCTTCTTCTCCAGGTAGGTCGAGTAGTTGCCCTCATAGGGGTAGAGGTGACCGCGGTCGACTTCGGCGATCCATTCCGCGACGTGGTCGAGGAAGTACCGGTCGTGGGTGACGGCGAGCACGGCGCCCGGGTACTTGGCGAGGTGCTGCTCCAGCCAGAGCACACTTTCGGCGTCCAGGTGGTTAGTGGGCTCGTCGAGGAGCAGGAGGTCGGGCTTCTGCAGCAGCAGTTTGGTCAGCGCCACGCGGCGCTTCTCACCACCTGAGAGGTTGGCGACCGGGGAGTCTCCCGGCGGAGTGCGCAGGGCATCCATCGCCTGCTCGAGCTGGGAGTCGAGATCCCACGCGTCAGCGTGATCGATCTCTTCCTGCAACACACCCATTTCGGCCAACAGCGAGTCGAAATCGGCGTCGGGCTCGGCCATCGCGAGTGAGATCTCGTTGAACCGGTCGACCTTGGCCTTGATCTCGCCAACGCCTTCCTGCACGTTTTCGAGAACTGTCTTGGTCTCGTCGAGCTCCGGCTCCTGCATCAGGATGCCGACGGTGTAGCCGGGCGAGAGCTTGGCTTCACCGTTGCTCGGGGTGTCGAGCCCGGCCATGATCTTGAGAATGGTTGATTTTCCGGCACCGTTCGGGCCGACGACGCCGATCTTGGCGCCGGGGAAGAACGACATCGTGACGTCGTCGAGAATGAGCTTGTCGCCAACCGCTTTACGCGCTCGGACCATCGAGTAAATAAATTCGGCCATAGTGTCTACCAGTCTATTTGGCGGGTGGTGCCAACGAGACACATCCCGGTGGCGAGAATTGGTGCAACCATGCTGTGATAGCCCTGCGTGGCCGGCCCAGTCTGACCGATCAGGCATTCTTCACCGATGCGCACAGAGAACTGAATCGAGTCGGCCGCGAGATCGACGGCGGTGCGATCGGGAGTGACCTGCATCTGCGCCTTGTCGAAACCACCGGCGCTCAGGGCGTTGATGAATTCGGCTCCCCCGGCTTCGGGGTTGGCCGCGAGCACCCCGCGTGCGACGTGATCGAAGAAGGGTGAATTGGCTTTCGCGCCCCCAGCAGGGTCGAAAACGGGAGCCACGGTGGGTTTGGGCGTCGAGGTCGCTGCCGCCGAATGCCTCGCGGTCGGCGCTGACTCCGTCGGCAGTGCGCTGCAGCCGGACACAATCAGGAGCAGCGATGCGGCGAGTACGCCGGCCCCCGCAGCACCGAGTTGTCGCCGTTTCGAGAGCGTGTTTCTTGACACCCGAGGTCCTCCCTGACCGCGTGGCGGTCGACTCTCCCCGAGTCTACGAGACCACGGTGATCAGGCTCGACGGTTCGTCGGGCAGAAAGCCGTCGCCGGCCACAGCCTCCCGCTCAGCATCCTCATCAGCATCGTCATCATCACTCCGCTCATCGTCCCGCTCGTTGTCCGGCTCGTCATCTGCCAGGGCCTTCGGCCATTCGACCGTGTCGGCCGGAGGGAACGTCGCGGAGGAGCCCAGCACGTCGGAGTCGTGCGGAGACGCCGTCGCGCTGCGTCCCGGCGCGCTGCGCAGAAAACTCGTCGTGCACCAGGTGAGATCGTGGCCAACACTCTCGGCCTCAACCTCAATGGTCGTGCCCTTGCGCACGTCAGTCTCCCACTGGCGAATTCGGATGCGGCCGCTCACGATCACGTGCTCACCCTTGTGCACCGAATTCTTCACGTTGTGGGCGAGATGACGAAAGGTGGAGACGCTGTACCAGTTGGTGTCGGCATCCACCCACGCGTTCTGGGTGCGATCGAATCGGCGCTGCCCGGAGGCGAGCCGAAACGAGGTGATGGCAAGTCCGCTGGTTGTGACCATGTGTGTCGGAGTCGTTCCGACGATTCCTGTCAACGTGATCGTGTCGCTCATTTCTTCTCCCGGCACGGAATGGCGTGGGTGACAGGCGACGGCCCGGCACACACGACCCGAGGCGACCACTCGTGCCAGGTTTTGCCACACCCGGGTCGTGCATCTCCGAGTGTGCGATCACCGCATCCGGTAGATCGAAATGATCGGCGATCCGTGAACAACCTGGCGCCGCGGTCAGTGTGCAGAGCGGCTGCAACACGGTGGGGATGCGCTGTCCTAAAGTGTTGCCATGACCTTTGCCGCCGATGATGACCGCTATTCCACAATGAACTACCGCCGCACGGGGCGAAGCGGGCTGAAACTGCCCGCTCTGTCGCTCGGACTGTGGCATAACTTCGGGCATGAACGCCCGATCGACACCCAACGGGCGATTCTGCGCCGTGCCTTCGACCTCGGCGTGACCCACTTCGACCTCGCCAACAACTACGGACCCCCTCCCGGCGCCGCCGAGACGAACTTCGGCAAGATCTTCGCCGAGGACTTCCGTCCGTACCGCGATGAGATGATCATCTCCAGCAAGGCCGGCTACGACATGTGGCCGGGACCGTATGGCGAGTGGGGATCCCGCAAGACCCTGCTCTCGTCGCTCGATGCTAGCCTCGGACGGCTCGGACTCGACTACGTCGACATCTTCTACTCCCACCGACCCGACCCGAACACGCCGATCGAAGAGACTATGGGCGCCTTGGCGACCGCGGTGCAGCAGGGTAAGGCCCTCTACGTCGGCATCTCGAACTATTCCCCGGCCCAGACCCGCGCTGCCTATGCCGCGCTGGCCGAGCACAAGGTGCCGCTGCTGATCCACCAGCCTCGTTACTCGATGTTCGACCGCCAGAGCGAAGACGGTCTGTTCAACACGATCGACGAGCTGGGAATGGGAAGCATCGTCTTCTCCCCGCTGGCGCAGGGTTTGCTCACCGACCGCTACCTCGACGGTGCCGTTCCGTCCGGTTCACGCATCGCGACGAGCCACTTCCTCGACAAGTCAGCCCTGTCGGAAAGCTACCTGGCACGGGCCAACGCGTTGAACGCGATCGCGGCATCCCGCAACCAGTCGCTCGCTCAGCTTGCGATCACCTGGATCTTGCGCCAGCCCGCTGTGACGAGCGTGCTCGTCGGCGCTTCGAGCGTTCGCCAGCTGGAGCAGAACATCGCAGCGCTCGACGCCCCGGCGTTGACCGAAGGTGAGATTGCCGCCATCGAGCCTCACGCTGTGCACGGCACCTCACTGGATTAGCGGTTGGGCTACGTCTTTGCGCTCGTAGCCTCTTTGCTGTTCGGCCTCAACGGAAGCACCACCAAGGTCATCGTTGAGGCCGGACTCAGTCCGGCGCAGCTCACCTTTGCCCGCGTGACGATCATCGCCGTCCTCGCGGGAGTCGCGCTGCTCCTGACCAATCGGAGCGCGTTCCGGATCAACCGACGGCAACTACTCGCGCTTGCGACTCTGGGAATTGCCGGCGTCGCGCTCATTCAGTGGTTCTATGCCGTCGCGATCAGTCTTCTACCGGTCGGCATCGCCTTGATGCTCGAGTACTCCGGTGTGCTCCTGGTTGCCCTTGCCGCGCGTTTCATCTTCAAAGAGCGGGTGAAGGCCCGCATCTGGGTGGCGATCGCTGCGGTGCTCGTCGGAATGGCCGTCGTCGCGCAGGTCTGGGCGAGCCCGCTTTCTGCACTCGGCGTCGTGGCCGGACTTCTCGCCGCCCTCTGCCTCGCCGTCTATTTTCTGGTGGGCGAACGCCAGGTCGCATCCGCAACACCCCTCGCCGTCTCGTTCTGGTCGATGCTGTTCGCCAGCGCGTTCTGGTTGCTTTTCAGCAGCTGGTGGCTTATCGACCCGGGAGTGCTGGCCGCGCCGACCGCATTAGGCGGAAACCTCGACTCCATCACGGTGCCCCTCTGGGGAGTCGTGCTCTGGAATGGTGTCGTCGGCTCGTTCCTTCCCTATCTGCTGTCGTACCTGGCGCTTGCCCGGTTGACCGCTACGGCGGCCGGTATTGTCTCGGCGTCCGAAGTCATTTTCGCCTTCGGATTCGCGTTTCTGTGGCTCGGTGAAACTCTCGACGGCGTGCAGTTTCTGGGGGTTCTGCTGGTGCTCGCTGGCATCGTGGTGGCTCAAACAGCCCGCGCCGGCAAGACGATCGATCTTGACCTGGCCCGCCGCGATGTGACGGTGACGAAGCTGCGCTGAACCTGCCGACCCGGATGTCAGTGGCCACGCCTAGCGTGACATTCACACGACACTCGGCCGCTGACGTTCGGAGTAACCATGGTTTCATCGCCCACCCTGGCGCGCACGAGCACCATCACCCTCGTTCCCATTCGCGCGGGTCTCTGGCGAGTGACGCATCGATCAGGATCCGTTCTCGGCCACATCGAGCGGCGCAGCGACCCCCGCGGTGACAGCTTTACCGCCCGCCGGCTCACCGCTGCGAGTCGCGCTATCGAGGTGGGAACGTTCTGGCGTCTCGATGACGCCGCAGACTGCTTTCGCTGATCCGGTTCTGAACACCAGCGGATGTGGCACGCCGCAGGGGCTCCCCCCGAATAGGTATGAGCACCGGTAAAGTGCGGCACATGTACTGGTGGAATAGTTTCTATGCCTGGTTGACCGATGTCAGCACTGAGCCCGTTTTCTTCAGCACAGTGCTGTTCGTTCTTGCGATCATTCTTGCCGGGGTTCTCTCGGCCTGGATCTCGCGAGCGACGCTCAAAAGCTTGATCGCCCAGCGCGATCGCGAGCAGAAAGTCGCAGCGATCGGCGCTCTCGTCGACGCAGCGACCGAAGCGTCGGTGTGGAACTCCCTGACTCCACAGGAGCAGGTCTTGGCTGACCGGGCCGTCGGCCAGGCAGACATCCAGGTGCGCCTTCTGCCGATCAAGGGCGCGGCGGTCGCCGCGGACTGGGCTGCGCATCAGCTCGCCGAGCTCAAGCGCACCTCGGCAACTTTCGGCTACCAGCTTGAGCCGGCGGTTCACGAGTTCCGTGACCGCCTCGTCGAGTGGCAGAACAAGCCGGGCAAGTCGCGCAAGGTGTTTCAGGCGGATCTCACCCGGTGGGGTACCCAAAGCGTTACCCCGGAGAGCGCGCTGGTTGCCGAGCAAGACGCGTGGGTTGCGAAGCAGCACCACAGCCAGTTCTCGACCGATGAGTCTTCGTCGGCGTCGCGACCATTCGCATCTCCTGCGACCACGTCAACCGAGGCGCTTCAGCTTCTGGACGACGTGAAGGCGCTCGATGTGCGATCGGCTCCGTCTGAACCGTTGCCGGTCAACCCCGCGTAGCCTTCGGACTCGGTTGTCGCGCTGAGCCTTCGGGCTCAGCGCCACCACGTGTCGAACAGCGACGCCGGCACCTGGCGCTTGTGTTCGGTCGCCAGGAACCGAGCCTCCAAGGCTTCTGCGACAGCATCATCGACCGGTCGGCCTTCGAGGTAATCGTCGATGTCTTCGTAGCGAAGCCCGAGGTTCGCTTCGTCGGTCTGTCCGGGATTGTCATCGAGCAGATCAGCGGTCGGCAGCTTGAGGTAGAGGCGCTCCGGAGCGCCAAGCTCGACGAGCAGCGCCCGTCCTTGGCGTTTCGTGAGGCCCGACAGCGGAAGTACGTCGGTTCCGCCGTCGCCGTATTTGGTGAAGAAGCCCGTGACAGCCTCGGCGGCATGGTCGGTTCCCACCACGAGAAGACCGTTCTGGCCGGCTACCGCGTATTGGGCGATCATCCGCGACCGCGCCTTCACGTTTCCCTTGGTGAAGTCAGTCATCGGCTCTGCGACACTGTCGGCGTATTCCGCTTCGAACCCCTCAACCGCACGCTGAATGTTGAAGGTGATCGTCGACTTCGGCTGGATGAAATCCAGAGCGAGCACGGCGTCGTCTTCGTCGTGCTGCACCGCAAAGGGAAGTCGAATCGCCACGAATGTGGTCGGCCGACCAGATGCCTCAAGTTCTTCGACGGCGAGCTGGCACAGGCGTCCGGCGAGGCTCGAATCCTGGCCTCCGCTGATGCCGAGTACAAAGCCTGACGCGCCGGTGCGCAACAGGTAGTCCTTCAGAAAACCGACCCGTCGGCGTACCTCGGCGGCCGGATCAATCTGGGGTGAAACGTGCAGTTCCGCGATGATTCGCGCCTGAAGATCTCGCATGGCTCACAATCTACCGGAGGTGCGACAGGAACGATCGGTATGGACGCCCGAGGTGAGCACTCTCCCTGCGAGTTTCGACATGCCGCTGCATTCGAACCTTCACCTGGCGGCGTAGTAGTCTCGACTGGTCGCCCCCGTAGCTCAGGGGATAGAGCAGGAGCCTTCTAATCTCTTGGTCGCAGGTTCGAATCCTGCCGGGGGCACACACATAAGACAAGCCATCGCGGTGCTTCTAATCTCTTGGTCGCAGGTTCGAATCCTGCCGGGGGCACACAAAATTCCCACTGCACAGCCGCATGGCTCTCGCGGTGCTTCTCATCTCTTGGTCGCAGGTTCGAATCCTGCCGGGGGCACATTGGGTAGCCGGTGGTCGAGGAGCGTGCGAGCGCAGCGAGCCCGCGTCTCGAGACCTCCGCCGGCCAATCCCCAGACGCAACCCAGGTTCAGAGATCGGCCCGCGTGGTTTCGAGACGCGGCCTACTCCGTCGGCTGCTCCACAGCCACGGAAATGGTCTCGTGCCAAAGTAGTCGCAGCCGACTTCGTCTTGCGCTTTTCACTCAGCGAGTGGGACACTTGACCCACTTGAGCGGCACGGTCGGAAATCGAACGACGCTCGGGTTTGACCTGCCGCGGAAGACAGGCAAAGCTATGCGGGCAGCATCACCCCCGCAATTGTCACGATGGAGTGTCATGAAATCGGTTCGACGTCCTGCCGTAGCACTAGCCAGCATGTCCATCCTGGTGCTGATCCAGGCGATTGCTGATCCCACGGGCCTACTCGCCCTGGTCGGTTTGTCGGGAGCAGAGCTGCGCTTCGACCGGGGCATGTGGCCGCTCGCCCCGTACCTTGTGTTCGTGCCGGTGTTGTTCGCCGTCACCTGGTGGGTCGCGGTTCGAGCGGGCGAACGTTTTTGGACGCTGACGGCCGGCGTCGTGCTCGCCGTCTTGCTCGCGCAGGGCGCCGCCTGCTTCTTCATGACTTGGGACCTCGCGTCCGCGGGGTGGGCAGCCGGATTCGTGGCCGCGAAGGCCGTACCCGCCGCGCTTATTGTCGCCGCCTTCACCCGCTGGCTCGGCGGCCCGACGACACGCACGTCGCTCACGCCCGGATCGGTTTGGGCACCTGCCAGTCTCTTCGCCGCGGTCACGCCATTGATCGCGGGTCTGTGGTGGACAGGTGCGGCCTATGCGCCGGGCATCCCCGTTGCCCGCCCCGACCGCGGCATCGTGTCGATGGTCATCGCCATGATTCTCATCGCCGGGGCCACAGCCTTGTGCCTGCGCTGGATGCGCTCACGTGTTCCCGGAGTGCTCGGTGGATGGCTGGCGGCTGTTGTGGCCGGTGGTGTCGTGGGCCTGGTGCAAGGGCTCATCGGGCTCACCGTCGACGGCGGCTTCACCGGCGACATCTGGCCGCTGATGGTCACCTACGTCGCCGTCGCCGACGGTCTCGCCTTCGGTGCCTGCGCCGGCTGGATAGTCGGTCTGGGCGCCGTTGTCGCAGACCGACTCCTCGCGGAGCGTTCGATCCGGACCCGGCAGCTTGCCACCGCGGCCGCCGTCGTCCTGGCGCTGGGCGCGGCCATTGGCATTCCGTCAACCGGAATCGCTTCTGCCGCGTCGACGGATGCCGCCGGCGCTGAATCTACGCCACCCGCGGGCATCCTGCGCGCCGAAGGATCGATCATCACCGACGGCAACGGTAACCAGGTGCTGCTGCGCGGTGTCAACGTGAACCAGCTCGTGGACTTCTATCAGGCGCGCCCCGATGTGCCGGCGACCCGGCCGCTGACGGAGCAGGATTTCGCTGACATGGCAGCGCAAGGATTCACCGTCGCGCGACTCAACCTCTCGTGGTCGGCGCTCGAACCGGAACGGGGCACACTCGACCCGGAATACCTCGGCAAGATCACCGACGCGGTCGACTGGGCGAAAAAGCACGGCATCTACACCGTGCTCGACATGCACCAGGACGGTTGGTGGAACGGGCCGTGGGAAGAGGGAACCACCTGTCGGCCAGGGACAGACCCGATGTGGGGATATGACGGAGCCCCCGAGTGGGCGACGATCACCGACGGAGCGCCGCGTTGCCAATTCACCGGGCGCGACATCTCGCCGGCCGGCAACCGGGCGTTCCAGCATTTCTACTTCGACACCGACGGCATCCAGACCGCGCTCGCCGAGACCTGGGGCAAGCTTGCCGCGCAGTTCAGCGACGAGCCGATGGTTGCCGGATTCGACTTGCTCAACGAGCCCGGTTTCGGTGAAACCGCCCCGGTCACGACATCGGTGCAACTCGGACGGTTCTACGACCGGGCGATCACGGAGATCCGTGCTGCGGGCGCGCCGCAGATTGTGTTCGTGGAGCCGAGCATCCTCTGGTCAGGACTCGGATTCGACGCCGGCCCGACGCCCGGGTTCACCAGCGATCGCAACATCGCCTTCTCGCCGCATATGTATGCCGAGTCGATCACCATGGACCGTGACCTCGGGATTCCCCCGATCGTGGCGCTGGAACGTCAGTTCACTCTCGCGCAGCGGGTCGCCGACGAGTACAGCGCCCCACTCTGGTCGGGCGAATACGGCTATTGGGGTGAGGATGCGGATGTTCTCGCACGCATGAACCGCTACGCCATCGCCGAGGATGCCCACCGGCTGGGCAGCGCCTATTGGGTGTGGAAGCAGGCATGCGGCGACCCGCAGAACGGCATCGGGCCCGTTGGAAACGCCCTCATGATGCAAGACTGCGCCACCGGAGGCGACGGTCCCCCGAAAGCCGACCTGCTCCGGATCCTGAGTCGCGCATATCCGCAGTCGGCGCCCGGTGTTCTCACCTCGCTTGCCGGGCACGAGGCGGACCTGACGCTCGCCGGCAGCACGGCGAAGCGCAGTTGCGGACTGACCGTGTGGATCCCCGGCGAGGCGCAGCCCGTCGTCGCCACCGAGGGAATCACGAACGTTGAAACGGTCGCGGTTCCCGGCGGTTGGAACGTGACGGGCTGCGCCGACGGCGACTACACGCTGACGACGCGCGAGTAGACCCGAGCAGCCAACGCCGGTCCGGCTACCCCCAACTGCGCACGTCGTTGCGGGTGCGGTAGTCGGGCCAGGGCAATTCGATCGGCGGCTCGAAATCGGCCGCCAGCAGGGCCGGCATCGGGTCGGCCGCGACGCGCGCGTCGAACTCGGCACGTGCATCCGCAACGAGCCCAGGCTTCGTGAGCAGGTCGATGAAGGTGCCGGCGATCGTCTTACCGGCCACGTCGATCGTTGGGTCGATCGTGGCGGGGATTCCACCGAGGGCGTTCATCACCCAGCCGGGGTAGGCGCCGGCACCGGCGGGCGACTTCAGCGCCGGACGTGACACGTAGAAACGCACGGTCGGCGCGTAGTGCGTCATCTCGACGTAGTCGTCGCTCGTCCAGTTGTGCTGCCACGGAGCCAGATGTTGGCGCAACGCCTCCTCGGCGTCCTGCGGCGTGATGAGCTGCTCGCACTCGTCAAGAAACGGCTTCTCCATCACCTCGATACTGAGGTTTCGCTGAATCTCCTGCGCGACGCCGATCGCCTCTGGCCCATAACTCGGAGCGCCGACGGCGGCCAGGTTGTCGTAAAGCACGGTGGCCATGACGTGGTTCGTGCGGCCGGGCCGACTACGCGCCACCCAGGTGACATCGACCGCGCAGTGCGCGATCTGCGCGGCATGCTCAGCGTTGCGGTCGAGAACGGCCAGAACGTGCTCAGCCATCTCAACGTTGGGGGTGCGCCAGGAGTACTGGATGCGCGCCACCCGGGCGGGAAGATTGTCGGCAGTCGCTTGGCCGTCGAGCAGGATGGCGTCACTCAGGCTCCAGCCGCCGAAGCTCGGCAGCATGGCATCCTGCATGATGCGCGACGACGTGTACATCGACATGAGCGCCACGTTGGCGCCCGGCGCGCGAGCCGCCGAGTGCGACGCGGGAATCGGCGAGTTGGGGTTGGCCGACAGCTGCCACGATTCCGGCTCATCGCAGACGAAGGTATACACCTTGCTGTAGTAGGCCCCGCACTGGGTGTCCCAGCGCGCGGTGTTGCAGAGCGGCAGCATGTAGAAGGGGTGGAAGCTGACGATGGCATCCACGTTGTCGTAGTATCCGCGCAGCCCGTGCACCACCTTCGAGCCGTGCATCTTCTCGGCCGGCTCCCCCGTGTACTTGAGGGTTCCGGCGATATCGTGCTGCTCCATCGCATGCTTGGTCGCCAACAGGCCGGCCAAGGTGGAGATCCCGAGCGCCGAGTGCGGGTCGGTGTGTCCAGGGGCAAACCGGCTCATGCCCTCCCGACTGTCTTCGGTGACGGATGCCGACTGGTTGTTTCCGGGAACGGCGTCGTACTCGGCATATGTCAGCAGGGTGGGTCCACCAGTGCAGTGCGTCCATTCGGCGCTGAACGCCGTCGGCATACCGGCCGACCCTGCTTCGACTGTGAACCCCTCGGCGGTGAGCCGCTCCACGTACCATTCGGCCGAGCGGAATTCACGCCAGGCCGGCTCGGCGAGTTCCCAGATGTGGGTGTGCCATTCCGAGAGTCGCGGCATATTCTCATCGACCCAGCGTGCGGCGGTTCCTTTGGCGACGGCATCGAGTGTGTGGTCGAGGGTGTGGGTGTTGAGCAATGTTCTCTCCATCATGAGGTCGCAGAAAAGAGGTGGAGCGGCACGTGCACCAGGTTCAGGCCGGTCGAGGCGATCGCTCGGGCGACGGTGTTGCTGAGCTCGCTCGGGTCGGTTACCCGATGCCCGGTTCCGCCGAAGGCGTCGGCCAGCGCCGCCCAGTCGGGTTGGGTGAGCACCACGCCGACCGGTTCAATGCCCCGGTCGCGCTCGTTTTGATTGATCTCCGCGTAGCCGCCATTGTCGACGCACACGACGGTGAGATCGAGCCGCTGTTCGACCGCGGTCACCAACTCTTGGACCGCGAACATCAGCGCGCCATCGCCGATGACGCAGACGACCGGACGGTCGGGACTCGCCACCTTCGCGCCGATCGACGACGGCAGTCCGTAACCGAGCGTCGCGTAGGCCGGCGTGTAAAGAAACGAGTGCGGGGCATCCTGCCGCACGACACTGGACATGCCGAAATAGGTGATCTGCGACGAGTCGCCGCCCACGATGGCGTCGGCCGGCAGCACGTCGGCGATGGCCGACGCGACCGCGAAGAGGGCGGGCGAAATCTCGCGTGCCTCGGCGATGGCTTCGGCACGCACGCTGACCAGAGCATTGGCGCGTGCCGAGGAGTATGTGGTCCCGAGGCTCTCCGTGTCGTCAGTCCCCGCAGCGCCAACGCGATCAGCGTCGACTCGCCCAGCACGCAACCCTTCGAGCAGCTGAGCGACAACAGCACTACTGTCCCCCACGAGTCCGATGTCACTGCACACGTTCTTCTGCACCTGGGTGGCAAGAATGTCGATGCGGATGACAATCCCGGCCGGCTGAACAACGCCGCCCCAAAGTTCCGCCTCGCCCAGCTTCGAACCAACGATGAGCACGGCATCCGAGTCATTGATGACCTTCTGCACCGAGGGAAGGCGAATTTCGGAGGCGAGCGAGAGCGGGTGGTTCTCCGGCACGGCGGCTTTGCCGTTGAGAGTGGTGACGACGGGCGCATCCAGGAGTTCTGCGAGTGCGGTCAGCTGCGCAGCCGCTCGGAGCGACCCACCCCCGGCCACAATCACGGGCCGCTCTGCGCTGTCGAGAGCGGCAATCGCCTGCTGCAGATCGGCGTACACGGCGCCGGCCGCGGCCCGAATCTCGTGCGCGGCGAGCATCGACGGTGGGCAGTCGCTCTGTCCCTCCAAGATGTTCAGCGGAACCTCGATGTGCACGGGGCGCGGGCGCCCATAGCGGAACATGGTGAATGCGTCGTGCACAGCTTGCACCGCCTCGGTTGCGCTGTGCACGCGCCGACTCCACTCGACAATTGCACCGGCGGCACCGGTCGGATCTTTGGTTTCGTGCAGCGCACCGTTGTCGGCGAACTCACCGCCCTCCGCCACACCGGGCGAGAGGATGATCAGCGGTCGCGATTCGCAGTACGCGGTGCCGGCTGCCGACAGCGCGTTCAACAAGCCGGGCCCCGACGTGGTGATCACCACACCGGGAAGCCCGGTCTGCTGCGCCCAGCCGTCAGCGCCGTACCCGGCGCCCTGCTCGTGCCGCGAGGTGACCGGATGAATGCCCAATGCGGTCAGCGGACGATAGAACTCGAGGTTGTGAGTTCCGGGGATGCCGAAGATCGTGTCGACGCCGTAGTTGCGCAGCACCGTCATCACGGCCAGCCCGGCGTTGTCGAGTTCGACCCCTGCGGCGAGGGCTGTTTCTGCCGATTCTTCCGAGTAGTTCACGGGATCCCTTGTCTCTACTTAGCGGTGTAGTGGCACACGCCATCTACCCAGGTTTGCGCTACCGCGATGGTCGAAATTTCGTCGACGGCGCACTCGAAGAGGTCGCGTTCCAGCACAGCGAAGTCGGCACGCTTGCCCACCTCAATACTGCCGATCTCCGCCTCCCGGCCGAGGGTGTGCGCCGCGTTGATGGTGTGGGCGCGAAGCGCGAGTTCGCGGGTAATGGCCAGGTCATCACCGCCCAATTGGTTGCCACGACGGGTGACGCGACTCACGGCAGCCTGAATCGCCTCCAACGGACGCGGATCGGCGACCGGCGCATCCGAACTGATCGTCACGTGCACGCCGGCCGCAGCGAACTCACCGAGCGGGTTGAAGCGCTCGCCGGGCGTTCCGATGGCCTGTTCGACGCCCTCGCCCCAGTTGAAGTGGTGTTGCGGCTGGTTGACCGGGTGGATGCCGGCCGCCGCCATGCGCGCGATCTGCTCGGGCGTCGGCAGCCCGCAGTGCTCGATGCGGTGACGGGCGTCAGCCGACGGATTCTCGGCGAGGGCCGCCTCCAGCGAGCTGATGACCATCTCGATCGCGGTGGGCGATTGGGCGTGTGTCGCCGTCTGCAGCCCCACCGCGTGAGCCCGGCTGATCAGCGCCTGGTATTCGGCGGGTTCGTGATAGAGCTGTCCGGTGCGACACGGGTCACCCACGTATCCGTCGGGAAAGTATGCCGTCCAGCCGCCGAGTGTGCCGTCCGCGTAGAACTTGATGCCGGCGAAGCTGAGGTGCGAGTTTCCGAACGCACCGTGGAGTCCGGTGTCGATGGCCTCATCGAGCAGGTGCGAGAGCAGATACATCGAGATACGCGTTTTGAGCTGATTCTGTTCCGCCAAGCGCAGGTACATGTCGAACTCGCGCTTGGTCACTTGCGCGTCACCGATCGTCGTGACGCCGCCCTGCAAGAAATTCTCTTGCGCGACGCTGAGCTGACGCACGTGCTCTTCGGGTGCATCACCGAGGTGAAAGTTGGGGCCATGGTGACCGATTTTCACCCCCTGCACGCCGGTCAGGATGTTGCAGGCGGCATCCGAGAGCTCACCGGTCAACTCACCGTCGGCGTCGCGGAAGAACTCGCCACCCTTCGGGTTGGGGGTGTCCCGGGTGATTCCGCTGGCGTCAAGGGTGAACGTGTTCACGACACCGCCGTGACCCGACGCATTCATCAGATACACCTCACGATCGGTCGCCACGAGATCGAGCTCGCTGCGGAGCGGATGCCGCTTCTCGGCCAGGTTGCGTTGCTCGTAGCCGTAGCCGCGCACCGGAAGGCCATTCGGAATGCGGGCGGCCGCCTCGGTGAGCAGCGCCACGATCTCGGGGATGCTCGATGCCTTCTCCGGGCCGCAATCGACCCAGCTCATCATCTGACCGAGCATGAGCGGGTGGGCATGGGCGTCGATGAATCCCGGGACCACGATCTGGTCTCCGAAGTCGGTGATCACCGGCGCCGTCGGCGAGATCGCCGCTGCTGCAGTTCGGCATTCGTCAAGGGTGCCCACCCTCGCGATTTGACCGGCGAAGATCAAAAAGGCATTGGCAACGGTGTTCTCGGCGTCGAGAGTGTGCACGGCGCGGGAGGTCACAATCCGCGGAAAGTAGTCGGTGAAAGCTGTTTCGAATGTGGCGAGTTTCCGCATGGGAGTACTCCAAACGTCGGGTCGAAGAAATGAAAGGAAATGGTCGATGGGCGCCTATCGGCCCACCCGGGTAGTTAGGTGGCTAGCTGGCGAGCGAGCGTGCTGACGAGCGGCGCCGCGGATTTCGGCTCGGACACGATGACCACGGGACTGTCGGGTGCACCCGTCTCGGCCCACGAGACCACGTTCCGGGCCTGCTGGCGTACATACTCGGCATCCGTGCGGCCCGACCAGTACGCGATGTGCGGCGTCAGCAGCACACGCGGATGCGAGACCAACGGGTGATCGGCGGGCGGCGGTTCCACGTCGAGCACGTCGAGCCCGGCACCCGAGAGGTGTTCTGCGTCGAGTGAGGCGGCCAGCGCCGCACTGTCGACGAGTCCCCCACGACTCACATTGATGAGGTACGAGCCCTGCTGCATGGCGGAAAGAAACTCGGCATCCACCATATTCGCGGTGGATTCGAGCAACGGGAGGTGGAGTGACAGCACATGAGCCTCGGCGCGAACGTGCTCGAGCGGCGCCCTGCGCACACCGATCGCGGCCAAACGCTCACGAGTTTCGGCCGTGTCGGGCAGCATCGGGTCGTAGCCGACGATCTCGCCGAAGAGCGGTCGAGCAAGCTCGGCCAGCTTCGAACCGATCTTGCCCAAGCCCACCAGGCCCAGTGTGGTCTCGCTGAGTCGTTGCGGCACAATCGTGTCACGCAGGTTCCAGCCGCCGCCCTGCGTCGCCTGGCCGTAGAACGACAGACCGCGCGCACCGTGAAGGGCTAACGCCAGCGCGTGGGTGGCCACCTCTTCGGTCGCTGCACCGGGAATGTTGGTGACCCAGATTCCGTGTTCCGCAGCAGCCTCGACGTCGACGTTGTTGAAGCCCATCGACATGAGTGCGATGACCCGGATGCTAGGCATCCGTTCGATCATGTCCCGGGTGATCTCGGCGTACCCCACCAACAGGGCGACGGCATCCTCTGCCCCCGCAACAATCACTTCCCGATCGCGCGAATCGAGGTAGGTGACGTCGAAACCATGGCTGTCGAGCAGGGCGATTCCGGCCGAAAAGTCGGTGTCGTCGAGATCGGTGTAGACCGCTCGGGGGCGGATGCCCGGGTTAGTGGACATGGCTGAGGAACTTCTTGGTGCGTTCGTGCTGCGGGTTCTCGAAGAACTCCTCCGGCGCGGCCTGCTCGACAATGACTCCACCGTCGAAGAGCGTCACTTCGTCGGCGGCACGGCGGGCAAAGCGCACCTCGTGCGTGACGACGATCATCGTCATGCCTGCTGCTGCAAGATCTTCCATCACCTCGAGCACCTCCCCGACGAGCTCGGGGTCAAGAGCGGATGTCGGCTCGTCGAAAAGCATCACCTGTGGGTTCAAGATGAGTGCGCGGGCGATCGCCACACGCTGCTGCTGACCGCCGGACAGCTCCGACGGGAAGTGGCCGTCACGATCGGCCAGGCCGACTTTGGTCAGCATCGCGTAGGCCCGTTCGCGGGCCTCGACCTTCGGCACCCGCTGCACATTGGTGAGACCGATCATCACGTTCTCGACCGCGGTGAGGTGCGGGAACAGGTTGAACTTCTGAAAGACCATCCCGATGTCCCGGCGCTGAACCGCGAGCTTGCCCTCGGCGTGGTGCAGGATCTTGCCGCTGTGCTCTGAAGCTCCGATCCGTGTGCCGTTGAGGGAGATAGTGCCCCGGTCGGCCGGCTCGAGCAGAGCCATCAGCCGCAGCATCGTCGATTTTCCGGAACCCGACGGGCCCAGCACGGCCTTCACTTGGCCCTTGTTGACGGCGAATTCGACGCCTTTCAGCACCTCGTTGCCGTGGTAGGCCTTGTGGAGGTCTGCGACCTGGAGGGTCGGGAGGACCGCGGTGTCCAATGTAATGGTGCTCATGACTTCGCACCCTTCGTTTCGAGGCTGGTCATCTTCAGGCTGGCGATGGCCCGAGTGTTCATCGTGACCGGTCGGATGGTCTTCTTCACACCGCGTGAGGTCCAGAGGAACTTCTTCTCAACACGGTTCTGAATCAGGGTGATGATTGTCACGATGACCAGGTAGTACATGATCGCGACGGTGTAGTACTCGGCATAGCGGAACGTGATGTTCACGCCGATCTGAGCCGTGGTGAGCAGCTCGCGCAGGGAGATGACCGAAGCGAGTGACGAGTACTTGATCAGTCCGATGAACTCGTTTCCGGTCGGAGGCAACGCTGTTCGGATGGCTTGCGGAAGCACGACCTTCAGCATCACCGATGCGGGCTTCATGCCCAGTGCGCGGGCGGCCAGCTCCTGGCCGTCATCGACGCTGTTGAGCGCCGAACGGATGATTTCGGCCATGAACGCGGCTTCGACCAGCCCGAGCCCGATGGATGCCGCGATGAACGGCGTGTACCAGTCGGCGCGCAACGCGGGGATCAGTTGGGGAAGCGCGTTCCACATGATGAGCAGCACGAGCAGCGCGGGAAGGGCCCGGAAGAACCAGACGTAGAGCGCGGAAGGTGCGCTCACGTAGACCTTCTTCGACGTGCGGCCGACGGCCAGGAAGAATCCGATCACGGTGGCGATGACGAGCGAGCACACTGCGACGCTGATCGAGAGGAGGGCGCCCCAGAGATAGGCGGGGTTGAAGAGCTGCTCGAAGAAGATCTGAGGATCAAAAAGCATGGGTATTGACTCCTAGGTGGTGCGGGGTCGCCGGTCTGCCCGGCAACCCCGCCCAAGGGACTGGTTAGGGAACGTCCAGAATGGAGACGTCGAGGTTGTAGCTGCCGGCCGCCTTGGCCAACTCACCGTTCTCGCGAACTGCGTCGAGTGCTGCTGCGACAGCAGGAGTGAGCTCGCTGTCCTTCTTCGTGAACACGCCGAAGGTGGTGTCCGGGGGGAACACGTTGCTGGCAACCTGGAGCTTGCCCTTGTTCTGCGTGGCCATGTAGGCCGCCGCGACATTGGTCTCGACCAGAACGTCGGCCTTGCCATTGATCACGGCAAGAACGGTCTCGGCGGTTTTGGGGTAGTCGGTGTGTGCGATGGCGTCTTTGCCGTCGGCGACGCACTTCTCGCTCAGCGCGGCGACGCTGGCGGAGTTGCTCGAGGCCGACTGGGTGACGACCTTGAGCCCGCAGAGGTCTTCGGGCTTCTCCAGCTTCGCGGCCAGCTTCGGGTCGGCGAGCACGGCCGGGCCGGCATTCATCACGGCCGACGCATCGGCAATCTGCAAGCGCGCTTCGCTCATGTAGAGACCGCCGAAGATTGCGTCACACTTTCCCGACTGCAGCCCCGGCATGAGGCCGTCAAACGAGGTGACTTCGAACTTGGGCTCGACACCCCAGTGCGTGGCAACGGCACGGATGCCATCGGCGTCGAAGCCGATGATGTCACCACCGGTCGAATCTGCGTAGTACTCCAGCGGCGGGTACTCGGGGTCGATGCAGGCCGTGAAGAATCCCTCGTTGACAAGCCCCGTTGGCGCGGCCGACTCTGCACCGGAATTCTCCGCGGGCTTCGAGTCGTTCGTCGCACCTGCGGCGCAACCGCTCAGTAGCAATGCCGCTGAAACACCTGCGACAAGGCCGATCATAGTTTTCTTCATTGCTTCTCCATTGAATGCGTAGGAATCCACCCCGTGAAAAGTTGATGCTGTGAGGTGGTAACGACCATTGTGTGTTTTTCAAACCGACTTGTCAAAACAACATTGCACGAAAACCAACGATCAAGTGCAAAACCGCAACGCATTAAGCGCTACGCAACGTTGATTCAACCGTTGAATCACGATTCGCAGGTAAACCTGGCGCATGGCGGCGGGAGGTGCGGTACTGTTCACACGTGGACGAACTCACCGAACAGGCATTGGCGCACTTGAGGCGTGACGGTCGGGCGTCGTTTAGCGACATCGCTCGACAGCTGGGCACCAATCGCACAAACATCGCCAAACGCCTCAACCCGCTCCTCAGCTCCGGCGACGTGCGCGTTGTCGCGGCCATCCACCCCCGCATCCTCGGGCTCACGGTGCTGGCGCACCTCACGCTCCGTGCCGAGGGCGATATGGGTGAGCTTGCCGAGCGCATCTGTGAGCTGAACTCGCCGGTCTTCGTCTCCGAGATCGCCGGCAACTATCAACTGATCGCCGAGCTGCACACCGCGAGCATGGCCGAATTGCACTCCGATGTGCACAGCATCCGCTCGCTACCCGGCGTGATTGAAGTGCACGTGATGATCTATGAACGAATGCTGAAGAGCTTCTTTCTCGGCGAAGAGCCGCAGACCGTCGACCTCGGGCTCGATGAAGCAGACCTGCACCTGATGGAGCTCCTGCAGCAGGACGGGCGTATGGGCTATGCCGAACTCAGCGAGCAGGTGGGCCTCTCGATCAGCGGATGCCGAACTCGCCTGAACCGTCTGACCGAGACCGGCGCCATGCAAATCGGATTGGTGCGCCGCCGCATCAGCCTCGAAGGCGAGCTTGTCTTCGGCTTCGGTTTCAGCACCGTTGGCTCTTATGACCGACTGGTTGCTCTCGTTGAGGGCGAGCCGGGCCTGGAGTTCATGGCGCGCACGGTCGGGCGCTTCGACATCGTGGCCACGATCACCTTCGGAACACTGCACGAGTTCAACGAATTCATGGCCTCAGTGCGCGCGCTCAACGAGGTGCGAGTCGCCGAGCAGTGGATGCACGCGCAGATTCGCAAGGAGCGCTACCAGCACAGTCTGCAGCGAATCCACGGCGGACTGGCTGCCGTCTCCTAGAGCGCTTTTGCGGCCGCGACAAGCACCTGATCGAGAGTGGGAGCCCCGACCGCTCGAAACACTTCGGCACCCGATGCGTCACGCACGAGAACTGTTGGCGTCGAACGGATGCCGTGCGCTTCGGCCTCGGCGTTGTCGCGGGCCACGTCGAACTCGATGACCGTCGCCTGGGGGACGACCCGCTCCACCTCGGCCAGCACGGCACGCGTCTGTGCGCACGGCTCACAGAATGACGACGAGAAGAGAATCAGGTCCATCGCAGCTCCTTAGCCGATGACGAGGGCAACAACTGCCCGCATTACCTCAAGTCTACGAAGCGCGCCGGCTCACTGTGACACCGAGCCCGCCGGGACTGTCTGCACCCCCCGTTAGACTCGGGGACATGACAAATAGCAGTGACCGGTTGGTATGGATCGATTGCGAAATGACCGGCCTCAATCTTGAAACAGACGAGCTCGTCGAGATCGCCGTCGTGATCACGGATTACGACCTCAATCTGGTCGACCCGGGAATCAACATCGTCATCAAGCCCGACCCCTCGGCGTTGGAGCAGATGGGCGACTTCGTGCGCAACATGCACACGACCTCCGGTCTGATCGAAGAGATTCCGAACGGCGTCACCACCGCAGAGGCCGAGTACCAGGTGCTCGAGTACCTCCTCAAGTTCATCCCGGCCGAACAGAAGGCTCCCCTGGCCGGCAACTCGATCGGCACCGACCGTTCGTTCTTGACGCGTTACATGCCTCGCCTCGACAATCACCTGCACTATCGCAACGTTGACGTGTCGTCGATCAAAGAACTTGCGCGTCGCTGGTACCCCCGCGTGTACTTCCAGGCTCCTGCAAAAGACGGTGGTCACCGCGCTCTCGCAGACATTCTTGAATCAATTCGAGAATTGGCATATTACAGAAAAGCCCTGTTCGTGGGCGATCCCGGACCCTCAACTGACGAGGCGAAGGCCATTTCAGCCGAGGTAGTGAACAACTTCACTCCAAAGATGTAATAGTATTCTTGAGTTGCCTTCACCGAGAGGTGGAGAACAACACATGGTGGGTATAGCTCAGTTGGCAGAGCGCCTGGTTGTGGTCCAGGAGGTCGCGGGTTCAATCCCCGTTACTCACCCCAATGAAGTTCCAAAAAAACAATGAAGTTCCAAAAAAGAACGCTTCTGATGAGAATCAGGAGCGATTTTTGTTTTTCGCAAGCACGATGCAAGCAGGTTCGCGCGTCGCACCGATCGTGAGAAGCTAAACGGATGCTGCAGCTTGAGCCTGACGAATTCGAACGCCTCGTCGTCGACGAACTCGATCTTCTTCCCGACGACATGGTCGACGGTCTCGACAATGTGGTTTTCGTGGTCGAGGATCGCCCGGAAGACGGAACACTCGACGTGCTCGGCCTGTACGACGGCGTTGCGCTCACCGAACGTGGTCAATACGGCTTCGGTGAGATGCCCGATCGAATCATTCTCTATCGCGAGTCGCTCCTGGCCTTCTGCGAGTCGTTGGACGAGCTGCGTGACCAGATTCACATCACTCTCGTGCACGAAATTGCTCACTTCTACGGGATCGACGACGACAGGCTGCACGACCTCGGCTGGGGTTGACCTCTCCTCGGTTAGCGTGAGTCATGGGCACTTTTCGCGTGGGACGCTTCCTCGGAGTTCTGGGCGGAACCGTGGTCATTCTGGGCGCCGGCGTCTATGGCCCGGCAACACTTCTCGGCCCGCTCCCGGCAGCGTCTGTCACGCTCGTCACGCCTCCCCAGGCGCCGGTTGACGTCTCTCCCCCGGCACTCCCCGCCGCAGGCGCCAGCGCGATCGTGGCAGTGTCGCCGGCGGCGTCCGGTGATCCGATCGCAACCGCGGGCTCCGCGACGTCGCTCCCCATGGCCTCGGCCGCGAAATTGATCACCGCACTCGTCACGCTCGACGCGCATCCGCTCGCACCGGGAGAACCCGGTGACTCGTTCGCGGCAACCGATGCTGACTTCCAGGGCTATCTTGACTATGCCGCCGCCGGCGCGCGCACCGTCTCGGTCTATCCCGGCGAGGTCTGGACCGAGCGGGAGATTCTGCAGGCTGTGCTGTTGGCCTCCAGCAACAATCACGCCGATACGCTCGCACGCTGGGCCTTCGGCTCCCTCGAGAAGTATCACGCCGCCGCATCCGACTGGCTCACTGCCCACGGACTCGATGACACCGTCGTCGTCGACGCCACCGGACTCGACGAAGCCAGCGCCGGCACGGCCGCCGATCTCGCCCGGCTTGCCGGCCTCGCAGCTGCCGACCCGACAATCGCCGAGATTCTCCAGAATCCTGAATCGACACTCGCCGACCGAAGCGGCATCGACAACACGACCGCAACCGTGCTGGTCGACGGCGTGCACACCCTGTCACGTAGCTACACGGATGCTGCCGGCGTCTGTCTGCTTTTCACGGCAACGGTCGGCAGCGACGACACCGAGTTCACCCTGTCGGGAGCATTTCTCGGCGAGCCTGACTACGACACGCTCACGGCCGACCTCACGGCCCTGATGACGAGCGCTCGAACCGGTATCGCCCTGCAGCCGGTGGTGAGTGCCGGCGACGTCTACGCCCGATTCGACACGCCGTGGGGTGAGACCGCTTCAGGCGTGGTCGGCACAACGAAGACGCGACTCGGCTGGCAGCAGTCGGCGAGCGGCGAAGCAGTGGCGACAGTCGACCGCGTGACAACGGCACGCGCCGGCCAACGGGTCGGCACCGTCGAACTGGCGCAGAGCGCCGGTAGTCCTGACGTCTCTGCGCCGCTGGTTCTTGACGGCACCCTTCGCGATCCCGGACCCGGTTGGCGTCTGCTCAACCCGATTCCGGTGATCACCGCGTTCATTCAATCGCAGTGACGTCAATCGCAGTGACTTCAATCACAATGAGTTCAATCGCAGTGAGCCGAGCTACGGAACCGACGCCCTAGTCCTGCTCGTGATTCGATTCGACCGGGTCGCTGTCGCCGGGATCGAAGCTGTAGCGCACGTGCAGTCGGCCCTGAACATCCCTCTGGTCGCCCTTGTCGTACCAGAAGAGCGATTCCATCCCGTCAACCGCTGCCACCATGCTGATGCGCGGCTCGGCGACCCCCCGCACGAGGACGCGCGAATCGGTCTGCCCCTCCAGGGGGCCGTCGAGGAACTCGGCGATGTAGACCACGCTGTCTGAATCTGGTGCTGTCATGGCACCAACTTAGTCCTGTGTGGGGTCAGACGGGCCTGTCACGCCGAATTCTCTTTGCTCAGCTGGGTGCGAAGAACTGAACCGTCGCCTGGCGGGCAGGGTCTTCTCGTGCGTAGTAGGTTTCCCATTCCTGCTGCCATTCGTCCCAATGGGCAAGAAATCGCTCGCCATCGCGCGCGATGGCACGACGTTTGCGGCTCTGGTCTTCGGCGTCGAGCCACACTCTGATGTCGGACAGCGCGGTGTGGGCTCTGGCCAACGCTCCGCACCCCTCAACGATGAGCGGCAGGTGAGGGTCGACGGTGTGCCATTCCAACGGCGCCTCGACGGTCCAGTCGAAGCGTTGCCATGCGGCCGGGCGCCCCGCGCGCCGCGGCGCGAGCACATGCCGCTCGAGGTGTTCGATTCCGGCATCCAGCCCACCCCAGCCGGGATAGATGTCGTCGAGACGCACGAGTGTCGGTCGGCGTTCTCCGGGCCACCCCGCCAGGACCTGATCGGCAAGGGTGGACTTTCCGGCGCCGCTCGGCCCGTCGATGAGCACCACCGCCGTCGGCGGGGCGGTCGCCGCGGAGGTGAGCACCTCGGCCGCGAAGGTGGTTTCCGCCAGCCGCGCATCGGACCCTGTCGCATCGGACCCTGACTGCAACAGTGAATCAGGCGAGGACAAAGTTCCAACTTCCCGTTGCAATCGACACCCCGGCTGCCAGCATCGCGATGCCGAACCCGAGCGCGATCAGAGCCCATTCTCGCCAGCCGAATGGCGAGGGCCGGGCCCAGGTGCGCACGCTCGGGGCTCCGAAGCCGCGTGCCTCCATGGCGGTGGCGAGTTTGCTGCCCCGACGAATTGACAGCACCAGCAAAGCAAACGCCTGACCGGCGAGACGGCGCAGCAGATGCCCGTCGGCTATTCCTCGCGCTCGGCGCGCCAGCTCCAGAGCGCGCCAATCGTCGATGAAGAGACCGACCAGACGCAATCCGGCCAAACCACCCAGCACGAACCGGGCGGGAAGTTTGACGACCTGCGCGAGGCCGTCGGCGAGGTCAGTCGGGTCGACGGTGATGAACAAGACCACGGCGGGAAGACCGATGGCCAGCACCCGCAATGTCGTCGCGATCGCCAGACCGATGGAGCCGTCAGTGATGTGAATCAAACCGAACGACCAGTACTCGGCTCCCGCGGCCTTGCCGTAAAGCAGCGTGGTGAGTCCGGTGGCGGGAGCAGCGATCCAGACGAGCGCGGTACGGGAAAAGAACGTTCGGGCTGAGAGACCCACCCAGAGAAAGAGCACGAGCTCGCATACGAGGGCGACAGCCGCCGACACCCAGTCGATGGTGAGCACGAGAACTGCGGCGAGCACCAGGGCGGCAGCGAGCTTGGCCACCGGGTTCACTCGGTCGATTGCCCGGAGCGTCGGTGACTCGACCGTTGGCGCGATGGCGGTCATCGGTCGGCCTCCGCCGGTACCGGGGCGCCCAGACGAAACTGTTCGTCGGCAAGCGCAGCGACGAATTCGGGGTCGTGGGATACGGCGACCAGCGCTGTGCCCTCATCCAGCAACTCGGTGAGTAAGACGACGATCTCCTGCCAGGTACGAAAGTCCTGCCCGAACGTCGGCTCGTCGAGCACGAGAACGCGGGGCGCGCTGGCCAGAACCGTCGCCACCGAGAGGCGACGCTTCTCGCCTCCGGACAGCGTGAACGGGTTCGCTTCGGCCAGGTGATCGAGCCGCAGTCGACCGAGCAGACGGTCGACCCGTATCGCGATCTCGGCGTCGGCAATGCCAAGCGCCTTCGGTCCGACCGAGAGCTCGGCGCGCACTGTCCCCGCCACGAACTGGTGTTCCGGGTCTTGGAACACCGTTCCGATCCGGGTCAACAGTTGACGTGACTTCCATTCGATCGGCGACGCGGATGCCCCGTGGGCGAGGTCCGGACTCGCCACGACGGAACCGCAGCTCGGCTTCAGCAGCCCGGCCAGGGTCAACGCGAGCGTTGATTTGCCGGCACCATTCGGCCCGGTCAAGGCCAGCGCCGCACCCGGCTGCACCTCGAGGTCGATGGCGCTGGCCACCTCGACACCCTTCACGCGGGAGACCGCGAGATTCTGAGCCGTCAGCAGCGGCGCGAGCGTGCTGCTGCTCGGCTTCCGTTGCCGCACCGGCAGGGCATGCTTCATGCCGGGAACCCACACGCCGGCCGCAGCCAGTCGTTCGGCCTGTGTCGCGAGCACCTCATCGGGGTGACCGTCGGCAGCGACTCCCCCGCCGGCATCCAGCACGATCACGCGGTTGACCAGATGCCGCCAGACGTCGACTCGATGTTCGATGACGACGAATGTGGCCGCCGTCGACTCGAGCACCCGGGCCACGGAATCGCGCACCTCGCGCACACCGTCGGGATCGAGGTTCGCCGTCGGCTCGTCCAGAAGCACCAGGCTCGGCCGCATGGCCAGCACACCGGCCAGGGCCAGGCGTTGCTTCTGCCCACCGGAGAGGCGCGACGTCGGGTGATTCAGCGGAAGATCGAGGCCGACCATGTGCAGGGCGTCGGCCACCCGGCGCCAAATCTCGTCACGGGGCACGCCGAGGTTCTCGCAGCCGAACGCGACGTCGTCGCCAACCCGGGCCAAAATGACCTGGGAGTCAGGATCTTGAAGCACCAGCCCGACCTGACCTCGCGCGGCGTCGGGCTGGCTGCCATTGATACGCAGCTCGCCCGTCTGTTCGCCTTCCTCGTCGCCGCCGAGCACGCCGGCGAGGGCGTGCAGAAGCGTTGACTTGCCGGCACCCGATGGGCCGAGCAGCAAGACGCGTTCGCCCGGCTCGATCCGCAGATCGAGTCCCGAGACGGCGAAGGCGCGGCGCCCGGCGTGACGCCAACCCCAGCCGCGGGCGTCGACTGACGCGCCCGCGACCGAGGATTGTGACGATGGTGATGTCATGAGCTGCGCGCTAAACCTCGCGCGTTATCTGCCGCCCGGCGGCAAACCGGTTGAGTGCCCCGGTTCGGGCCAATCCACGCATGGCCAGCCAGGAGAGCAAACCGGCAAAAATCGCGCCGGAAAGAACAGCAGAAATCACGTAGACAACACTGAACTCGCTGCTCGCCCCGGGGTACCAGAGCAGCAGGTCGTTGATGGCGAGGGCGAGGCCCGCACCGGCACCGGCCAGAATCGCGACATACAAGCGGTAGTTGGCGTAGAGGAACAACGCGAAGACGAGTTCGGCACCGAGGCCCTGCACGACGCCGGAGACCAGGGTCAGGACACCCCATTCGTTTCCACCGACCAAGGTGGAGACGACGGCGGCGAGCAGCTCGGTGAAGAGCGCGGCGCCGGGCTTGCGAATGATGAGTCCACCGAGCACTGCGGCGAAGAGCCAACCGCCTCCGAGGAGGGCTTGCAGGCCGGGTAGCGCCGGGCTGAGCACTGCGCTGAGCGGGTTGGATGCCTGATTCCAGACGACGAAGATGAGGCCGCTGGCCACACCGATGACACTGGCGACGACGATGTCGACGACACGCCAGCGCAACGAGCGCGGCTTACGATTCGTCGACGGGGTGTGAAGAGTTGTTGATGCGTGCACTGTACGTGCCCTTTCCGTAGATTAATACAGGGCACGGGTTAGAGAAGCCTTCCTGCGCTGGCATGATCCAGATCAGGTTCGACGGTCGAAGCTTGAGAAGCTTCCTCTCAGCCCGGCTCACCGGACTCCCGTGTTCACTCCCCACTATACCGCCGCCTAGAATTGCTGAGATGAGGTCAGTCGGAATGGGCGCGCGCAACGACACCGCTCCGATGGAGCGTGCCGCATGAGCTTGCTCGTACTACCGGTTTTGGCCGTGCTGATGCTGGTGCTGATGCGGTCGTTCATTCGTCGCCGGCGTCGCCAGCACCAGGGACTCCCGGTTCACGGAACGTGGCACATTCCGCTTTGGGTGCGTCAACGGTGGCAGAATCGTCGACTGCTTCGACTGCGTCGACCGGGAAAGAACTCCTAGCGCTTGAAGGCGCGGATCACCCGGGAAACCGTGTGTCCGGCGACCCAGAGAAACGGGATGCCGACGGCCAACAGGGCGATCAGGTTGGGTTCGAAACGCGCGCGACCGTTCTCGGTGACATAGGCACCCACAGGCACCGACAGGCCGCCGCCTCCTCCGCCGCTGCCGGCCGATTCGGCCTCAGCATCGGCGTCGCCGTCACCCTCGATACCGGCACCGAAACCGAACTGCACGAAGGCCACCGGAAGAATCGTGACACCGTCGATGGTGACCGGCTCGCCGTAGGCGGACTTCACACCCATGGTGCCGATGTTCTCTGCAAGCTTCACAACGAGGTTAGTCATGCGGTTCAGGCTACTCCCTCGGCCCAGGCTGGCGTGAAGATTTCACCTGTGAGGCAGGTCGCACAGTGCCCCGGCCGAACCGGGCAGTCAACGAGTCGACGGCCAGCTCGGCCTCTCGCCAGTCTTCGTCGGGGTCCCACAGGCCCATCCCGGTGCCGTCTCCGTCACTGAGTTGTTCGATGCGCACACCGATCAGGCGAACACGGATGCCGGAACGCGCAAGGGTGTCGAAGCTCGCCACCGCCTGCTCGTAGATCCGCCGCCCGACATTCGTTGATTCCGCCAGCGTGCGGGACCGGGACACCGTGCTGAAGTCGGTGTACCGAAGCTTCAACACGACCGTGCGACCCACCAAGCCCGCGCGGCGGAGCCGGGCCGCCACCTCGTCGGACAGGCGCAGAATCTCGCTGCGCAACCGGTCGACATCCGTCACGTCGTGTTCGAACGTGACCTCGTGGCCGATGCTCTTCTCTTCGCGTTCGAGCGAGATCTGGCGGGGGTCGCGCGCCCAGGACAATTCGAACAGCTTCTGTCCGGACGCGACCCCCAGCGAGGATTGCAAGACTGACAGCGGGGTGTTGGCGATGTCACCGATGGTGCGCAACCCAAGCCGGGTCAGGCTCTCTTCGGTGCTGGCGCCGACTCCCCACATCGCCGACACCGGCAGCGGATGCAAGAAATCAAGGGTTTCTTCGGCGGGGATCACCAGCAGGCCGTCGGGCTTGGCCCGGCCGGAGGCGAGTTTGGCAATGAACTTGGTGGATGCGGCCCCGACCGAACAGGTCAACCCGGTTTCGGCCTGCACACGCCGTCGAATCAGCGCACCGATCTCGGCCGGGCTGCCGTGCAACCGTCGGGCGCCGGCGACGTCGAGAAATGCTTCGTCGATGCCGAGGACTTCCACGAGCGGGGTCACATCGCCGAAGATCTGCATCACCTGCTGCGAGAGCGCTTTGTAGCGCTCGAAATGCGGTTCGAGAACGACGGCGTCGGGACAGCGGCGCAGGGCAACCGACATCGGCATGGCCGAGTTCACACCGTATCGGCGGGCAACGTAGTTGGCGGCGGTCACCACGGAGCGTCCGGAGCGGTGTCCGACGACGACGGGTTTGTTGACCAATTCAGGATGATCGAGCAGTTCGACCGACGCGAAGAAGGCATCCAGGTCGATGTGCAACATTGTGGCGGAGCTGTCATCGACGGAGTGCGCAGAGACCTGTCTGCCTCGCCCATCTTGTTTGCTCATACTGCGACCCTAACCCGAACTCCTGGAGAGTCGCGAAAGGGGGAATGCCCAGCGCGCGATGACCGTTGGAGCAGGCAAGATTAATCGAGAGTGGCAGAAGAGCGCGGAGGAAACACCCATGTCGAGTGACTGGTTGACACTACAAACGCAAGCACATCGAGAGTTCTCCGATCGCGTTGCTGCGATCACGGATTGGAGCGCGCCGACTCCCGACACGGAGTGGAGCGTTCGCGACCTGGTGCGGCACGTCATCATCGAGCAACAGTGGATTCCACCACTGCTGCGCGGGCTGAACCAGCGTGAGGCACGTCGGGAACTCGCTCCGCTCGGAGCAGATCTTGCCGCCGAATGGCACAAACACTCCGCCCTTGCGACCCAAGCGTGGCAGTCGACGCCGCCGGATGCCTCGGTTCAGCTCGCGTATGACACGGTGACGGCCGAGGACTACCTGCGTGAGCAGGTGTCAGAAGTCACCATCCACAGCTGGGATCTGGCCCGAGCCACCGCAGCCGACGAAACCCTTGACGAGCAGCTCGTCGCCGCAGTGTGGACGGTGTTCGAACCGCAAAAGGACACGTTGCTGGCCAGTGGCTTGTATGCGCCGCCGGTTCCGCTGCCCGACGACGCACCGCTCCAGTCTCGGCTGCTGGCCCTGACCGGGCGTGACGACCGGGTGTGGTCCGAGCAGGCCGGGTGACTAGCCGAGTTCAGCGCCGAACAGCAAACCGAGAACGTAGGTCACACCAGCCGCACCGAAACCGATGGCCAGCTGGCGCAGCGCACGCTTGAATGGCGGTGCTCCCGAAAGCAGTCCCACGACGGCACCGGTACCGAGCAGGGCGATACCGACGAGAGTTGCAGCCACGATGATCGCTGCGATTCCCTGCATACCGAACAGGTATGGCAGAACCGGGAGCAATGCACCGGAGGCGAAGAAGCAGAAACTGGACAGAGCGGCGCTCATCCCGGTTCCGATCGCTTCGTGTTCGTCGACGACCTCCGTGGCAGGCGCCCCGCCAGCGGTCACACCGATTGAACCGGTCGCCATCGCAACGCTTCGCAACACTTCCTCCGCATGCTGAGCCGCCTCCTCAGGAGACATGCCCCGCGCGCGGTAGACGAGGGTCAACTCATTCGCCGCCAAGTCGAGATGCGGAAGCGCACTCTGCGTGTCCGGGTTCGGTGACGATGCCTCGAGCAGCTCGCGCTGAGACCGCACGGAGACGTACTCCCCCGCACCCATCGAGAGTGCGCCGGCCAGCAGGCCGGCGATTCCCGTGAACAGCACGGTCGAGGCGGGAACCCCGGTCGCACCGATGCCGAGCACGAGGGCCAGGTTGCTGACCAGTCCGTCGTTGACGCCGAACACCGCAGCACGGAACGTGCCGGAGAGACGTTTGCGCCCACGGGCGGCTAAGCCTCTGACAACCTCTTCGTGGATGCGTTCATCGGCGGCCATGGCGTCCGTCGCGTCGACATCCGCTTCATAGGGCGACCGTGACTCGGCGCGCTGCGCGAGAGCCAAGACGAAGACCGACCCGAATCGACGGGCCAGAAAGCCGAGAAACCGGGTGCGCACAGCACCCTTGCGTGGCGCACCGACGTTGTCGCCGAGCAGGGTTCGCCAGTGTTGCTCGTGACGGCCCTCTGCCTCGGCAAGAGCCAACAGGATGTCGCGCTCCTCGCCGGTGCGCCGACCGGCGAGGTCGCGATAGACCGCCGCCTCGGCCTGCTCATCGGCCAGATAGCGACGCCACCGGCGAATCTCAGCAGAACTCGGAATACGGTCGGCCATCACGTCAGTCACGCCTCGGGCGCGATCGACAGCAAGCTTTCCGGCACCTTGACCGATTCGTGCGGCCCGGATCCGTCCAGGGCGAAGAACGGCTCGTGGAATTGAACCTCCCAGATCGGCTCCCGCGTGCTCACCGCAGCGAAGAAGGCCGTTCCGGCCATTTCGCCGGGCGCCACAATCACGCCGATCGGGTCGCTGATCTCCGAGTCGGGAAAGCGGGTGCGGTCGAGGTGCACCACAACCTGCACGCCGACACCGAAACCGGTGCCGGCGGGCGTTGCCGCGCTCGAATCAGTCGAGCCGTTTCGTCTCCACATTGCTACTCGGCGCTCCCGGCCCGCTCAAGAACAAGCTCGCGCACGCGGGCGGCGTCGGCCTGGCCGCGCATCGCCTTCATCACGGCGCCGATCACGGCACCGGCGGCCTGCACCTTGCCATCGCGGATCTTCTCCATCACATCAGGCTGCGAGGCGAGAGCCTCGTCGATGGCAATGATCAGCGGGCCGTCATCACTGACAACGGCCAGTCCACGGGAGGCCACGACCTCGGCCGGGGTTCCCTCACCGGCGATGACGCCTTCCAGCACCTGGCGGGCCAGACGATCGGTCAACGTACCTGCGTCGACGAGTGCGATCAGCGCGGCAACCTGCGAGGGATCGACAAGCGTGTCGGAGGCGACACCGGCGGCGTTAGCCAGGCGGGCGATTTCACCCGTCCACCACTTGCGGGCCGACTGTGCTCCGGCGCCGGCTGCGACGGTGGCCTCGACGGCGTCCAGCAGCTCCGAGTTCACAACATCCTGGAACTCCAGGTTCGCAAATCCCCAGTCCGCCTGCAGCCGCTTGCGGCGAGCAGCCGGCGGCTCGGGCAGAGTGGCGCGCAGCTCTTCGACCCATTCACGGGACGGCGCCATCGGGAGCAGGTCGGGCTCAGGGAAGTAGCGGTAGTCATCGGCGTCAGACTTGGGGCGGCCCGCGCTCGTGATGCCGGTGTCCTCGTGCCAGTGGCGTGTCTCCTGCGTGATGGTCCCACCGGCGAAGAGCACAGCGGCCTGGCGCTGGATCTCGTAGCGCACCGCGCGCTCGACCGAACGCAGCGAGTTGACGTTCTTCGTCTCGGTGCGCGTGCCGAGCTTGTCAGAGCCGCGCGGACGCAGGGAAACGTTGGCGTCACAGCGCACGTTGCCCTCCTCCATGCGAGCGTTCGAGACGCCAAGCGCCTTGACGATCTCGCGCACGGCTGCGACGTACGTCTTGGCGATCTCGGGTGAGTCCGCTTCGCCGCCCTCGATCATGCGGGTGACGATCTCGACGAGGGGCACGCCGCCACGGTTGTAGTCGACGAGCGAGTAGTCGGCGCCCTGGATGCGACCGGTTGAGCCGCCCTTGTGGGTGAGCTTTCCGGCGTCGTCTTCCATGTGGGCACGCTCGATCTCGACCGTGATCTGACGACCGCTTTCGAGCTCGATCGTGAGTGAACCGTCGAAGGCGATCGGTTCGTCGTACTGTGACGTCTGGAAGTTCTTCGCCGTGTCGGGGTAGAAGTAGTTCTTGCGGGCGAACCGCGAGGTCTCCGCGATCTCGCAACCCAGGGCGAGGCCCAACCGAATGCTCGACTCGATCGCCTTCTGGTTCACCTGCGGCAAGCCGCCGGGCAGGCCCAGGCAGGTCGGGCAGGTGTTCGTGTTGGCACCCTGGCCGAATTCGTTGGCACAGCCGCAGAACATCTTGGTCTTGGTGTTGAGTTCGACGTGCACCTCGAAGCCGAGCACCGGCTCGTACAGCTCGAGTGCCTTGTCGAAGTCCATCAGTTCAGCCTTCCGCATCAGAGGGCTCCCCCTTCAGTTGCAAATGCCGGGTGGGTCAGGGTGGTACCGGACAACGCCGGTGCCTGGCTGAGCAGGGTGTGGCCCCAGGTCGACTCCTGCAGCCGTTCGATTGCCGCGCCGATCGTGTAGAGACGGGCGTCTTCGCGGGCCGGAGCCATGATCTGCAGGCCGACCGGCAGACCGTCTTCGGGCGCGAGCCCGATCGGGAGGCTCATGCCGGGGATGCCGGCGAGGTTGGCCGGGATGGTGGTCACGTCGTTGAGGTACATGGCCATCGGGTCTTCGCGCTTCTCACCGAACTTGAACGCGGTGGTCGGGGCGCTCGGGGAGACGAGTACGTCCACCTGGCTGAACGCTGCGGCGAAGTCACGCTGAATCAGCGTGCGCACCTTCTGCGCACTGCCGTAGTAGGCGTCGTAGTAGCCGGCCGACAGGGCGTAGGTGCCGAGGATGATGCGGCGCTTGACCTCGGGGCCGAAGCCGGCCTCGCGGGTGGCGGCCATCACGCGCTCGCTCGTCATCGGTCCCTCGCCCGGGTCGACACGGATGCCGAAACGCACGGAGTCGAAACGGGCCAGGTTGCTCGAAGCCTCGGCCGGGAGGATCAGGTAGTACGCTGCGACGGCGTATTCGAAGTTCGGCGCACTGACCTCAATGATCTCGGCGCCGGCGGCGGCGAGCAACGCCAGGGTTTCGGTGAAGCGCTGCTTCACACCGGCCTGGAAACCCTCACCGTTCAGCTCTTTCACCACGCCGATCTTGACGCCCTTGAGGGCACCGTCGACGAGGCCGGCGCGAGCCGCAGCGGTCATCGACGGCCAGGAGTCGGTGAGTGAGGTGGAGTCGAGCGGGTCGTGCCCACCGATCACATCGTGAAGCAGTGCAGAGTCGAGCACCGTGCGGGAGACCGGGCCGACCTGGTCGAGCGAGGAGGCCAGCGCGATCGCGCCATAGCGGGAGACTCCGCCGTAGGTCGGCTTGACGCCGACGGAGCCGGTGACAGCCGCGGGCTGACGAATCGATCCGCCGGTGTCGCTTCCGAGGGCGAGCGGCGCCTCGAAGGCGGCAACTGCGGCGGCCGAGCCACCGCCGGAACCACCGGGAATGCGGTCACGACCCCACGGGTTGCGGGTCACGCCGTATGCCGAGTGCTCCGTCGACGAGCCCATCGCGAACTCGTCCATGTTCGTCTTGCCGAGCGGAATCAGGTCGGCCTTGCGCAGACGCGCGACCACAGTCGCGTCGTAGGGCGGAATCCAGCCCTCGAGGATCTTCGATCCGGAGGTCGTCGGCATGTCGCGAGTCGCGAGCACGTCTTTGATGGCGATCGGAACGCCGGCGAGGTGTCCGAGGGCGACTCCGGCGGCGCGACGGGCGTCAACATCCGCTGCCGAGGCGAGGGCGGCATCCGCGGAAACATGCAGGAACGCGTGAAGATCGGTGTCGACTGCGGCGATCTGGTCGAGGTGCGCGCGAGTGACCTCGACGGCGCTGACCGAACGGTCGGCGAGCAGATCGCTGAGGTTTGCGGCGGAGAGGGTGATCAGGTCGGTCATGGTTACTCCTCGTCCAGGATTGCGGGCACGCGGAACTTGTCGCCGTCGCGCGCCGGAGCACCGGAGAGCGCCTGCTCGACGGTCAACGACGGAACGACGACATCTTCGCGGAAGACGTTGGTCAGCGGCATCGGGTGGCTGGTCGCAGGAACGTCGGGCGTGGCGACGGCGGTCACCTTGGCGACGGAGTCGACGATCTGGCCAAGGTCAGCGGTGAGATTCGCGATCTCTTCTGGACTGAGGTCGATCCGGGCGAGGTTGGCCAGATGGGCCACCTGCTCGGCCGTGATTTCAGACATGTGTCTCCGTACGGGTTCGTCGAGTGAATCCGTCAATTCTATTCGGAGCTGCCGGTGACCTGTTTCGCATTGCCGGTGCCGATGAGCGCCATGTTGTGCAGAGACTCGCTTCCGGGCGTGAAGTAGTCGTTGTGACCGAACGAGGCATTCAACCATTTACCGGTCACGGCATCTCGGTTTCCCGTCACGCCCAGACGGTGGGCGCCGTAGGACGAAGCCCCGGGGTCGCTGCCGAAGAACCCGCTGTTGACCGCCGGATCCCAGTCGGCCTCCCCCACGAATACTTCGCCCCCAGCCACATTCAGGTCGGCGGCCGATTGCGACGCGCTGCCGGGCGAGCCCACAATCGTGAAGGTATCGACGCTGAGTGAGCCGCGCGCCAGGGCGACGAGCGAGACGACGGAACCGTAGGAGTGTCCGATGATGCTGAGGAACGGCTGGTTGTCTCCGCGGACGTCGCGCAGACCGTTGATCGCATGTTCCAGCTGGTCGGCCCCGATCTCAGCGCGGTCCAAACCGCCGACGGTGAAGAGATCGGGAGTCTCGTAGCCGATCCAGGCGATGGTGGCGACACTCTGGGCCGGCGTCGTCGGATCGGCACGTTCGCGCAGCACCCGTTTCTGCTCGGCGTAGAGCGCTTCGGCCGTGTCTGACCAGTTGACCAGCTGCTCCTGCACGCCATAGTTCATCCCCGGCACCAAGTAGGTGACGAAGTCCGCTGTGTCGGGGTTGCCGATGACGACCGCTGCCCGGCCTCCGTCGGTCGGATCGAGCTGCATCAGATAGCGGGACGCGTGCCCGGCCCCGTCTTCGACAGCCAGCTTCACCTGGCCGAGTACTGACAGTTCTCGGGTCAATCCGGTCTGCTCGCCCGGCGGCAAGTCGCTGGTCAGTTGTTCGCGGATGTCGGCGTCGGTCTCCGTGAGATACCGCAGGTTGGCGGCGCTGCGATCACGAACCGGGATGCCGTCCAGGTTTCCGACAACCCGCGGCGCTGCAGACATCCACGCCTTCTGGTCGCTGGTTCCGAGGTCTCGCCACCACCCGCTGACGGCGGCCGCGGCCGGCGGGGAGGCGAGAAGTGCGTCAACCTTCGACGGGTAGGCAGTCAAGAAGGCGGAGATCCCGTTGGCACCGAGTTGCGTCAGGTCATTCAGGAGTCGTGCGCCGGTGGTCGACCCGAGTGCGGCACTGCCGACATTGGTACGCGATGGAAGCATCGGAGAGACGATGGGGAGTGCCAGCGAACCTCCGACTGACATACCGCGCGCCGATGAATGCAGGGCGAGAGTTTGGGTGGCTACCGACGGTGATGACCTAATTTCGAGCACGCGAGGGACCGAGTCCGCATCGACCATTCCACCGAAGGCCAGCGAGACTGCAACTACAGCTGCCAAGTTGACCAGCAAACTCGAGTACGTCCCCTCGTACACATCGAGCACGCCATTGGCTCGAGCCCAGGCACAACACCTAGTGGTCTCAGCCTAGTGAGGGAATATACCCCTAATCCGGCACCATCGCCCCCCTTCCTGGGGGCATATAAGGGGACAGACGGACTAGTCTGTCGAGGGCAATCCGGCCGGTCCATTGGCCAGCAAAATCCTGAAGCCGTCAGCATCGAGCACGCGAATACCGAGCTGTTCAGCCTTGGTCAACTTGGACCCTGCGCCGGGGCCGGCCGCGACGAAGTCGGTGTTCTTCGACACGCTCGATGCCGACTTGCCGCCCGCCGCAATGATCGCTTCCTGGGCTCCTTCGCGGGTGAAGCCCTCGAGCGACCCAGTGGCGACCACGGTGAGACCCGCCAGCACACCGCCGGCTGCCGCTGCAGCTCCGGGGCCCGGATGATCGGGCGTGGTGAACTGAACGCCGGCGTTCGCCCATTCGGCAACGATGTCCTGGTGCCAGTCGACGTCGAACCAGGCGAGCACGGCATCGGCGATGATTCCGCCGACCCCGTCGACTTCAGCCAGTTCCTCCCGGGATGCAGCCCGAATCGCGTCGAGCGAACCGAAGTGCCCGGCCAGGGCGCGGGCGGCGACGGGCCCGACATGGCGGATGCTCAGGGCGACGAGGATGCGCCAGAGCGGCTTGGTCTTGGCCAGTTCGAGGTTTGCGAGCAGCTCGAGTGCGTTCTTCGACGGAACGGAATCTTCGTCTCCGGCGAACTCGGCGGCATCCGGATCGAATGCCGGGTCGGCATCCTTGCCGGTCTTCTTGCGTTTGCGGCGGAACGGGGTGTCCGTCTTCGGCTCACCGTTCTCGCCCAGCTTCGGCAAACCGGTCTCGGCATCCCGCACAACCACCGTGACGGGGAAGAGGTCTTCGACGCGCAAGGTGAACAGACCGGCCTCGGTGTGCAGTGGAGGCTCGGCCGGCTCAAGTGGCTGGGTCAACGCCGCAGCGGCGACCTCGCCCAATGCCTCGACATCGAGTGCGCCCCGGGATCCGGCATGCTCGACGCGCCCGCGCACCTGGGCCGGGCAGTTCTTTGCATTCGGGCAGCGCAGATCGACGTCGCCCTCTTTCATCGCACGCAGCGCCGTTCCGCATTCCGGGCAGAACTCGGGCATCACGAACTCGCGCTCGGAGCCGTCGCGCAGCTCAACGACCGGGCCGAGGATCTCGGGGATGACGTCGCCGGCCTTGCGCAGTACCACCGTGTCGCCGAGCAGCACACCTTTCGCCTTGACGACATCCTGATTGTGCAGGGTGGCCTGCCGAACGACGCTGCCTGCCACGTGTACCGGCTCCATCACCGCGTAGGGCGTGGCCCGGCCGGTGCGGCCGACGCCAACGACGATGTCGAGAAGCTTCGTGTTCACCTGCTCCGGCGGGTACTTGAAGGCGATGGCCCAGCGGGGCGCACGGTTAGTCGCTCCGAGTTCGGCGTGCAGGGCGAGTTCGTCGATTTTGATGACGATGCCGTCGATCTCATGCTCGACGCTCCCCCGGTGCTCGCCGAAGTAGGCGATGAACTCTGCGGCTTCAGTGGCCGCCTCCGTCACGCGGTAGTGCGTGCTGATCGGCAAACCCCAGGTGGCGAGCAATTCGTAGACCTCGGACTGCGCGCTGACCGGCGGACGCTCCCAGGCACCGATGCCGTGCACGAGCATCCGCAGTCGACCGAGGCGAGCGTGCATGATGCGCAGCTGATCTGGATTCTTCTTCTCAGCCTTCTGGCGCAGCGACCCGCTTGCGGCGTTGCGCGGATTGGCGAACACGCGTTCACCGGCCGCCGCCTGCTCGGCGTTGAGCTCGCGAAATGATGCGACGGGAAAGAAAACCTCGCCGCGTACTTCGACGAGGGGCGGATGCCCGCTGCCGCTCAATCGCTTCGGAATCCCCGGCACGAGTGCGATGTTCTCGGTGACGTCTTCACCGACGACGCCGTCGCCCCGCGTCGCTGCGGTGACCAGGATGCCGTTCTCATAGCGCAGGTTGATCGCGAGGCCGTCGATTTTGAGCTCGCAGAGATAGTGCACCGCACGACCGGCGTCACGCTCGACCTTGGCCGCCCAGGATTCGAATTCTTCGATGCTGAACACGTTGTCCAGGCTCAGCATCCGTTCGGCGTGCTCGACCGGGTCGAACAGGGCTTGGGCGCGGCCGCCGACGGTTTGAGTCGGGCTGTCCTGGCTCTGCAGTTCGGGAAAGAGTCGCTCGAGTTCTTCGAGCCGGTGCATGAGAGTGTCGTATTCCTCATCAGAGGCGATGGCGGCACTCTTCTCGTAGTACGCCTCGCGCAGCTCGAGAATTCGTGTCGTCAGCTGCACCGCTTCGCTCTGGGCTGCGTGCAACTCGGCGCCCGTCGACTCGGCATCGTGAATGTCGTCTGTGTTCAGTGTCTCAGCCACCTGAACAGTTTACGGAATCGGGCGTCTGCCGCTTGGAGCGGATTGACCGGATCAGTTCTTCGGCGGAACGCTGCGGCGGTCGTCATCAGCGGGGCGCGCACGGAATCCCAGAACGGACCGATTGCGGCCGCTCGACCGGCTGTCCCATTGGCCTCGCGTCGCGAGTGTCATCAAGGCGATCCCGGCCAGGATCAGCCAGAAGTAGGCCGGAGATTGCTCAAGCACGAGCCGCAGAGCTCCCAGCATGATCGCGAACACACCGCTGGCAAACAGGAGACGGGTGACTTTCCACCCGAACAGTGCGCGTCGCTGAGTCATGCTGACACTCTACGCAGCCTCGGTCGAACGGAAGGGAGCAAGAATGACGGCGAGTTGTCGGCCGCGGCCGGCGCCCGTCGCTGCAGACCGAGATTGCGGCGCGGACTCGTGGCGCGCTGACGTGCGGTGCGCTGACGTGGGGTGCGCGTGAATGGTTGAATTCCTCACGATTCACGGAGCGAGGATTCAAAAAGGCGGCGGCTCCGGCTCACGATCTACTTCTGTGGGCAGGTCACTTCCACTGGCGCTGGACGGGCGATCTTCGGGCAACCCGGCTTGAGGCAGGCTGGTGCCGGGCAGATCGAGCGCGGGCCGGGTGGTGTAGACGCGGCCGGTGGGTGAGGTCCAGGCGATGATGCCGTCGCCTTGCTGGACCGGATGCCAGGTGCTGGCGTGCTTGAGCCGGTGGCAGGGTGTGCAGAGGTGGGCGAGATTGATGGCGTCTGTCGGTCCGCCGAAAGCGCGGGCGATGGTGTGGTCGATCTCGCTGGTCGCGGCGGGTTGGCCGCAGTTCACGCCCCGGCAGGTGCCGTCGCGGGTGTGCAACCAGATTTTCAAATCTGTGGGCACCCGGTAGTGCTCAGTTCCGAGAGAGAGCGGCACGCCGGTCTCGGGGTGCACCATCAACCGGAGGAACGACGGCGCCTGCGCGCAGAGTTCCCGCGCGGTGTCGGCATCGATCGGGCCGTAGCCGTCAAGGGTGGCCGGTTCCTCGCTGAGACCGAGCAGGGTGAACACGGGCACGGTCACGATCACGGTGGGGCGGATGCCGCGGCCCGGCCTCCGGCGCCGCGTGGCCCGGACGGGCTTCCGGCCACCCGCACTGCCGACGGTCCCGCCGGCCCCGGTGCCGGCGCGGTCGGCGCGGGCCTCCTCGAGCAGGGCCTGCAGTTCGGCATTGAGTTCGCCCGGTTCGAACAGTTCCCCGTCGTGCAGCAGTTCGACCGCGACATCGGCGCGCAGCTGGGCCAGCGTGCGCGGGTCGGTCGGGTGCTGCCGGCGCCGGGCGATCTCGTCGACCCGGGTGAACGCGGCCAGCACGTCGGCGGCCGGCCCGAACAGGTTCAACCAGGCCATCCCCAACCAGGCCATCCCGTCGGG
>NZ_JBFTJN010000007.1:0-186888 GCF_056395445.1 Leifsonia sp. 10L418 | reverse complement strand
TCGCCAAACGCACCCAAGAAGGCAAGACCCCCGAGAAGATCCTGCGCTGCCTCAAGCGCTACATCGCACGCTCACTCTTCAGGAAACTCAACGCGAACGCCCCTTGACACGACCCATAGAAGCGTCGACAGGCTCGATCACCGGGTCGGGCCCGCCCATTCGACGGAGATAATTCTCGACGCGCCGGGCACGGCTGCGAATTGGTCACGAATCACGCAAAATCTCCGTCGAATGGGGTTGGCCTCGTGGACGAACGAGCCAAACCAGTCCCACTGAGCACGCCCGTGTCCTATTATCGAACGAGCGGATCAGATAGTGAGACGATCGTCGTCGATGCGCCGGTGGAAAAGAGGCACGGATGGCAGAGCAGAGCAGCGCGCAGGCGGGATCCCAGACGCTCGATCGCGGCATCCGCTTGCTGGAGATTCTGGCGAGCGCCGACCGCAATCTCTCGATCGCCGAGCTGGCGGCTGCGCTGGATGTGCATCGCTCCGTCGCCTACCGACTGCTGCGCACCCTCGAAGACCACGACCTCGTCACGCGTGACGACGCGGGCCACCTCGCACTCGGAGTGGGGCTGGCGGCGCTCAATTCCGGCGTCGCACGGAGCCTGCAGCAGGCCGCACTCCCCGTGCTCAACGAGATCGCCAACGAGCTCGGCATGACGTGCTTGCTCGCGGTGCTGGCCGACAGCGGCGAAGCAGTCACGCTGGTGAGCGCGGTGCCGCGCCAGACCGTTGCCGTGGTGTCGTACCGCCCGGGATACCGGCACCCGATCAGCCGGGGCGGCCCCGGCAAGGCGATCTTGATGGGGCTCCCCGGGAGCGCCTGGCCCGCCGATCTGAGTGCAGAATTGCGGGAGGAACTCAGCGAGAGCCGGCTTCGCGGCTACGCCTCCAGCCACGACGAAGTCGTGCCGTCGCTGCGGTCGGTGGCGGTGCCGCTCACGCTCCCCGGGCAACCGCGCGCCTCAATCGCGGTCATCCATGTCTTCCTCCCGGACTCCGAGAGCGAGATCGCCGAGCGACTGAAACTCGGCGCCCAGAGCGTGGCACGCGCCTACGGCGCCTGACCCCCACTTCGCGAGGGAGCGGCGAATCGCTCACCGCCCCCTCCTTCTTTCACGCCGGTGCTACCGGGCGAGCAAGTTCGTTCTGAAGAACGCCGCCAGTTCGTCGGTCGCTGACAGCGGCAGCACGTTAGCCACGTACTGGTCGGGGCGCACCACCACGACGACGCCGCCACGGTCGAGCCCGCGAACCTCGAAGATGTCCTCCGCCGGGTCGATGCCGTAAACCTTCTCGTAGTCGGTCAGCCCGAACGGGCCGGTCTTCGGCAGGAACACCGGCGGAACCCGACTAATGTCGACCTCCGGGTGCGGCTGCTGATAGATCACCTTGACGTCGAACACGCTGTCGACGTCGCGATCCTTCGGAGAGTGCACGAGCAGCGGAGAGTCCGGCGCGGTCTGCAGCCAGTGGGCCCAGTCGGCGAGTGCCGACGGTTCACCGGATGCCGCGGCATCCGCGAACGCGTAGACGCGCCACCGGCCATCGGCGCGGTGGTGGTGCCCGAGCTGCACGTAGTTCGCGTCGCCCACCCGCACGGCGCGGGCCGACTTGAAACGCTTGCCGATCGGAAAGCCCGTGGCGAGGTCTTGGAACGACGCTTCGCCGACCAGCATCGACGGCGGGTACTGCGTCATGAACCCGGCCGGGAACTCGGCGGTGCGTGTGTAGAAGTCTTCGAGCTCGGTCGGGTCGTCGAGATCCTCCGGCCTCGTGGCCATCAGAGTCGACCACTGCTTGTCGAAGTCGATGAGGCTCTTGGCGACCGGCTGACGCTCGGCCGAATAGGTGCTCAGCAGGCTCTCGGGACTGCGGCCGTCGAGTACGTAACCGAGCTTCCAGCCGATGTTGAAGCCGTCCTGCATCGACACGTTCATGCCTTGCCCGGCCTTGGCGCTGTGCGTGTGGCAGGCGTCACCGGTGATGAAGACCCGCGGCGTGCGCGTGCCGATCTCCTCGACAACCACGTCGTCGAAGCGGTCGGTGAGCCGGTGCCCGACCTCGTAGACACTGTGCCAGGGCACATCTTTCACGTCGAGCGTGTACGGGTGCAGAATCGCGTTGGCCTTCGCAATGATCTGCTCGAGTGTGGTCTGGCGCACTGCTCCCTTGTCAGACGGGTCCACCTCACCCAGGTCGACGTACATACGAAACAGCTGGCCGCCCTCCCGCGGAATGAGCAGGATGTTTCCGCCCGTGTCGGATTGGATCGCGCACTTGGTGCGGATGTCCGGGAAGTCGGTGACCGCGAGGGTGTCCATGACGCCCCAAGCGTGGAATGCCTGATCTCCGGCCATCGTGCAGCCGATGGATTCACGCACAGCACTGTGGGCACCGTCGGCGCCGACCACGTACTTGGCATGAACGATGCGTTCCTGCCCCGCGTGCTCCCCCGTCGTGTGCACGAGCGTCACGGTGACGGGGTACTCGGCGTCTTCGTCGGGGGCGGCGACCTGAAGGCTCTTGAACTCGAACCCGTAGTCGGGCTTCATTCGGGCCGGCGAGTTGGCCATGAATTCTGCGAAGTAGTCCAGCACGCGTGCCTGGTTGACGATCAAGTGCGGAAACTCGCTGATCCCCGTCGGGTCGTCAACCGCGCGGGCGGCGCGGGCGATCTTCGAGGGGTCGCTGGGGTCTGGCTTCCAGAACGCCATCTCCGTGATCTGGTAGGCCTCGTCGATGATTCGATTCGCGAAGCCGAATGCCTGGAAGGTCTCGACGCTGCGGGCCTGGATGCCGTCGGCCTGGCCGATCGGGAGTCGGTCGCCACGGCGCTCCACGATCCGGGTCGTGACGCTCGGGAACTGTGCCAGCTGGGCGGCGGTGACGATACCGGCCGGGCCCGTTCCTACAATGAGCACATCGACGTTCTCGGGAAGCTCATCGGGCCGATCGATGCCGACCCCTGCTGCTGGTTCGACGCGCGGGTCGGTGGATACGTATCCGTGGTGGTGGAACTGCACGGCTTCCTCACTTCTCTGTGGGTGATGTGGACCAAGGTCCCAAGTTGTTCGATAATCGAACTGAGCGTTCTAATATCGCTCGTTGAATCATACGGCTGGTCGAGGCCTGGAACAAGCACATCGCTCGTTGAGAATCACTCGTTGGGATTCAGTCACGCGTTCTCAGGTTGTGACGCCTCACACAATCTTCTGCCCGTAGACACACCCGATCGCCCTCCCCCATGATCGATATCTGAAGGGGAGTAGCTCCCACCGCCGCGTGATCACGGGGCGACGCGGTACGTCGACATACTGGCGGGTCATGACGACCTGCCCGGCGTGCCTCCTCGATTTCGAGGTGAGCGAGACCTTCGGCCCGATAGTCGGCCGGAGCGTCAGAGTACCCTCCGGTCGTTCGAGACCTGGAGACACCCATGCCCCCACAACTACTTCGCCGCATTCTGCTCTGCCTCGGCATTGCGGCTCCGGCCATGACCCTGCGAATCCTGGGCCTCTCCCCCAATCCCGTGCTCGATCTGGCGTTGTTCGGAGCCGCCGTCGTCGCAGCATCCTTCCTCCTCGCGTGGGCCGCGGAGGCGGCCCAGAAAGACATCTCCGGAGCCCTGGCCATCGCGCTGCTCGCCTTGATCGCGGTGCTCCCCGAGTATGCGGTCGACCTCTTCTACGCCTTCAAATCAGGTTCGGACCCGGCCTACGCGCAATTCGCGGCAGCGAACATGACCGGCTCCAACCGGCTTTTGCTCGGCTTCGGCTGGCCGCTCGTCGTGCTCGTCGCACTCGCGGTGGCACGCAGATCGGCGCGCCGGCTGGGCACACCGAAACCAACGTTCTTGCGGCTTCCTCGTGCAAGCCGCCTCGACATCGGCTTCTTGGCGATTCTGGCGGTCGTCGCGTTCGCGATTCCGCTGATGGGTCAGATCCCGTCGTGGTTCGGCCTGGCCCTCATCGTGGTGTTCGCGCTCTACCTCTGGCGAGCCGGCCGCGCGCTCGACGACGGCCACGACGAGTTCGTCGGCATGGCCGCGCACATCGCTGAGATGCCACAGACTCGTCGGCGGATCACTGTGATCGCCCTGTTTGCCGTGTCGGCGATCGTGATTGTGATGGCGGCCGAGCCGTTTGCCGAGTCCCTCGTCGCATCCGGTTCGGCGCTGGGAATCGACTCGTACTTTCTCGTGCAGTGGCTCGCGCCACTCGCGTCTGAGGCTCCGGAGTTCATCATCGCCGTGCTTTTCGCGATGCGCGGCATGGGAGCCGCGGCCATCGGCACGCTGATCGCCTCCAAGATCAACCAGTGGTCGCTGCTCGTCGGTTCGCTCCCGCTGGCCCATTGGATGGGTGGCGGCGGGTCGAGCTTGCCTCTCGATGGCCGTCAGATCGAGGAATTCGTGCTCACCGCCAGCCAGACCATGATGGGGGTCGCGATCATCGTGGCACTTCGATTCCATCGATCGGCAGCGTTCGCTCTGGCTGGCGTCTTTGTGCTGCAGTTCTTTGTCACTGACACCACCGGACGCTACGTTCTCAGCGCCATCCAGATGCTCGTCGCCATCGTGATGCTGTTCATCAACCGTCGCCACATCCTTCCGGCGTTGCGTGCTCCGTTCGGCCGAATGAAGAAGCGCGATGTCGCTCCTTCGACCGAGAAGATTTCGGCATGACTAGGCTGAGAGCCATGCCCCCTCCTCCGGTTTCGAAGGTCGTCGAAGACTACGTGACCCTCATCTGGAAGGCGTACGAGTGGGCGGATGTCGCCCCGCAAACCACCGAGTTGGCCGACCGCCTCGGCGTCACCCCCTCGACAGTGTCGGCGAATCTGAAGAAACTCGCCCGCGAGGGCTGGGTTGCGTACGAGGCCTACGGACCCGTCACACTCACTCTTGCCGGAGACGCGGTCGCTCGTGAAGTTGTGCGTCGCCACCGGATCATCGAGACGTATCTCGTGCAGCGACTCGGCCTGGGCTGGGATCAGGTGCATGCCGAGGCCGACGAGCTGGAGCATTCCGTTTCAGATCTGGTGCTCGCCGCGATGGAGAAGCAACTCGGCTTTCCCACCCGGGATCCGCATGGCGACCCGATCCCAACGGTCGATGGCGTTGTGCACTCCGTCGAGGCGACCCGGCTGACGGATGCCGCCGCCGGATATGTCGGCAGCATTGCACGGGTGGCCGACCGCCACCCCGATGTCTTGCGCTACCTCGACGAGAAGGGTTTGCGACTCGACACCACGCTCACTGTGATGCGCACGAGTTCTGCAGCAGGAATCATCCTGGTCAGTGCGAATGGTCGGACGGTTGAGTTGCCTCTGACTGTCGCGGATGCGATCTGGACTCGTCCGACTACCTGAGTGAGGCTCCCTCGCCAGCACCGGATGTCGAGGCAAACGGTGCAAGGAAGGCCGCGAGGTGCGCCTCATACGCTGCAGGATCGACGTTCCAGCTTTGGATATGGCCCGCCTCCGGCACCGGCACATAGGTGGCTGAGGGCAGCGCGGCAGCGAACTGCTCGCTTTCGGCATGCGGCACGAGTGGATCGGCGAGGCCTTGGAACAGCAGGATGGGCAGATTCTCGAAGGTCTCGGTTTGAGTCAGCTCGTCGAGCATGCCGAGGTCGATGTCACCCCGCCAGGAGACGACGGATTGGAGCGCTCCGCCGAGAAATCCGACGTGGAGACGATCGGCCTGCCCCTGCAGCACGCCTTTCCAGTTGAGCACCGGCGCATCCAACACCATGCCGACGACCTTCGGCGCGTACTGCGACTGGTGCATGAATTGGGTCACCATGCTGCCCCCCATTGAATCTCCGTAGAGGATGAATTCGGTCGCGCCCTGGCTGAGCGCATAGGCGGCGGCTGCGTCGAGGTCGTGCCACTCGGTCTGACCGAGGTGGATGAGCCCGTTCGGGCTGGCCGGGGCATCGGTATCGTTGCGATAGCTGATGGCCAGGGTGGGCAGGCCCGCGGCCACCAGAGTGGGTAGCGGTCGTAGTGCACTTTGCCGGAGTCCGTCGATTCCGTGAACGAAAAGCACCCAGGTGCTTCCGGTTCCCTCGACCTGCCAGGCCGGCATCGACCCGAGTTCACCCTGTACCAGGGCGGTGCTGAACGGGATGCCCAGGCTGGTCTCTGGGTCACCGGTGTAAATGTTGGGATTGAGCTTCACCGCTGTACCGACCGTCAACGTGCCCTGGATGTTGGAAATCGGGCGGATGACCGTGTCAGTCGTGCTCGACAAGACCGGTCCGATCGTCGCGGTTCCTGCAGTGGCGGCGCTGTCGGAATCCGCGGCCCACTGCAACCCGTACGTGCCGACGCGCTCGGTGACCGCAGTCTTCTTGAGCGTGATCTGCGTCTCCGTGAGGTCGAGCACCGTGCCGGCGGCGGTGGTCATCCCATGATGCGGGGTGAGGAGCACTTGGGCTCCGCCGAAGACAATGCCGACGAATGCCAGCAGCGCGACGAGCGCCAGTGCCCCGAGCGTGATCCATGGCCAACGACGGCGGCGACCCCCGGCCCGTCTCATACGTCTGTTCTCCCCCACCGCAACACTCTAACGGGTGGCCTGGCCAGGCCGAGGTGCGCAGAAGTCGCGTCGCAGCCACCTGATCGAATCGGGCGGCGCAACAACGAGCAGTCGTCGGTTTGGCCTCCGCGCATGACTCGAAGTGGGAGATGCGTCAGCAGATGACTCAGCAACGGCGCCCGCCTGGGTTATCCGATCCGGTCTGGTCGGGCCCGAGTCAGAACGGTGGCGGTGTGACCTGGATGAGGCGGGCCGGTTCGGTCGTGTAGGTGTGTTTGGTTGGTGAGGTCCAGTCGATGACGCCGCCGGGCCGGTGGTTCAGGGTCCAGTTGGTCTCGGTTTTCAGTTTGTGCATCCGCTTGCAGAGATGCGCGAGGTTGTCGTGGCGGGTGCGGCCGGCGTCGTGCCATTCGATGCCGTGGTCGATGTCGCAGCTCGCGGCCGACTGGTTGCAGCCCGGCCCGCGGCAGGTCTCGTCGCGCACCCGCAACCAGCGGCGGAGGTCTGCCGGCACCGCGTACCGGCTGCGGCCGACGGAGAGGATGACGCCGGTCTCCGGATCGGTCAACATCCGGGTGAAACTCGGTGCGTGGGCGGCGATCCTGCGGGCGGTGTCGGCGTCGATCGGCCCATACCCGTCGAGGTGGGCGGGGTCGTCGTCGTGGCCGAGCAGGGTCATCACCGACACCATCACCGCGACATTCCCGCGGACACCCTGGCCAAGCCCGCCCGGGGTGACCCCGTCGAGGAGTACATCGGTGATCGCGTCGGCCCGCAGCTGGGTGAGGGTGCGGGCTTCATCGGCGCGTTGCAGCGCCGTCGCCAGGCCGGTGGCCCGGTCGAAGACCGCCTGCACCTTCTCCACCGACTGGTACAGGTGCAGGTACGCCATCCCGTCCGGCGCCGGTTCGAAGACCAGCTCCCGGTCATCGAGACACCGTTGGTGCCGCACCGCGATCGACTCGGGGTGCAGTTTCTCCCGCCAGCGCCGGGCGACACGGTCGAACTGCGCCACCGTCAACGTCGCCGCCTTCGGCAGCACCGCCGCCTCGAACCCGGGCCGCGCCGCGGCCGGCAGCGACCAGGCCTGGTCGAGGAGAGCGTGCGCGTGCCGATAGCTGATCTGCCCGGCACCGAGCGCGGCGAGGGTGTCCGGGAAGTCATGCACCAACGCCTGGCTTTCGGCGATCAACGTTTGCACGGTGCGGTCCGGCAACCGGAGCAGGGCGGCCAGCTCACTGACCAGCACCCGGGAGACGAGGTCCCGCTGGTAGGCATCCCCGCCGAAGCCGACATAGGCCGGGGCGACCAACGCACTGGTGTTGACGGTCAGCTCGGAGAAGAGGCGGGCGGCGTCGATGCGGCGGGCCCGGTCGGCATCCGCCACGGCACGCGCCTGTTCGGAATCCAGCACCAAGTCGATCAGGGAGCCGAGGTGGTCGGCCATGGCCGCCGGGGACATCCGGGATGCATCCGGCGGAACCGGATCGGGCGGTTTGTCGTCGGGCGGTTGGGAGAACTCGTCGTTGAGGTTCATACCCTTAGTCAACCGGTGACCACTGACATTCGAGGGCCGAAAAGACCCCGAAACGATGGGTCTGGGAAACATTCTCGGAATCTTTTTCCAGACCGGGGCGCAACGCGAGTTCAGAGGTCGGCTCGCGAGGTCTCGACAGGCTCGACCACCGAGAACGGCCGAATTCAGAGGTCGGCTCGCGAGATCTCGAGACACGTGCTCGCAAGCTCGCGCGCTCCTCGATCAACGAGGCGGGGCCGCACAACCCGAGTTTCAGAGGTCGGCTCGCGAGGTCTCGACAGGCTCGACCACCGAGAACGGCCGAGTTCGGAGGTCGGCTCGCGAGGTCTCGACAGGCTCGGAGGACGGCCGAGTTCGGAGGTCGGCTCGCCTGGTCTCGACAAGCTCGACCACCGAGAACGGCCGAGTTCAGAGGTCGGCTCGCGAAGTCTCGACAGGCTCGACCACCGAGAACGGCCGAATTCAGCGATCAGCCCGCGCGATCGTGAGACGCCACCGCGCGAGCTTCGCGGTAGCCGCTACAACGCCGGCGCCCCCACCGACTCGTACATTGCGTAATCGTCGGTGATCAAGGTGCCGTTGTTGAACAGATTCAAACCGAAGCTGACCGCAGTCGCGCCGGCGGGCAGCGCCGGCGTCGTGAAGCTCGCCTGCGTGTACGCGGTCGCCGCAGCGAACCAGGGACTCGAGGTCCAGTAGACCCAGGTGCCGGATGCATCGCGATAGTAGAGCGCGAACTGGGTCACCGCGGTCGAGGTGTACCAGGCACGCACCGAGTAGGTGTGGCCGGCGATCGCGGCCGGGGCGCAGGAGGTGCTGTCAAGCGTCGGCAGCAGCTTTGCGTCGCCACTGGAGTAGCCCGACATGACCAGGCGCTCCGCCTTGGTGCCGGAGTGCGCGGTGGCGACGGTGCTGAAGACCGGCGTGTTGGTGCCGAATCCGCTCGTCTGCCAGCACTGCGGCGTGGTTCCGGTGCCGGCGGTCTCCAGGCTCGCGTTCTGCACGAGGTTCGATCCGGCGGGCGGCGGCGGTGGTGGCGGAGTCGCGGTGGAGTCGAACATCTCGTAGTCGTCGGTCGTGAGCGTGCCGTTGCTGACAAGGTTGAGCCCGAAACTGATCGCGCTCGCCCCGGCCGGCAGAGGCGGTGTCGTCCAGGTGGCCTTCAGATAGCTTGTGGAGCCGGCGAAGAACGGGCTTGCCGTCCAGTAGGTCCACGATCCGAGACCCGTGCGGTAGTACAGCTCGAATTGGGTGGGCGCTGTTGATTTGTACCAGGCGCCGAGTGCGTAGCTGTGTCCGACTGTCGCGTTGGGTGAGCATCCGCCGAGATCGAGTGCCGGAAGCCATTTCGCATCACCGCTCACATACCCCGACATGCGCAGCTGCACCGCGCGGCTTCCGGTGCGCCCTGGACTCACCGTCGTGAACGTCGGGGTGTTCGTGCCGTAGCCGCCGTTCTGCCAGCACTGCGGCACCCCGCTCGTCAGGGTTTCGACCCCGGGGTTGGTGATGAGGTTGCTGCCGACCGGCTTGGGCACGACGACCGGGCCAGAGACGAGGGCCTTCACGCTGCCACCGATGACCTGGTCGATGGTCTTGACCGTCGTCGTTGCCGGGCGTGCTTTGAGCCAGGTCGCGAACTGTGTGAACAAGGTGGGCGAGACGATGAGAGGGTCGGTGCCGCCGGTGCCGATGTGATGGAAGGTCAGCTGCATCCACCCTCCGGCCGTTTCGGCCTGCGTGACGGTCCTCTGCAAGTCGGCGAGTGTCCAGGTGTTGTCGACCTCATCCGGTGCCTGCATTTGGAACGGATCGGCGGGCGGAATCGACTCCGCCAGGGCGCAGCCCCTGCAGCCGAACCGGGTCTGGATGTCCCCGAGGCCGCGGGCACTGTTGTACCCGCAGTTGTTCACGATCGTCTCGGTCGCCGGTGTCAGCGAGGCGAACGGATAGGCGAAACTCGTGATCCTGAAGCCCCAGTTACTCAGGTTCACCCGGTCGTTGCACACCTGCCGGGTGGCCTCGTCGGCCGGCAGCGTCGCCAGGTCAGGGTGCGTCACCGTGTGCCCGGCGATCTCGTTGCCGTCGGCGGCGAGCCCCTGCAGATTGGCCACGGTGAGGTAGCCCGGTTGGTTGACGTAGCCGGACGGGATGTAGAAGGTGCCGTGCAACCCGTTGGTCTTCATGATCGAGGCGGCGGTGAGCTGATCGGCATTGGCGTCGTCGAAGGTGAGGGTGATCACCGCCGGATTGGCGGCCTGCGCCGGTGCCGCTGTGATTCCGTCTGCGATGCCCGCCGACGCCATGACGACGATCGCAAGCGCCGTCGACATCCACGCGAACCATCGACGTCGACCGGATGTCCCTGTTGCAGGAATTGGGGGCGAAATGCGGCTTCGCTGCATGGACATGCGTTGCTCCGTTCGACGTCGCGGGGGCTCGTCGTCATCGGGGGTAGGGACGGCCGACTGTGCGACTGCGCTATTAAGTTCCGGATTCGGCTGTGCTGTCAATGACTTTCGCCGTCGAGATGTGACGGTGTGTGCGCGGATGTTCCCGTTGCGGCGTACCGCGACGCGCCGCCTCGGAATAGCCCTCCCTGTGACGGCGTTCAGCCCAGAGGTGACGACGCGCCAGCGCCGCCACTTTCCGCTTTGAAAGGCCACACTGAATGGATCTCTTCTCGCCTGTCTCTCTCGGAGACCTGCACCTGCCCAACCGCGTCGTCATGGCACCGCTCACCCGAACTCGCTCGGGCGAATCCGGTATTCCGGGCGATCTTCTCGTTGAGCACTACGCGCAGCGCTCCAGCATCGGTCTCATCATCACCGAAGGCACCTACCCGAGCCACGAGTCGCGCGCGTACCCGGGTCAGCCCGGCATCGTGACCGACGAACAGAGTGACGGATGGCGACGGGTCACCGACGCCGTGCACGCAAAGGGCGGTCGGATGGTCATGCAGCTGATGCACAGTGGGCGGGTTTCGCACACGGAAATCACCGGGACCGACCGGATCGTGGCGCCGAGCGCGGTCGCCATCGCCGGCGAAACACACACCGCGACCGGCAAGGTCGCCTATCCCGTGCCGCACGCCCTGACGACCGACGAACTCGCGGACATCCGTGACGAGTTCGTGGCCGCGGCGAAGCGCGCGATCGACGCCGGTCTCGACGGGGTCGAGGTGCACAGTGCCAACGGCTACCTGCTGCACCAGTTCCTCTCTCCGGTATCGAACCAGCGCGACGACATCTACGGCGGATCCCCCGAGAACCGCGCACGTTTGACGATCGAAGTGACCACCGCGATTGCGGAGGCGATCGGTGCCGGACGCGTCGGAATCCGCCTCTCGCCCATGCACAACATCCAGGATGTCATCGAGACCGACGAGATCGATGCGAAGGCCACCTACGACGCGCTCGTCGACGGAATCGCCCCGCTCGGACTCGCCTATTTGAGTGTGCTGCACAGTGAGCCGACCGGCGCACTCGTGCAGGATCTCCGCGCCCGATTTGGCGGCAAGGTCATCGCCAACAGCGGTTTCAGCAGTGTTACGACGCGCGAGGAAGCCATCGCGCTGATCGCGAACTCCGACGCCGACGCCGTTGCCATCGGTCGCCTCGCCATCGCCAACCCCGACCTCGTCGAACGCTGGCACGGTGAGCACCCGGTGAATGAACCCAACCCTGCCACGTTCTACGGACCGGATTCCGTCGGCTACACCGACTACCCGCGGCTGAGCGCCTAGGTTCCGGCTTCGTCGCGAGCTAGGAAAACACGGCGCTGGCACGGCGGCGCGCTCGAGCACTCCATCGCGACTCTCGATATTCAACGTCGATGGGGTGCTCGAAGGCCGCCGTCACGTTCTCACTGGTGATGACGCTGGTGGCCGTCCCGCTCGCCGTCACGCGCCCGTGTGAGATCAGCAGGGCATGGGTCGTGGAGCTGGGCAGTTCCTCCAGATGGTGGGTCACGAGAACCGACGCAATGTCAGGATGCGTCTGCTCGAGACTGTCGATCGTCTCGAGGAGTTGCTCACGAGCTGCAACATCGAGACCGGTGGACGGCTCGTCGAGCAGCAGCAGTCGCGGTTCGGAGATGAGCGCTCGGGCGATGAGTGTGCGTCCGCGTTCACCCTGCGACAGCGTCGGCCAGCGGGCATCCGTCTTCGCGGCAAGACCCAGGCTACCGATCAGTTCTTCGGCGCGCGTGACCTGACCGCGCTCCGCTTCCCAGCGGATGGGCGTTTCGATTGTTCCGGTCAGGCCGGTCAACACCACCTCGCGCACGCTCAACGGCGAGTTCAACGGATGGCGTGGATTCACATGCCCGATGTCGCGCCGGAGCGCTTGCATCTCGACCCGCCCCAACCTGGCGCCGAGCACCTCAACGGTGCCGTTCGTCGGGTGCGTCTGTGCTCCGCAGAAGCCGAGGATTGTGCTCTTTCCCGCGCCATTCGGGCCGAGCAGCGCCCAATGTTCGCCCGCGCGCACCGTGAGATTCACCCGGTCAAGGATTGTGACTCCACCCCGCACAAAGGTGACCTCGTTGAGTTCGAGTACCGGTTGATGTGTGGGAGATGCGAGGGTGCTCATGCGTGACAGTCTCTCAGGCTCTGCGTGGCTGAACGGGCGACTGCTCGCAGCCGTCCAACCGGTCGTATGCTCGAAGCTGGTGAGACCCCGCCCGGTGACGTCGTCGAGAACAGCGACGGCGCATCCGACGGGCTGACGCCTGATGGTTGCACGACGGTTGCACGACAGCACGAAGGTTGCACGACAGCACGAAGGTTGCACGACAGCACGAAGGTTGCACGACAGATGGAGAAACGATGAGCACTGCCACGAGCGTCGACACGCAGTCACCGGAACTGCACGTTGCCGACACGCACGACCTGATCCGGGTGCGGGGCGCGCGGGTGAACAACCTCAAGGATGTCAGCGTCGAGATCCCCAAGCGCCGGCTGACGGTGTTCACCGGTGTGTCCGGTTCGGGCAAGAGCTCGCTCGTGTTCGGCACGATCGCCGCGGAATCACAGCGGATGATCAATGAGACCTACAGCGCGTTCGTGCAGGGATTCATGCCGACGCAGTCCCGGCCCGACGTCGACGTGCTCGAGGGACTGACCACGGCCATCATCGTCGACCAGGAGCGCATGGGTTCGAACCCACGCTCGACCGTCGGCACCGTCACCGACGCCAATGCGATGTTGCGCATCATCTTCAGCCGGATCGGCACGCCACACATCGGCTCCTCCCAGGCGTTCTCGTTCAACGTGGCCTCGGTCAGCGGCGCGGGCGCCGTCACGATCGAGCGTGGCGGAGAAAAGGTGAAGGAGCGCCGTAGCTTCTCGATCACCGGCGGCATGTGCCCCCGGTGTGAGGGAGTCGGCAGCGTGACCGACCTCGACCTCACCCAGCTGTACGACGACAGCAAGTCGCTCGACGAAGGCGCACTCACCGTTCCCGGCTACAACGCCGGCGGCTGGAACATGCGCCTTTACAAGGAGTCGGGATTCTTCGACCCCGAGAAGCCGATCCGCGACTTCACGAAGGCGGAGCTTCACGATTTTCTTCACAAAGAGCCGGTGCGCATGAAGATCGCCGGTATCAACATGACCTACGAGGGGCTCATCCCCCGCATCCAGAAGTCGATGCTCAGCAAAGACAAGGAGTCGATGCAGCCCCATATCCGGGCGTTCGTCGACCGGGCAGTCACCTACACGACCTGCCCCGACTGCCAGGGAACCCGGCTGAACGAGGGCGCCCGGTCGTCGAAGATCCGGGGCTTGAGCATCGCGGATGTCTGCGCGATGCAGATCAGCGACCTGGCCGAATGGGTGCGTGAGTTCGACGAGCCGTCGGTGGCGCCCCTGGTCGAGACGCTGCAGCTGACCCTCGATTCGTTCGTGGGAATCGGGCTCGGCTACCTCTCCCTCGAACGACCGTCTGGCACGCTCTCCGGCGGCGAGGCCCAGCGCACCAAGATGATCCGTCACCTCGAATCGTCGCTGACCGACATCACCTACGTCTTCGACGAGCCGACGATCGGGCTGCACCCGCACGACATCCAGCGCATGAACACCCTGCTGCTGCAGCTGCGCGACAAGGGCAACACGGTGCTCGTGGTGGAGCATAAGCCGGAGACGATCGCGATCGCCGACCACATCGTCGACCTCGGCCCGCGCGCCGGCACCGGCGGCGGAACCGTCTGTTTCGAAGGAACCGTCGACGGCCTGCGTGCCAGCGGCACCCTCACCGGTCGCCATTTCGACGACCGGGCCGCGCTCACAGAGACGGTGCGCACCCCCACCGGCACACTGGATGTGCGCGGCGCGACGATGCACAACCTGCAGAACGTCGACGTCGACATCCCGCTCGGTGTTCTCGCCGTCGTCACCGGAGTCTCCGGTTCCGGAAAGAGCTCGCTGATTCACGGGTCGGTCTCGGCTCGCGACGGAGTGGTAACCATCGACCAGGGCGCCATCCGCGGCTCCCGGCGCAGCAACCCGGCGACCTACACTGGGCTGCTCGAGCCGATCCGCAAGGCGTTCGCGAAAGCGAACGGCGTGAAGCCGGCCCTGTTCAGCTCGAACTCGGAGGGCGCCTGCCCCACCTGCAACGGCGCCGGCGTCATCTACACCGACCTCGCGATGATGGCCCCCGTCGCCACGATCTGCGAGGAGTGCGAGGGCAAACGATTCCAGGCATCCGTATTGGAGTACCACCTCGGCGGCCGTGACATCAGCGAGGTGCTCGCGATGTCGGTGACCGAAGCCGAGGAGTTCTTCAGCGCCGGCGACGCACGCACACCGGCCGCGCACGCCATACTGCACCGACTCGTCGACGTGGGCCTCGGCTACCTGAGCCTGGGCCAGCCGCTGCCGACCCTGTCGGGCGGCGAACGCCAGCGGCTGAAACTGGCCAGCCAGATGGGCGAGAAGGGCGACGTCTATGTGCTCGACGAGCCGACCACCGGCTTGCACCTCGCCGATGTGGAGCACTTGCTCGGCCTTCTCGACCGGCTTGTGAAATCGGGCAAGTCGGTGATCGTGATCGAGCACCACCAGGCGGTCATGGCCCACGCCGACTGGATCATCGATCTCGGCCCCGGTGCCGGCCACGACGGCGGCCGGATCGTCTTCGAGGGCACGCCGGCCGACCTCGTCGCCGACCGTTCGACGCTCACCGGCGAGTATCTCGCGGCGTACGTCGGGGCCTGATCGCGGCGATCCATCGCATTCCCGGTGGTTGAGGAGGCCCGCCAGGGCCGTCTCGAAACCCTCGTGAGCCGACGTCGAGAACGCAACCGGCTTTCAGGGATCGGCTTGCGTGGATTCGAGACGCGGCCGACTCCGTCGGGCGCTCCTCGACCACCGATGACTGACATGTAGTACCTCAGGCCCATGCGCCGAGCGAACACATGGGCACTCATGGGGACGCGCCGCTGGGCGGGGGAATTTAGCGTGAGAACACTTGACATGTTCTGACCGAAGGAATCCCCTCTATGTCGCTGCTCACCCGCCTGAGCCTCGCTAATCGCGCCATCGTCGCCCTGCTCAGCCTGCTGATCGTTGCGGTCGGGCTCTGGGCGACCGGCTCGATGAAACAAGAACTGCTCCCGTCGATCGAGCAACCGACCGCGGTCGTCGTTGTGGCCAAGCCCGGGGCATCCTCGGCAACGCTCGACCGGCAGGTGGTGGTTCCGCTCACCCAGGCGCTCTCGTCGGTGGCCGGGGTCGACGAGGTGCGGTCAAACACCTCCAGCGGCTCCGCCGAGATCAGTGTTCTGTGGGGATTCGGGGCCGACGGCGACAAGATCCTTGCCGATGTGAAGGCCGCGACGGCGAGCACGCTTGCGGTCGCGCCGGATGGCGTCAACTCCACCGTCTTCGCGGGAAGCACCAGCGACATCCCGGTTTTGGCCCTCGCTCTCACCAGCGACGGCGAACCAGACGCGCTTGCGGCGCGCGTGGATGCGGTTCTGGTTCCGGTGATCTCGAATGTTCCCGGCGTGCGTGATGTTCAGGTTTCCGGACGCACGCAGGAGCGCGTGCTGGTGACGGCCAACCCGGCAGCCCTGGCCGAGCACAAAATCGATCAGGCACTGATCGGTGCATTGCTGCGCACCGCGGGCACCGTTGTTCCGGCGGGTACCAGCCTGGAGGGAAGCCAGTCACTCGCGATCGAGGTGGGACAGGAGAACACCGCTCTCGCCGATGTGGCCGCGTTGCCGATCCCGACCCTCGCCGGCCCAGTGCCTTTGTCTGAGCTGGCCTCGGTCGAGCTGGTTCCGGTCGACAAAACGTCGCTCTCACGCGCCGCCGGTCTCCCCGCAATCGGGCTGACGATCACGAAAACCCCCGATGCGAATGCTGTGCAGGTCTCCCACGCGGTGGCCGCTGCCATCGGGGAGACACTCCCCCAGCTCGGAGCCGGCGCGGCGACGCACACGATCTTCGATCAGTCGACGATGGTCGAGCAGTCGATCCACGATCTCTCGGTCGAGGGCGGGCTCGGACTCCTTTTCGCCGTGCTCATCATCCTGATCTTCCTGCTCTCGCCGCGTGCGACACTCATCACCGCGATCTCGATTCCGATGTCCCTGCTCATCGCGATCATCGGCTTGCGGGTCGGCGGCTTCTCGCTCAATATCTTCACGCTCGCCGCGCTCACCGTGGCGGTGGGACGCGTCGTCGACGATTCGATTGTCGTCATTGAGAACATCACGAGGCGGCGGGGCTCGGGAGGGCTCACCATCGAAGGAGTACGCGAATCGGTGGGCCAGGTGGCGGGAGCCGTCACGGCATCCACCCTGACGACCGTCGCGGTCTTCCTGCCCGTCGCCTTCGTCGGCGGGGTCTCCGGCGAACTGTTCCGTCCCTTCGCCGTGACTGTCTCGATCGCCCTGCTCGCCTCGCTCGTGGTCTCGCTCACAATCGTGCCCGTTCTCGCCTACTGGTTCATGCGCAAGCCCTCGACGTCGGCCCGGAAAGCTGGCCATCAGGCCGCAGAACCCGCTGACGGCACCGGGATCGCGATCGCCGAACAGGCCGAGGCCACCACTCCCATGCAACGGGCCTACCTTCCGGCGTTGCGCCTCGCATTGCGCCGACCCGTGACCATGGTGATCGTCGCCGTGCTGATGTTCGCGGGAACGCTGATGGCCACCGGTTTTTTGAAGACCGACATGCTCGGCAGTTTTGCCGACGCTCGAGCGGTGCAGCTGAAGCAGACGATGCCGCTGGACTCGACCCTCGAAGCTGCGGATGCGGTGGCTCGTGAAATTGAGAAGAACATCGCCTCGGTCGACGAGGTGGAGTCGTACCAGACGACGCTCGGGTCGCAGGGCGCGCCGGTGCAGCTTGACCTCGTGCTGGCGAAAGACGTCGATCCTGATGCCGCACTGACGAGCATCCGTGCGTCGGTCTCATCGCTGCCCCGCGCCGACGACATCACCGTTGCGACGCAAGCCACGCAGACGACCAGTTCGACGATCGACGTCATCGTGAAGGGCACCGACGAGGCCACCCTGTCCTCGGCGACGTCCGCGATCGCTGACAAGCTGGGCGCGCTCCCAGAGATCACAACGGTCACCACCGATCTCGCCGCCGAGCAGCCGGTGCTCAAGGTGTCAGTGGACCCCACGGCCGCCGCAGCACAAGGTTTCAGCGTCGTCGAGGTCGGCACCGCGATCGCCGCCGCCGTCGAGGGCGAGCGACTCGGTTCGGTGAGTGTTGACGGTCAGACGCATGATCTCGTGCTGCGCTCCCAGGTGACCCAGAGCGATCCCGCGGCGATCGGCGCACTGGCACTCCCCGTCTCGGCACTTCAGCAGCAACGCGCTCAAAAGAATGCGGTGGATGCCCTCACGCTGGAGCAACAACAGATTTCCGACGACGCCCGGTCCGAGGGAAACCGCTCGGCCGATCGGCAGGTTTCGAAACTGGTGGATGCACGCGCCCAGTCGGCTCGGGATCTGGCCGGCCTGCGAGACCAGCTTGCAACTCTGATCGCGAACCCACCGCCCGCCGACCCGAACCCGGTGACCGGTGGGGACCTCAGCGCCCTGGAATACCAGAAGCTCGTCGGAGAACTCAGCGGCGCGGTCAGCGGCGCAGCGGCCGGTCTGACTGCCCTCGACGAGCAGATCGCCTCGGCCAGGGAGTCCATTTCCGATGCGGCTGCTCAGCAGGCCACCGCTGAACGACTCAGCCAAGCTCAGCGGGACATCGAGAATCTCACGGCGCCCGCCATCCATGTGAGCGATGTCGCAACGGTGACGGTGGTGAACGCCCCGGCGACGATCACCCGAATCGACGGCGTGCGTGCGATCACCATCTCGGCCATGCCGCGGGGTGGCGACCTCGGTGCGGCGGCAGCGGCGGTCGACAGCACTGTTGCCGCGCTCAACCTGCCCGACGGCGTCAGTCTCGATCAAGGCGGTGCGGCCGAGGAACAGACTGACTCGTTCGCCCAGCTCGGACTCGCCATGGTCGTTGCCATTGCCCTGGTCTACATCGTTCTCGTGGCGACCTTCCGCTCGCTCGTACAGCCGCTTCTCCTGCTCGTTTCGGTGCCGCTTGCGGCGACCGGCGCGATCGTGGGACTGCTCATCACGGGAACGCCGCTCGGAATCCCCGCGATGATCGGGATGCTGATGCTCATCGGCATCGTCGTGACGAACGCGATCGTTCTGATCGACCTGATCAATGACTATCGCCGACAGGGTTCAAGCATCGACGACGCGGTCACCCACGGCGCCCGACTGCGGTTGCGACCGATCATCATGACGGCATGCGCGACGGTATTCGCCCTGCTGCCGATGGCGTTCGGGCTCACCGGAGGCGGCGCATTCATCTCCAAATCGCTGGCGATCGTCGTGATCGGCGGGCTCGTGTCCTCCACGATTCTCACCTTGCTGCTGGTCCCCGCGCTCTACGCACTCCACGAGCGCCGGGTCGAACGCCGCGCGGCCAAGCGTGTGATGCGCAGAGAACTGGCGCTCAACGAGGATGCCTTCGACTTCGAGGACGACATCGACTTCAGCGACGATGCATCCGCGGTCAGTGACCTCGACCTCGACCGTGGGAGACTGACACCGTGACCGACACTGTGCCGCGCAGCATTGCTCTGGCCGAGCGTTGGCAGCGTCACCCCCGATTAGTCGACGCCTTGGTGGCTCTCAGCTGGGTGCTGATCAGTGCTCCCTCCTTGCTGTTTGCCACGGTGGGCCCCGCCTTCAACTGGGTCTCGGGCGTCGTGTTCGTTGTCATCGTGGTCGTCGTCGCCGGTTGTCTCCTGGTGTTCCGCCGTCGCCGGCCGCTGCTCGCCTTCGCGATCACGTTCATCGTCACCCTGCCCCTTGTTCTGCTGAGCCCCGATCTTCCGAGCGTGGCAGCGGCGTTCTGCATCTTCGCCATTGGTGTCTACGACTCCGTGCGTCGGGCACGGCTGGCCGCCGCCGCGTCGGCCACCGTCGCATTGCTGACGTCCGTGACCTTTTTCTTCCTCGATCCTCCGCTCCTGGTGCCGCCCGAAGGCGTTTCACGAATCGGCAACGTCATCACCTACGCGGTGACCGGCCTGCTCGTCTTGCTCGTGGCGTTGCTCTGGGGGCAGAACTCCGGCAATCGCAAGCGGTACATCGAGAGCCTGCTCGAGCACGCCCGGCACCTCGAGCGCGAACGGGATCAGCAGGCTCAGCTTGCTGCTCTGGCCGAGCGGTCCCGCATCGCGCGTGATATTCACGACATCGTCTCGCACTCGTTGTCGGTGATCGTTCGCCTCTCCGACGGTGCCAGCGCGGTGTTCGCTCGGGAGCCACAACGAGCCAAAGTGGCGATCGACCAGGTCGGCGGGGTCGCGCGTTCCTCTCTCACCGAGATGCGACGGGTCATCAGTGTCTTCGAGTCCACACCCGGCACTGCCGCCTCGCAGGCCGGCACCGGCTACGACGATCTTCCCCGGCTCGTCGAGGTCTACCGTGGCATCGGGCTGCCCGTTGAACTCACGGTGATCGGGGAGGCCCCGCCGGAGTCAGGTGTACAGGTGACGGTGTTCCGCGTGGTGCAGGAAGCCCTGACGAATGTGTTGCGTCACGCGCGCACCCCGGTGATCGTGCGCGTGCAGGTGGAGGCCGGCGACGACGTGACCGTCACCGTGGAGAACGACGGCGCACCAGAGCATCCGCAGCCCGACGACGCGCACCGCGATCGCGTCGGCCGAGGCCTCGTCGGCATGCGCGAGAGGGCCGCCCTGTATGGCGGAACCCTGTCGGCTGGTCCCGACGGCAACGGAAGTTGGACCGTGCACCTCGTTCTTCCGGGGGCCGGCCGATGAGCACCATCCGAATCTTGATCGTCGACGACCAGGCTCTCATCCGCGCAGGTCTCGCGATGGTGCTGGGGGCGACCGAGGGCATGGATGTCGTCGGAGAGGCCTCTGACGGGCTCGAGGCCGTCGCGCTCGCTGGGGTGTTGAAACCCGACATCGTTCTGATGGACGTGCAGATGCCCCGGATGGACGGCATCGAGGCCACCAGGGAGATCACGGCGCAGGGCGGTGGCAGCCGGGTCATCATCCTGACAACGTTCGACATCGACGCCTACGCCTTCGGCGGGCTCGAGGCCGGAGCGAGCGGTTTTCTGCTCAAAGACTCGACGAGCGAGGACATCCTCACCGCCGTGCGAGCGGTGGCAGCGGGCGATGCCGTGCTCGCGCCGCGCGTGACGTCCGAGCTGTTGCGGCGCTACGGCGCGCTGAGTCGACCGACGGGTGACTCGGCCGAGCTGCAGCAGGTCGCTGACCGCCACGCGGCACTCGAGCGGCTGCAGGCACTCACCGATCGTGAGCGTGACGTGTTCGACGCGCTCGTGCTCGGGCTCTCCAACGCCGAGATCGCAGAGCGGCTCTGGCTCTCCGACTCCACCGTCAAGACTCATGTCGGTCGCATCCTGCAGAAGCTCGGGATGCGGGACCGCGTGCAGGCTGTCGTCTTCGCCTTTCGAAACGGCGTGATCTAGCCCGACGCGCTGTGCGCATCCTCTCGGTGCTCGAGTCTCAGACCAAGCGATCCGAGTCTCACACCCAACCCTTCCCGCTCGCGCACCCACAAGGTTCGCGGCATCGTCCCACCCCTCCACCCAGAAATTGGAACCATGAAAAAGCTGCTCAGAATCACACTCAAGACGATCGCTGGCATCGTCGTTGTCATCGCCCTCTTCTTGGCCACCACGTCGATCGTGAACCTCGTTGCGACCAACTCAGAGGCCGGAAAGATCGAATCCTACGGGCAGCTCGTCCACGTCGACGGCAAGAAAATGAACGTGACCATCAGCGGTGCCGGCGACGAGACGATCGTGCTGCTGCCCGGGTTCGGCACCGCGGCCCCCGCTCTCGACTTCCTGCCGGTGATCGAGCAGCTCACGCCGAACTACCGTGTGGTCGCTATCGAGCCGTTCGGCTACGGCCTGAGCGATCCCACCGACAAGGAGCGCACGACCGAGAATATTGTCAGCGAGGTACATGAGGCGCTGCAACAGCTCGACATTGACCGGTACGTCTTGATGGGCCACTCGATCGCGGGTATCTACGGCATCGAATACACCCAGACCTACCGCGACGAAGTCACCGCCTTTGTCGGCATCGACTCGAGCGTGCCGGGCCAGCCCGGAATGGACGACGCTATGCCGATCGGTGAGCTGAAGGCGGCGAAGGCGCTCGGGCTGATGCGTGTGCTCGGCGCGATCGGTGGCGATCCCTACGCGGGTACGACGTTCGATGACAAGACCAAGGAGCAGATGACGTTCCTGTCGAACAAGAACTCGCTGTCGTCGACCTATGCGAACGAGATGGAGCACATCGGCGCCAACTTCGCCGCCGCGACGGGAAAGACGTTCCCCGCGGATCTCCCCGTGTTGCTCTTCGTGCAGGCCAACGACCCGGAGGTTGCGGGCTGGGTTGAGCTGCATGAGGCGCAGGCGGCAAGCGTCGACCACGGCGAGGCAGTTCTGCTCGACGGCGGCCACTACCTGCACCACACCCTGTCGAATGAGATCGCTGCCGACACCCAGCGATTCCTGTCGGAGCTACCGCCGGCATCCGCGGAGTAGCGACTGCGCCGAGGTCTCACCATTTCGTTGGTTGAGGAGCACGCGAAGCGTGCGTCTCGAAACCACGCGAACCGACGATCGAACGCAACCCAGGTTCAAGGATCGGCTCCCGTGGTTTCGAGACGCGGCCTCCTGCGTCGGCTGCTCCTCAACTAACGACATGTCGGCCGGGGTCCACTGGAACGGGCGCATGGTGGGGCACACTGAATTCTCATGGACATCGACGACCTCGGCATCGGCATCGCCACGCTTCCCGACCTGGCCTGGGTGCCACAGATCGGCACAGCCCAGGTCGACGAGTCCCTCGGCCAACTCACTCTGGTTGCCGAGCCCGGCGTCGACTGGTCGAACGATGCCCTCGGCGCCAGCAACCAAACGGATGCGACTCTGCTCGGTTTCGAGGCACCGGCCGAGTTCTCCTTGTCGGCTCGGGTGTGCGTCGACGGCCAGCGCACCACCTTCGATGCGGGAGTGCTCGCCCTCTGGGCAGACTCTGACCACTGGGCGAAACTCTGCTTCGAGTACTCCCCCGACGGGCATCCGATGGTCGTCAGCGTGGTCACCAACGGCTTTTCCGACGACTCCAATTCAACGCTCGTCACGACCGATGCCGTCCACTTGCGTGTGACGCGCACCGGTGCGGCCTGGGCTTTCCATGCTTCAACCGACGGAGTCAGCTGGGATTTCGTCAGACTGTTCCGGCTGAATGCAACCGGGCCGATCCGGGTCGGATTCCTGTCGCAGGCGCCGATGGGCGACTCGTGTGTGGCCCGATTCGACGAAATCAGGTTCGGCCACGACGTGCCGCAGAACCTTCGCGACGGAAGCTGAGCCCCTCGGACATCCGCTTCGATCGCCAAGACACGAACGGCCCGCTAGGCCTCCGGAATCTCCCGCCCGAAGCTCTCGAGGGTGATCATTTCCGGCTCGGGGCCGCCGCGGATGCCGGTGTCGAGCGCGTCGATCGACGCAAGTTCGTCGGCGGCAAGTTCGAAGTCGAACACATCGAAGTTCTCGGCGATGCGCTCGGGGCGCACCGACTTCGGGATGGCCTGGCGGCCCTCCTGCAGGTGCCAGCGAAGCATGACCTGCGCCGCCGTCTTGCCGTGCCGATCAGCCAGACCGACGATAACCGGATCGGTGAACGTGGTCTTCGAGCTGTCGCCGCGATACGACGTGATCCCGCCGATCGGCGACCAGGCCTGGGTGACGATTCCGTGCGCTGCATCGGCCTTCTGCACGTCGGGCTGCGAGAAATACGGGTGCACCTCGACCTGATTGACGGCGGGCACGACGTCGGTCGCCGCCAGGAGCTCATCCAGATGAGCAGGCATGAAGTTGCTCACGCCGATGGCACGCACCCGACCATCCGCGAGGAGCGTTTCGAGGGCGCGGTAGGCGGCGATCGTCTTGTCGAATGCTCCCGGCAGTGCCTGATGCAGGATGAGGAGGTCGAGGGTGTCGACGCCGAGCTTGCGCACGCTCTTCTCGAAGGCGTGGAGGGTTTTGTCGTATCCGTAGTCGCTGATCCACACCTTGGTCTCGATGAAGATGTCGGATCGGTCGAGGCCCGACCGACGGATACCGTCGCCGACCCCGCGTTCATTCAGGTATGCGGCGGCGGTGTCGATGTGCCGGTAGCCGACGCGGAGCGCGGTCTCGACGGCCTCCGCCGTGGCATCCGGCGGCGTCTGGAACACACCGAAACCGAGAGCCGGCATGACGACGCCGTTGTTCAAAGTGATCGTTGAGGTCATGCGCCAACGCTAGACCAGCTTGCCGTGCGCAGGGAGCCCTGTGAGTACAGGGTTGGGCAGTGAACTCCTGATCGTCACAACCGGCGCGCTCCGTGCCGCCCCGGTGTGTGAAAACAATTCCGGTGCAGCAGGGGGTGCCCAAGGTACGCTGTCGGCATGATTCGATACCAGCCTCCGATTGCCGACATTGCGTTCGCCCTCGAGCACGTCGCGGGCTACCCGGAGATAGCCAACCTTCCGGGCTTCGAGCACGCCGACCTCGACACGGTCGTCGATCTCATCGAGCAGTGCGGCGAGTTCATGGCCGAAGTTGTGGCGCCGACCAATCAAACCGGCGATGTCCAAGGGGCACGTCGGCAGCCCGACGGCTCGGTTCTGACCCCCGACGGGTTCGCGGAGGCCTATCACCAGTACGTCGAAGCCGGATGGGGCTCGGTGCCTCTCCCCGAGCAATTCGGCGGTGGCGGTTTTCCCCGCACCGTCGGCCTCATCATTCAGGAGCTCATGACGAGCGCGAACATGGCGTTCGCGCTCTGCCCGCTGCTGACGCAAGGTGCGATTGAGGCTCTGTTGCACTACGGCGATGACGCCCAGAAGCTGCGCTATCTGCCCAAGATGGTCAGCGGTGAATGGACGGGGACGATGAATCTCACCGAGCCACAGGCGGGGTCGGATGTCGGCGCACTCACCACGCGCGCTGTTCCGCAGGCCGACGGCAGTTTTGCCATCACCGGGCAGAAGATTTTCATCACCTTCGGCGACCACGACATGTCCGAACAGATCGTTCACCTCGTGCTGGCACGCACGCCGGGCGCTCCGGCGGGCACCAAGGGCATCTCCTGCTTCATCGTTCCGAAGTTTCTCGTCAACGACGACGAATCGCTGGGCGAACGCAACTCGGTGCACACCGTGTCGCTGGAACACAAGATGGGAATCCACGGCGCGCCCACCTGCGTGCTCTCGTACGAAGAAGCCACCGGTTACCTCATCGGCGAGGAGAACCTCGGGATGCGCATCATGTTCGTGATGATGAACAGCGCGCGGCTCTCAGTGGGCATGCAGGGCCTCGCGGTCGGCGAACTCGCCTATCAGCAGTCACTCGCCTACGCGCAGGAGCGTCGGCAGGGCCTCGCGATCGGCGCAACGGGCCCTGACTCCGCGATCATCGAGTTTCCCGATGTGCGCCGGATGCTCATGACGCAGCGCGCCTCACTGGCGGCGCTTCGGTATGTCATGCTGCTCGACGCCAGCTATGTTGACCGCAGCACGCACGATCCCGACCCCGCCGTGCGCGCCCGCGCAAACGAGATCGTCGGAATCCTCACACCCATCTGCAAGTCCTTCGGCTCTGACCTCGGCAATGAGCTCACCTCACTCGCTCTCCAGATCCACGGCGGCATGGGCTACATCGAGGAGACCGGCGTGGCCCAGCACGTGCGCGACGTGAGGATCGCCGCGATCTACGAGGGCACGAACGGCATCCAGGCCGCAGACCTCGTGGGCCGAAAACTCGGCGTGCGGGGCGGTGCGTCTGTGCTCGAGTTCCTCGCGACGATGCGCGAAGTCGCGGCAGACCTGGCCGATGCCGGCAGCGAATTCGACACGATCCGCGACGAGCTCGGCCGGCAGTTCGATGCCCTCGAGGAGGCCACCCACTGGATGCTCCGCACCGGTCACACCGATCCGAATGCCGTACTCGCCGGCTCGACGCCGTACCTGCGAATGTGGGGGCTCTGCGCCGGGGGCTGGCTGCTGGCGCGTGCAGCGGTCGCGGCTCCGGCAACGGGCGACATCGCGTTGGCTGAGAGCCAGCTGGTGTTGGCCCGGTTCTATGCGGAGCAACTGCTGCCTCAGTGTGCTGGTCTGCTGGGGGCGGCCACCGCCGGTTCGAGCGATCTCTTCGCACTTGATGCGTATCAGCTCTCGGGTGCAGCAAGTCGGGTCAGACGCTAGCGGCCCCTCTCGCCGGAAGATTCTGTCGAGCGCGCCGGCTCCGCCCGTGAGGCGACAGCTTCGGCTTGTTGCGAGCCTCGCGTTGCGAGCCTCGCGCCAGCAGAAGCCGGAACCTCACGGGGTGGGAGAGAATGCTGGTTCGTTCAGAAGGTGATCAGACCAGCCGTGGTGTCACGGGCACGCTCGAATCGGCGCGTGACATTTGCCCAGTCGATGATGCTCCAGAACGCGGTGACATAGCTCGCGCGCACGTTCTGATAGTCGAGGTAATACGCGTGCTCCCAGACATCCAGCATGAGCAGCGGGATGATGCCGGCGGGAAGATTGCCCTGCTGGTCGTAGAGCTGCACGATAATCGGCTGCTGGCCGAGAGTATCCCAAGCCAGGATGGCCCAGCCCGAGCCCTGCACTCCCAGCGCGGTGGCGGTGAAATGCGCCTGGAACTTCTCGAACGAGCCAAACGCGTCATCCAGCGCAGCGGCGAGTTCGCCCTCGGCCCGGTCGCCGTTCGGTGCCGTGAGGTTCGTCCAGAAGATTGAGTGGTTGACGTGGCCGCCAAGGTTGAACGCGAGATCCTTCTGCAGCTTGTTGACGTTCGCCAGGCTTCCGGAGTCGCGGGCGTCGGCCAGCGCATCCAGAGCCGCGTTGGCGCCAGTCACGTAGGCCTGGTGGTGCTTGCTGTGGTGCAGCTCCATGATGCGGCCGCTGATGGCGGGCTCGAGGGCACTGTAGTCATAGCCCAGCTCGGGCAGGGTGTATCGGGTCATCGGATTCCATTCTGTGGGAGGCCACCGCCGGTCGGCGGTGAGGATGGGCAGTGAAGACGAACAGGGACGATGGACAGCGAACGGATGCAGGCGAACGCCGGCCTGATCAGGTCAGGACGCTGCTTCGATGCGGTGAAAACCGCGATCGTGGTACACGAGCGGGGTGCCGGTCTCGCCATGCTCGATCGCGAGCACCTCGACGACGACCAGGGTTGATCCGCCGACCGGAACCGTCTGAATGATGCGACACCGCAGCATCGCGAGCGCACTGCGGAGAACCGGCTCCCCCGTCGCCAAGGTCGTCCACCCTTGCTCCGGGGTGAAGCGAGGCGCACCGGAGCGAGCGAATGCTTGAGCGATCTCGACATGTTCCGAGTGCAAGAGGTGCACGACAAGGGTTGGTGCGGCCAGGATGACGCCCGCGGAGCCGGTCACCGTGGTGACGGAGAACACCAGCGCGGCGGGGTCCGCCGAGACGGATGCGACGCTGGAGGCGGTCAACCCGACCGGGCCGTTCGGACCAGCTGCAGTGATCAGCGAGACTCCCGCTGGGTGCATTCGAAACACGGATTTGAACTGGTCCACCAGCTCAACCGGTGCCGTCTCAGTCTGGGCGATCTTCGTCATCCGTCTCCTTGATTCACGCGCTCTCCGTTGAAACGGTGCGCCATTTGGACGGTAACACCTCAAGTACACTTGAGGTCAAAACGGGGTGACGGATGGCGGACCAGGTGGGCGAAGGAATGACCGAGAAGGTGTCAACGGTTGACCTCCTGCCGATTGGGCAGGTCGCCAGTCGCGCCGGCGTGCCGGTCTCGACGGTGCGCTACTACGAATCGTTGGGTCTCATTCCGGCGACGCGGTCGGCCGGGAATGTGCGACTCTTCCCTCGCCACGTGCTCCGGCGCATCGCGCTGATTCAGGTGTCAGTGCGCTACGGCATCTCGCTCGCCGAGGTCGCCGAGTTGCTCACCACTCTCCCGCGTGACCGGCCACCGAGCCGGGCGGATTGGCAACGCATCTCCGAGAAATGGGCTGAGCATCTCGAGCAGCAGCAGCGGGTGATCGCTCGAATGCAGGAGGAACTCACCGGCTGCATCGGCTGCGGCTGCCTGTCGCAATCGCGTTGCGCCGTCGTGAACTCACAAGACCGGCTCGGGCAGGAGGGCGCTGGCCCCCGCCGGGTGCTGGGCGAGGTCGGCTCCTGACCTGTCCCGCTCACGATGCGCTCGTGGGGTGCCAACTTGTGCTCGTTCCGGGCGCCGCAAAGTCAAGCGGTGGGAGCAACGTGGGGGTGAGGGCCCGAGAAGGCAATCTCAGAAAATGCTTGCGCGCAAGAAAACGCTCGGCTAACGTCACCTGTTAATCGATTAACTTAATCGGTTAAACGACCCGCCACCGCGGCCCGTCGAGTGGATTCAAAGGAGAAGCCCATGCAGTTCAGCCGATCACGCACCGCAGTGGTCATTGCTCTCGGCGCGATTGCCGCGCTCGGACTCAGCGCGTGCGCCAGCGGCGGCAGTAACGCCGGCGGCTCCGGCGCCGAAACCGGCGATGTCACCATCAGTTACGCCCTCTGGGACAAAAACCAGGAGCCGGCCATGAAAGAGATCGCGGCCGCATTCACCCAGGAGCACCCGAACGTCACTGTCGACGTGCAGGTGACGCCGTTCACCGACGGGGCCTACTTCACCAAGCTGCAGACATCCGTGTCGGGCGGTTCCGGGCCCGACGTGTTCTGGATGAACGGACCGAACTTCCAGTTCTACGCCGCCAATGGCGTGCTCGCCCCGCTTGACGACCAAGGCATCGACGCCGCCGACTACCCGCAGGGACTCATCGATCTGTACACCTTCGACGGCAAGCTCTACGGCGCACCGAAAGACTTTGACACCGTCGCACTCTGGTACAACAAAGAGCTGTTCGACGCGGCGGGCGTCGCCTACCCCGACGCCAGCTGGACCTGGGACACACTCAAGGAAAACGCGGCCAAGCTCACCAACCCGGCCACCGGGGTCTACGGAATCACCGCGACGCAGTACGGCCAGGAGAACTACTACAACAACATCGTGCAGGCCGGTGGCGAGGTGATCAGCTCCGATGGAACCACCTCGGGCTTCGGCTCCCCCGAGGCGCTGGAAGGCATCTCCGTCTGGACCGACATCTTGGCGGCGGGATCCTCACCGACAGCGCAGCAGATGACCGAGTCGAGCCCCGAGAGCTTCTTCCTCTCGGGCAAGTCGGCCATGTATCAGAACGGTTCCTGGGCGGCAGTCGGCTACGCCGACAACCCCGACCTCGCCGCCAAGGTGAATGTGGCTCCGCTGCCGAAGGGCCCGACCGGCAACCAGAGCATGATCCACGGTCTCGGCAACGTCGTCAACGCCAAGAGCAAGCACCTCGATGCCGCCAAGCAGTTCGCGGCCTTCGCGAGTGGTGCAGAAGCGGCGAAGATCCAGGCCGACACCGGCACCGTCATCCCGGCCTTCGCCGGGACTCAGCAGGACTGGGTCGACGCCCTGCCGCAGTACGACCTGCAGGTGTACATCGATGCGCTCAAGACCGCGGTGCCCTACCCGGTCTCGAAGAACACCGCGGCCTGGAACGCCATTCAAGACGAGATCCTCGCGCAGGTGTGGGCCGGCACGGTGACGCCGAAGGATGGCCTCGCCGACCTCGCCGTCAAGATGCAAGCAGCGCTCGACAAAGAATCCGAGTAGTCAATGTCCGAACTGATCGCCAAGCGCAGCGCTCTGCCAACCCGGGAGCGCACGGTCGCGCCGGTCACGCAGCGCCGCGCCGCCGGGGCGACGCCGAACGGAGTGCGGCCGCGTGCGACCGTGCTCCGCCGGCGGCGCCGAGGACCTGGGCAATCGGGGTGGTGGGCCCTCGTCTTCCTCGGGCCCACCGCCGTCGGCCTGCTCACCTTCTACCTCTGGCCGACGGTGCGCACGTTCATGCTCTCGTTCACCAAGTCCGGCCCATTCGGAGGATCGGAGTTCATCGGCTTCGGCAACTACGTCGCCCTCTTCCAGGACCCCGAATTGGTCGGCGCCCTGCGCAACACGGCCCTGTACACGGTCATCGCGCTGCTCGGCATTCCGATTGCAGTGGCCATTGCCGCCCTCCTCAACACAGAGGGGCTGCGCGGCCGCGGCATCTACCGCACCCTCTACTTCATCCCCGTCGTCACGATGCCGGCCGCGATCGCACTGGTGTGGCGCATGATCTACAACGGCGACTACGGCGTGCTCAATGAGACCCTCCGCCTCGTCGGCATCCCGGGCAACAACTGGCTGACCGACCCGAACACCGCGCTCGTCGCGATTGCCGTCGTCGGCATTTGGGCGGGCCTCGGCACGAACATCGTGATCTTCCTCGCCGGCCTGCAGGGCATTCCCGACACCATCGTCGAAGCGGCCGACCTCGACGGCGCGGGCCCGGTGCGCAAGTTCTTCTCGATCACCATTCCGTTGCTCAGCCCGAGCATCTTCTTTGTGAGCGTGATCAGCGTGATCAGCGCACTGCAGGTGTTCGACCTCATCTACATGATGCTCGGCCGCAACAACCCGGCGATGCCGAACACCCGCACGATCGTCTACCTCTTCTATCAGGCGGGATTCCTCGACAACGAGCGGGGCTACGCGGCGGCCGTCGCCTTCCTCTTGTTGCTCATCATTCTCGTGCTCACGGTCGTTCAGTTCCGGATGCAGAAAAAGTGGGTGCACTATGAGTAACCCGACGTTGATTCACGCGGACGCGGAGCGCACTGAGAATCAGAGCGTGGATGTTCAGAGCACGGATGCGGCCCGTCGCGCCCCGCGCGGAACATCCGTCGCCTCTCGCCGACCGAAGAACCGCGGGCTCTGGATTGTGCACCTATTGCTGATCTCCGGCGCTGTGGTGATGGTGTTCCCGTTTGTCTGGCAGGCGCTCACCGCTTTCAAGACGTTCGAGGACTCGGTGCAGGTGCCGCCTACGATCCTCCCCGACCCGTGGGTCTTCACGAACTTCGCCAAGGTGTTCGACACGATGCCGTTCGGTCAGATGTTTCTGAACTCGGTCGTGCTGACTCTCGGACGCACGATTGGCCAGGTCGTGCTCTGCACGATGGCCGGCTACGCGTTCGCGCGGATTCCGTTTCGGGGTCGCAACGCAGTGTTCGTGGTGTTCCTGTCGGTGCTGATGGTGCCGTCGCAGCTCTACCTGCTGCCGCAATATGAGCTCATGCAGAACCTCGGCTGGCTGAACACGTTGCAGGCGCTCATCGTGCCTGGCATCTTCAGCGCGTTCGGCACCTTCCTGATGCGGCAGTTCTTCATGTCGATGCCGGCGGAGCTCGAGGAAGCGGCACGGATCGACGGCGCCAACCCCTGGCAGACGTTCTGGCGGGTGATGGTGCCGCTGGCAAAACCGGGAATCATCGCGTTGGTCGTGTTCACCGTGCTGTGGTCGTGGAATGATCTGCTGTGGCCGCTTGTGGTGACGACGGACCCGGCGAGGATGCCGCTCTCGGTGGGACTCGCGCAGCTCGTCGGATTGCACGGCACCAACTATCCGGTGCTGATGGCGGGCACGTTGTTGGCGACACTGCCCATGCTGATCACGTTCATGATTTTGCAGAAGCAGTTCATTCAGGGGATCGCGTTCTCGGGATCGAAGGGTTAGTCCATGGAGGATCACTTGTCAGACCGAGAGTCGGGCCACGAGACGACGCCCCCGAAAATCGAGAAACGCCCGACGCTGAAGATGGTGGCCGAGGCCGCCGGAGTGTCGACGGCGACCGTGTCCTACGTGCTCTCGGGTCGTCCCGGCGGTGACGCCCAGGGCTCGGGCATCTCCGAAATCACGGCGCGCACCGTTCGGGATGCGGCGGCGCGGCTGCGCTACCACCCCAATCGTTCGGCGCAGGCGATCCGCACCGGCCGCACCGGCGTGGTGCTGCTGTCGCTGCATATGCTCAGCGACCCGTGGTCGCTGGCCGTCGCCGATGCGGTGAACGCCGAAGCGAATAAACACGATCTCACCACCATGATCCTCGCCGACGGCGACTGGTTCGGGGCGTTGGAGCGGCAAGCGAGTGACATCGCTTACATCTACCATGTGGGCTCGGATGCGGCGGCTCCCGAGAAGTTGGCGAGCCTGGCCGCACGCGGCCAACGCCTCGTGGTGTTCAGTGAAACCCTCGAGGCCGACGGCTACGACACCATCCGTTCGGATGCCATCCCCGGCTGCTATCTCGCGGTGGACCATCTGCTCGAGCGGCACACGAAGATCGCCTGCCTGGCCACCGAGGAGGAGGTCACCGGCGCCGGCGTCACCCGCTACACCCCGTACGTCGAGCGGCTCAGCCACGCCGGCCTCCCGATCAACCCGCGCTATGTCGAGCTTTTCAGCGCGACCCAGGCCAGTGCGTTCTCGGCGGCGATCCGGTTGCTCAGCCAGCCCGACCGGCCGACGGCGGTCTACGTCACCACGGACTTCGCGGCGATTCAGACCATCAACGCTGCGCACCGGCTCGGCCTGCGCGTGCCAGAAGACATCGCCGTGATCGGCGTGGGCAACACTCCAGATGCCCGGCTCGTCACCCCCACGTTGAGCACGGTCGGTCCTACCGATTTCTACGAGCGGCAGGCCGAGATCATCATCGGGCAGTCGTTCGCCGACGTGACGGAGCTCGGCACCGTTCACGAGTTCGAGTGGACGCTGCACGCGGGCGAATCCACCGGGCTCGCGGTCGACGGTCTCCCCTCCTAGAACCCTCCACTCACGCGCCCAATACCAGTACCCCGTACCCCGTACCCCGTACCACTTTCCACCAGCGCCCGCACCGCCGGCGCTCCCTCCGCAGCGCCCAAAAACGGCGCACCGAACCCAAGGAAACCCCCATGGATCTCAGAATCGGCATCATCGGTTTCGGCGCTCGCGCCGGACTCTGGCGTGAAGCTCATCACCCCGGGCACGGCTCCCGTGTCACCGCAATCTGCGACATCAGCGAACGCTCCCGCGCCGACGCGGCATCCGTGCTGCCCGACGCCCTGATCACGGCCGATCTCGACGAGTTGCTCACCTCCGGCGTCGATGCCGTGTTCGTGCTCACCCCCGATCATCAGCACGCCGACGTGGCCATCCGCGCCCTCGAAGCCGGCGTCGCCGTGTTCTGTGAGAAGCCATTGGCCATCACCATCGCCGACGCCGACGCCATGCTCGAGACCGCGAAACGCACGGGAAGCCGCCTCTACATCGGCCACAACATGCGGCACATGTCGGTGATCACGCTGATGCGCCGGTTGATTCAGGAGGGGCGCATCGGCGAGGTCAAAGCCGTCTGGTGCCGTCACTTCGTCGGCAACGGCGGCGACTACTACTTCAAGGACTGGCACGCCGAACGCTCCAAGACGACCGGGCTGCTGCTGCAGAAGGGCGCCCATGACCTCGACGTGATCCATTGGCTGGCCGGTGCCTACAGTGAGAGCGTTGCGGCGATGGGTTCGCTCAGCGTCTATGGCGACATCGACGACCGTCTCGATCGGTCGAACGAGCGGATGTACGACTGGTTCAGCCTCGGCAACTGGCCGCCGACCGCGCAGACCGGGTTGAACCCGGTGATCGACGTCGAGGACATCTCAATGGTGAACCTCCGGCTGCAGAACGGCGTGCTGGCGTCGTACCAGCAGTGTCATTTCACTCCCGACTATTGGCGCAACTACACGATCATCGGCACCGAGGGGCGGATCGAGAACCTCGGCGACGAGAGCGGCGACGAGGTGCGCCTCTGGAATCAGCGCCACACGCGGGCAGCCGATGCCGATGAGACGTTCATCGTTCCCGAGCTGGACTCCGACTCCGGGCACGGCGGCGCGGACGGCCTGCTGGTTGCCGAGTTCCTGCGCTTCGTCAGGGACGGCGGGGTCACCGAGACGTCGCCGGTCGCCGCGCGCGAGGCTGTGGCCGCCGGCATCCTGGCCACCGAATCGCTGCGTACCGGTGGCAGCGCGCTCACCGTGCCGCGCCTCGATCCCGCTCTGGTCGCCTACTTCGAGGCCGGCCAGCCCACGCAGGTCTCGGCCTAGAGCCACCCCATTTGTTCGTGAGGTGCTCGCTGCGTCGTCGGGCGAGGCGACACAATCGGGCGAGCAGCGGCGCAGTCGCGCAGAATGAGATCATGTCCTCCTCGAATGCTGGTGCGTCGTCTGAACCGCGCACGCACGTCGACGCGGATGCTCACAGCCCCGCGCTCGCCCTCGTCGCCATTCCGCCCGGTGCGCTCGAGATGCGCGATGCCCGCTCGGAATCCTCGCGCCAGGTCACCCTGCGCGCGTTCGAGATCGGCAGGACTCCGGTCACACGAGCCGAGTGGGACGCGGTCGCCGGCAACTCTGCGTCCGCCGGTGCACCATCCGGCTCGACCTCGACCTCGACCTCGATCTCGACATCGACCTCGGCCTCGACATCGACATCGACATCGACGCTCGCACCGGCGCATCCGGTGACCTGGTTTGACGCGGTGCGCTGGTGCAATGCGGCGTCGGTCGCCGCCGGCTTCTCCCCCGCCTACGGCGTTGACGGACGCGATGTGAAATGGCACGTCGACGCAGATGGCTACCGACTCCCGACCGAGGCTGAATGGGAGTGGTCATGCCGCGCCGGAACGCTCGGCCCCGTGTATGGGCCTCTCCCCGAGATCGCGTGGACGGCAGTCGATGACATTTCGGGCCCGCAGGATGTCGCGCTCAAGCAGGCGAACGCGTTCGGACTCTTCGACACGCTCGGCAACGTCTGGGAATGGTGCTGGGACTACGCCGATACCGCGCGCTATGCCGACTATCGCAGCCTCCGCGGTGGCGGATGGGCCGATCAAACGTGGAGCTGCCGGGCTTCGGTGCGCCGGGGCAGCGCGCCAGACGCCGTGCTCGAGGACGTGGGCTTTCGCGTCGCGCGTGGCCCGGTCGGCGAGGCGAACTCCCATGCCGCGCAGGGCTGGTCGCGGGTGGCGGACCTCAGCCGGGCCGACATCCGCGGCCCGCTTCCGGTCGGCTGGACTCCCCTCCGCCCACCGACCTCGTGAGGTGCCACCTTGTGCTCGTTGGGAGCGCCGCGCACGAGCACAAGGTGGCACCTCGCGGACTCCGCGGTGCAGCGGCTACTACTCGGCCGACGGCCGCTGCCGGTTCCGTTTCGTTTCGGATCGCTGCCCCTTGGCGGCGAGGCGTCGTCGGTTCGAGCCCCGTGTGGGTTTCGTCGCACGACGGCGCGGGCCGTCCGGCGCCAGTCCTGCGGTCACCAATTCGGCGAGCTTGGCCAACGCGATCTCGCGGTTGCGCAGCTGGGAGCGCTGTTCAGACGCGGTGACGGTGATCACCCCGGCGACGAGGCGACGCGCGAGACGCGAGAGCAGCAGCATCCGTTGCTCCTCGGATAACACCGCCGAGTCGGCGACACTCCAGATGAGTTCGACGCGACTGTCAGAGGTGTTGACGTGCTGGCCGCCTGGCCCCGACGACCGCGAAAAGCGCCAGCCGAGTTCCGACGCGGGAATCGTCAGCGCGGGTGACACCTCCAAGTCCATACGTCTAGGGTCGCACGACCAGGGCCCGTGATGTCCCCGGACTGGGATGAGCAATCAGAATGCGCTCCCCCTCGGCATGGGAATCCTGCTGGTTGTCGCCGGTTCGTTGCTCGCTTCCCGACGACGGGCGCGTGCAGCCTCACGCGCCTGATCCGTCGCGCCGGGCACCATAGCTTGACGGCGCAGCACGCCCTGGCAACACTAGGGTGACGGGCCCCGAACACCGATTCCCAGCGCGGGACGACGGTGCGCCACGGCGCATCTCAATCCCAGTCTGAGCGGCGTCCCGCGAAGAGGAGGACGTCATGAGCGACCGAGTCGGCGCGACTGCGGGGCCGGCTTCGGCCGCTCCCGACACCTGGTTCTCGCTCTCCACTGAACAGGTGGCCAGCCAACTGCAGGTCGATCCCGCCCGCGGGTTGACCGCGGCTGATACCCAACAGCGGTTGCAGCAGTACGGCCCGAACGTGTTGGCCGCCGCGAAGACGGAGCCGACCTGGAAACGATTTCTCAAGCACTACCGCGACTACATGCAGATCGTGCTCGTGGTCGCCGCGCTGGTCAGTCTGCTGATTCAGGAATACGGCACCGCGATCGGGCTCTTCGTGCTGACGCTGTTCAACGCGTGGCTGGGCTATCACCAGGAGGGCAAGGCCGAAGCGGCTGCGGCATCCTTGGGAAAAATGATGAAGTCGGTCGCCAAGGTGCGCCGCAACGGTGAGATCGCCGAGATCTCGGCCGAAGACATTGTGCCCGGCGACATCGTGGTGGTGGATGCCGGCGATCGGGTTCCCGCCGACGGCCGAATTATCTTGGCGGCCACCCTCCAGATCGAAGAGGGTGCATTGACCGGCGAGAGCGTGGCGGTTGAGAAGTACACCGACACCATCGACCGGCCCGACGTTGCGCTCGGCGATCGGCTCAACATGGCGTTCATGAACACCAACGTGACTCGGGGCCACGGCGAGATCCTCGTCACCACCACGGGGATGGGGTCGGAGGTCGGCCGCATCGCCACCCTGTTGGCCGAGCAGAAGGTGGAGAAGACTCCGCTCACCAAGCAGGTGGACCGATTGACGATCTTCATCCTGCTCGCCGCGGGCTTCGCGTTCATCGCGATCGTGGTGATGGGTCTCATCCAGGGCGAATCGTTCACGGTGCTGTTCGGCATCGGCGTGGCACTGGCCGTCGGCTCGATCCCCGACGCCCTGCCGGCCGTCGTGACCACGATCTTGTCGGTCGGCTCACTCAACATGGCCAAGAAGAACGCCATCATGAAGGTCTTGCCGGCCGTCGAAACGCTCGGCTCCACCTCTGCGATCAACTCCGACAAGACGGGCACGCTCACTCTGAATCAGATGACGGTGCGCGAGATCTCGACCGTGCAGCACCGCTATACCGTGAGCGGTGAGGGCTACAGTTTCGACGGCCAGGTGCAGCGCACGGCCGGCGACCCCGAACGTGACCTCGACTACGTGATGTTCTCGTGCGCGCTCTGCAACGACTCCGACATCCAGAACGGAGCGGTCGTCGGCGATCCCACTGAGGGCGCCCTCTACGTGCTCGCGCAGAAGGGCGGCGTTGACGTGCGCGAGTTCCGCCGGAACAACCCCCGGGTGGCGTCGGTGCCGTTCGACTCCGACTACAAGTTCATGGCTACCTTCCACCGGATGCCGGGCGCCGACGGCCGGCCCGTCATCCGTGCGTATGTGAAGGGTGCGCCCGACGTGCTGCTGGGCCGCTCGGCCTCCGCTCGACTGCCGGGGGGCAACACCGCGCTACTCACCGTGGAGATGCGCACGCAGGTGCTCACCGAGAATGAGCGCATCGCCAGTCAGGGCATGCGGGTGCTCGGCCTCGCTCAGCGCGAATTCGACCCGGCGACGTTCGATCCAGCCGGTGATCTGATGGCGCTGATGCAGAACCTGGAGATGTCCGCGTTGATCGGCGAGGTCGATCCCCCGCGCGCCGAGGCCGTGGCCGCCATCGCCGAGGCGAAGCGGGCCGGCATCCGTGTGCGGATGATCACCGGCGACCATGCGGTCACGGCTGCGGCGATCGCCGCGGAGCTCGGCATCGAGGGCCGCGCGGTGACCGGCGCCGAATTCGCGGAGATGACCGACGCGGAGGCGGACCGCCAGGTGGATGAGATCGGCGTGATCGCCCGCGTCGCCCCCGAGCACAAGGTCAGACTCGTCGAGGTGCTCAAGCGCAAGGGCAACATCGTCGCGATGACGGGCGACGGAGTGAACGACGCGCCCGCCATCGGCGCCGCAGACATCGGGATCGCCATGGGCATCACGGGCACGGATGTCGCCAAGGGCGCGGCGAAGATGATCCTCGCCGACGACAACTTCGCGACGATCATCAGTGCGGTCGAGCAGGGCCGGCTCGTCTACGACAACCTGCAGAAGTTCTTGCGTATCCAGATCGCCAACCTGTTCATGTTCATTCTCGCTTTTCTCGGATCGTCGGCGTTCGCGATCGCCGGCACGGCCCTGCTCAGCCCGGCCCAGGTGCTCTGGATTCACATGGCCGTTGTCGCGCCGATCGGCGCGGTGATGGGCCTCGACCTTGCGACGCCGGGCATCATGGATCGCAAGCCCCGGCCGTTCAACCAGCCGATCATCGTGCGGTCGATGATGGTGCGTCTGTTCATTGCCGGACTGTTCATGGCTGCCGCGACACTGGTGCTCGTGCAGATCGGCAAGGTCTCATACGACTCGCTCGAGGTCGGCCAGACCATGGCACTGGTGGGTCTCAGCCTGATGAACATCAGCGTGGCGCTCAACCTGCGGTTCCCTGAAGAAAGCGCCTTCGGGCCCTCGACTTTCTCGAACCCCAAGCTCCTCTGGGCCTTCGCCTGGGCCTTCGTCGGGGCGATGCTCATCACCCAACTCGACGTGTTGCGGGATGTCTTCGGCACCCTCCCGCTCACCGGCTGGCAGTGGGCGATCTGCCTCGCACCGGCGGTGCTGCTGTTGCTGCTCGGTGAACTGGGCAAGGTCGTGCTGCGGGCTCGGCGCCGGTAGCGCGCGGTGCGGCGGCAGTTACAGCCTGAATTTGTGCTTCGCGAACTGTGCCCAGGCGAGCCGGAAATCCGTCTCGGATGCCGCCGCCCGGGTTGCTTCCAGGGCGTGCAGACGTCCGTAGCTGAAGCTGCTCTCTCCTCGCAGCTGGGCCGTCGCTGCCATGCGCAGCAGAAGGTCTCGTGCGACGATGCTGTCCTGGTGGTCGCCGAGAATGGATTGCAGTTCCTGGGCTGAGTTTGCCAACCGGCGAGCCGTTTCCCTGTACACCGGCAAGGCCGACTCCGCTGCATACCGGAGACGTTTTGCGCGCTTGCGCACCTCGTGGAGGGCCAAATCACGCACGTGGCTGCCCGCTGGCGCCGCCTCAGCGGCGCGGACGAGCATCCTCAGTTCGTTCAATTCCCCCCGGATCAGCCCTGGCACAATCTGGCGGGCCGGCCTCCCCGCAGAGTGGACCAGCGGCGGCGCGATCAGGAAGGCGTCAAGCGCGTCAACGAGGCGAACGTAGCGCACGGAGTCGAGCGCGGCCACGCCCTCGCGTCGGGCCTCCTGAAAATCGACATCAAGCTGATCGGTGATCCGCTGCCTGATTGGTCCGACGATGACTTCTGGTCGTTCAGCGGCGAGCTGAACCGTGAGTCGTTCCCGAATGACCTGGATGTCCCGGGCGGAGCCTAATACTCCGGCAAGCCACCGCAAGTCGGCCCGGAGTTGCTGCACCGCCGTGGGGTCCAGAAGGGAGCGGTAGGTGGTCAGGGTGGAACGCAGACGTCGGCACGCGACACGCATCTGGTGCACCGCGTCCGGCTCGCCCTCGCGCACCCGCGGATCCTGCAGTTTGAGCTTTCCCACGTGCTCGTGCACATAGCCGAGCAGCACGTCGGCAGCCGACTCCGTGCGGTGCGGGTTCCGCGGCTCCGTGCCTTCGGCCGAGATCGTCATGCGTTAATACTGGCCGGTCGTTGCGCTGCGAGCGCGTCAAAACGTAAATGGAGGCGATTTTGTACACGCGTGCAACGCGAAGGCGCCCCACCCGCGAGGGTGGGGCGCCTTGATGACACTACGGCCTAGGCTGCGCTACGGCGTCGGCGGATGACTCCGCCAAGCATGAGCAGCAGAGCGCCAAGGATCGCGAGACTCGCGCCGGTCGCCGCTCCGAAACCGCTGTCAGCGCCGGTCGAAGCGAGAGCTGTCGAACTGACCTTGGTGGCGGGAACAGTCTGCGGCGCCACCGGGGTGGCGGGAGCAGGCTGCGGGTCAACATAGGCGACGGGCTCGGTGAGCGAGACGGCGCCGATGGTGCCATTGCGCAGCACGGTGAACCAGGATGTCGAGGTCGCGGCAGTACCGTCCAGAGCGATGCCTGCGAACACGAGGCGGTGAGCGCCCGCCTCTGCATTCGCGGGGATGTGACCCTTCAATACAATCGTGCCGTCAGCCAGCACCGTGCCGGTCGCCAAAACGATCGGAGTCGAGTGCATCGTGATGGTTGCTGTGCTACCCGGAAGGAGGTTGCTGGCGATTACTTCGAACGGTGCGTTTGCTGCGGCGTCACCCGCCTTGAATCCGAGATCGATGACGATGGCAGGGGTCGGTGCCGTCTGGCGCGTCACGACGATCGTTGTCGTCTTCGTCGACCCGTCCTGTGCCGTCGTCACGAGGGTGATCGAGTTCTCCCCGACAACGAGCGGAACGATAGCTGATGTCACGGATGTCGCGATCTTCCCATTGATCGTCAGGCTGGCCGTCGCATCCGCGACCGAGGCGCCGACCGTGATCTGCTCCGTGAGGTAGTCGACCGTGGCTGTGTAGCCTGTAGTGGATGCGGAGAACGCGGGCGAGAGGGTGCCGTCCGAGAGCGTGATGCCGCTCAGGTCGGCATCGGTCGACGCAGCGTGTCGCATGACGGCGACCGTGTACTGACGCGACTCGCCATGAGCCGCAGTCACCGTGACCGTGATCGTGCTCGGCCCGACGGGAGCTGCAACCGACTTGGTGCCCGTCTCGGTGCCCTCAATCTCGAGAGTCCAGTCCGACTCAACGGCGGATGCCGCGACGTCGACAGAGGAGACCGCGTACGGCAGCGCGAGCGTGTACGCGGTGGTGTCCGCGTCGAACGCCGGCGACAGCGTGCCACCGGTGACGGTGAGAGCGCTCAGGTCGAGATCGGGGGCCTCACGGGTGACGAGGAGCGTTGTGGTCTTCGTCGTTGTCCCGTCTTCTGCCGTTGCCACGACAGTGATCGAGTTCTCCCCGACAGCGAGCGGAATGACCGCGGAGGCCACCGCCTGTCCGTTGATCGTCAGATCGGCCGTCTCATCCGCGACCGAGGCTCCGACCGTGATCTGCTCGGTGAGGTAGTCCACCGTGGCCGTGTAGCCCGTGGTTGTTGCCAAGAAGGCAGGCGCAAGGGTGCCGTCCGAGAGCGTGATGCCGCTCAGGTCGGCGTCGGTCGACGCAGCCTGTCGCGCAACGGCGACCGTGTACTGACGCGACTCGCCATGAGCCGCGGTCACCGTGACCGTGATTGTGCTTGACCCGACGGGAACTGCAACCGTCGATTCCTCGGTCTCGGTGCCGTCAATCTCGAGCGTCCAGTCCGACTCAACGGCGGATGCCGCGACGTCGACCGAGGAGACCGCGTACGGCAGTGCAAGCGTGTACGCGGTGGTGTCGGCGTCGAACGCCGGCGACAGCGTGCCACCGGTGACGGTGAGTGTGCTCAGGTCAAGATCGGGTGCCTCACGGGTGACGGTGAGAGCGCGAGTTGTCGTCGAGACGCCGTCTTCGGCGGTCGCGGTGACCGTGATGATGTTGGTGCCAACCACGAGGGCAACCGGTGCGGAGGCTGCTCCGGACACCGTGTCGTGACCGTTGACGCGAAGGATGGCCGTCGCATCCGCCGTGGTCGACGTGACCACCGTCGATGTCGTGAGATACGGGACGGTCGCGGTATAGACGGTCTCGGCATTCGAGAATGCCGGCGACAGGGTGGCGTTTGAGAGCGAGAGGCCGGTCAAGTCGGCGTTCTGCGACGGCTGGTCGCGCGTGATTTCAACAATGTATGTCTTCGTCACGCCGTTTGCTGCAGTGACGGTGATTCCGATTCCGTTGCTGGAGTTGAAGTTGAGGCGTACGGTCGCGGGCTCGCCCTCAACGACCGGCACATTGTTGATCGTCAGCGTGTTGCCGGGTGTCGACGCCGTCAGCGTGATCTGAACCGTTCTGTTGGCATACGGCACGGTTGCGGTGTAACGCAGGGTTGCGGGATCGAAGGCCGGACTGAGTGTGCCGTTCGACAACTGGATGCCGGCGAGGTCAACATCAGCGGTGGGTGCGGGACCGCGCGTGATGATGACGTTGTATTGCTTCGAGGTGCTGTCTGGGGCGGTCACGGTGACGAGCGCCGAGTTGTTGCCGATTCCGAGGCGAATCACGTCCCCGACCTCTTGGCCACCGTTGGTCACGACGACAGTGTTGCCCGTGCTTGACCCGGGAGTGACGGTGATGCTGGTCGTCGTGTACGGCACGTCGACGGCGTACAACGTGGTCGCGCTGCTAAACGCGGGGCTGAGCGTTCCTTCGGAAACGGTCAGACCGTTGAGGTTGAGGTCGTAGACGGGCGGCGGCGGCGCCTGCCTTGTGACATGCAAGGTGTACTGCTTTGTGGACCCATCCTGTGCGGTGACCCCCGCTGTCATGATGTTCAGTCCGACCCGCACAAAGGCGGGCGTGGTGGCTGTTCCGCTCAGGGTCGAGGCGGAATTCCATCCGTTCCACGTCGTGATGGTCGCGGCCGAATCATTCGCTGTCGGTGTGAACGCGAACGAAGACACACTGTTGGGAACAGTAATCTGAGAGACGACGTCCGAATTCGAGTCAAAGGGAGCGTCAAATGTGCCCGCCGAGACCGTGAGGCCGCTGAGCGTCGCGTCGTTCGGGAGGGCGGCCTGCGCCGCTGGTGCGGCGACGAGGGCCACCCCGGCGGCAAGCGTGAGTGAAAGCGCCAGCGCTAGGGCGCGGCGGAAGGGTTTGAGGGTCATGGCACTTAGCCTATTGAAATCGATCGGCCGGGGCGCTCCCCTTTTCAGGTGTCATCTGCGCTTTTACTGAGGGTTCTCCGTCATAAACGGCTCCCAAACGGGGGTGGAACAGGACCTATTCCGCCACGAATCCGCTTGGCACCTTGCCGCTTTGATAGCCTTCCGATTTCTCGACGTACGTCGCCCGACCCAGGAGGTACGTCGCCCGAATCGTGTTCGTCGGAAAGAGGGCGGGCGCCTCGAACCGAGGGTCGCGGGACAGCACGGCGAAGTCCGCGCTATTGCCCACCTCAAGGGTGCCCCAGGGGTGCTCGGTCGTGTCGGCGAAGGCTTGGTACGCGGTCCCCCGGGTGTAGAGGTCCATCGCCGACTCGAGGGGAAGGATCTCCTCGGGCATCCAGCCACCGACGGGGTCGCCGTCGACGGTCGTGCGGGTTGCCGCGATCGCGATCCCTTCCCGCGGGTCCGCGGAGGAGCACGGCCAGTCGGAGCCGAAGGCGACCCTCGCCCCGGAATCGGCGAGCGTGCGCAGGCGGTACTGCCGATCGGAGCGTTCCCGCCCGAGACGAGGAACGGTGAGCACCGTCATGAGCGAGTCTTGCTGCGCCCACAGCGGCTGCATGTTCGCGATGACGCCAAGCTCGGCGAAACGGGCGAGATCGCTGTCTTCGGCCAGCTGAACGTGGGTGACCACCGGGCGCGTGCCGAGCTCGCCGAGCACGTTCTTGGCGGCCTGCATCGCATCAAGTGCGGTGCGCACGGCGTCGTCACCGATCGCGTGAACATACGGCTGGAAGCCTTCCGCCTGAACCGCGGTCACCGCTTCGGCAAGGTGCTGCGGCTGCCACACTCGCATACCCCGGTGGTGACCGGTGCAGTACGGCTCCAGCAGGGAGCCGGTCTCGTTCTCAATCACGCCGTCTGCGTAGAACTTGATCGTGTTCGCGGTGAGAAGCGGATGGTTCAGGGCACGCACACGCTCGCGGGCCGCAACAAGCGCCGGAAGTCCCGTGGGAAACTCTCGGGGGTCAGCGAGGAAAGCCAGATTCATCCGCACGCGCAGCATCCCGCGTCGGGCCGCCTCAAGGTACACGTCGACGTCGCCGAGCGGCACCAGGGAGTCGTGCACATAGGTGATGCCCAACGACGTGAACATGTCGATGGCCCGGCCAAGAGCCCGTATCCGTTCTTCGAGCGGATGTCCCGGACTGACCTTCAGCATCAGGTCTAGGGCGCCCACCTCGCGGAGCGTGCCGAGCGGTTCGCCATCGGCGCGCCGTGGGATCTCGCCGAGCACCGGTTCAGGGGTGTCCCGGGTGATGCCGGCCCGGCGGAGGGCTTCAGAGTTGCACCAGAGCGTGTGGTAGTCCCAGGCGTAGAGCACGACCGGCCGATCCGACACCGCGGCATCCAGCCAGCGAGCGTCGAAGAGGCCGCCGTCGACGAGCGAACCGTTGTACGACGCCCCCAGAATCCACTCGTCCTCGGGATGCGCGTCGGCATAACGTCGCACTTCGCCGACGATGGCCTCGACGCTCTCGAGACCCACGATTTGGGGACCGCGCTGCTCCAGACCTCCATCGATCGGATGCGAGTGGCCTTCGTTGAAACCGGGCATCAGAAATCCGCCGTCGAGGTGCACCCGCGCGGCGTCAATCTGATCGGCCCGTTCGGCAGCGGCCGCATCGAATGCGGTGATCACGCCGTCTTCGACGAGCACTGACGTGTGCTCGGCCTGGTTCGTCCCCGACCAGATCGTGCCGCCGTGAAAATAGGTTGCGGGTGCGGTTGCAGCCATGGTTATCGTGTCTCCGTTGACTCGGATGTGGTCTTCCAGGTGGTCTTAGAGGCGGCGCTCGGAGTACCAGTGCGGCTGGCTCGTCAGCCCATGCTCGATCCACACGTGCTTGGCCTCGGTGTAGGCGTCGAATCCTTCTTCGCCGAGTTCGCGGCCGAGGCCGGCCTCACGGAAACCGCCGAAGGGTGCTGCATAGTTATCGGGCAGCGGGTTGTTGATCCAGACCGTTCCGACCTTCAGCTCCCAGGCGGCCTTCATCGCCAGGCCGAGGTCGCCGACCAGAACGTTGCAGCTCAGGCCGAAGCGGTTGTCGTTGGCATACGCGATGCCTTCCTCGAACGTCGCGATCGGCACGATCGGCGCGACCGGCCCGAAGATCTCGCCGAGCTCGTTGATCTGCTCGTGGTTCAGGCCACGGATGAGCGTGGGCTGGAAGTACGCGCCCACTCCGTCGATCGGTTCCCCGCCGAGAAGAAACTCAGCGCCGGCCTCACGGGCGCGACGGCAGTAGTCGACCAGACGCGCCTGGTGCGCGAAACTCGCCAGCGGCCCGACATCCGTGCCGGGGGCAAGCGGGTCGCCGACGAGGAGAGCGCTCATTCGAACGGCCAGCTTCGCGGTGAATTCGTCGACGATGGTGTCGCGCACGAAGAAGCGCTCGGCCGCGGTGCAGACCTGGCCGTTGTTGGCGAACTTCGCAAACAGCGCGGCCTCGACCGCGAGGTCGAGATCGACGTCGTCCCAGACGATCATCGCGTCATGGCCCGACATCTCGACCGAGCAACGCTTCGCATCCTGGGCGCAGAGCGCCAGGATCTTCTTGCCCACCGCGGAGCTGCCGGTGAACGCGATCTTGTCGATGCCGCGGCTGCGCACGAGGGCCTCGCCGATGTCGGCGCCGCCCTGCAGAATCTGGTGCACGCCCTCCGGCAGATCCAGTGAGGCGACCAGGAGCGGCAGTGACAGCATCGTCTCCGGGGACGGCTTGGCGATGATGGTGTTTCCCGCGGCAAGAGCCGGGGCGGCCTTCCACGACCAGAGCAGTAGCGGGTAGTTCCAGGGCAGGATCGCTCCGACGACGCCGAGCGGTTCCTTGATCACCAGGCTCGTCGAGGTTGGGGTCGCCTGGGGTGCGAGCCGGCCGCCCCGGGTGCGCGCCAAGCTCGCGTAGTAGTCGAAGACATCCGCCGCGGCCGCGACCTCGAACTCGGCTTCCATCAGCGGCTTGCCGCTTTCGAGCGTCAATGCCTGGGCCACCTCGCCGGCGACGGCGCGCATCTGCGTCGCGCAGGCCCGCAGCACGTTCGCGCGCTCAACTGGGGTCTGGCTGGACCATTTCTCGAACGCGTTGCGGGCGATGACGACGGCGGCCTCGACATCGCTCACGGTGGCCATCGGGACCTCGGCGATGAGCGCCCCATCGATGGGGCTGATCGCCTGGGCGGTGTGCTCGGAAATCAAACTCTGGGTCATGACTCACTCTTTCTGCGGCTGCACGGCAACGATGTAGGTTTCCGAGCTCTGGTGTTTGCCAGCTACTCGGGGTGAAGCAAGTTTGGCCGGGCTGTCAGTCAGCAGTGATGACAGGTCCAGATTCAGTAGCATATCCCTCACACGCGCCCTGTCAGTGGCGCAAGCTGCAGCCACACTCGTGCTTCACCGGCGCACTCGCTGATCTCATCACGTTGCCGACCCTGTTCTGGGGCGAATCAGGTTGCCATCTAGACAGCTGGTGGTGCGGTTACAAACGGTCGAGGTGTCTCCGGAGTGTGTCGCGGGATCCCGATGGTCGAGCTAGTCGAGTCACTGCATGGATGGCGACCGTGTTGTTGGTTGAGGAGGTCGCAACGACGTGGACTATGACCATTTCGGTGGTTGAGGAGCAGCCGACGGAGGAGGCCGCGTCTCGAAACCAAGCGAGCCGACCTCTGAACGTGGGGCGCGTCTGAGGGCGGTCCGGCGGAGGCCACTTCGACAAGTTCAGTACATCGCTCGAGACGGCCGCGGGTGGCCTCCTCGACCAGCGAGAGGGTGACGTCCGCCGCGGCCAGACCCGTTCCGGTGGTCGAGCTTGTCGAGACCGGGTGAGTGATTCTCGACCATTTCGGTGGTTGAGGAGCAGCCGACGGAGGAGGCCGCGTCTCGAAACCAAGCGAGCCGATCTCTGAACGTGGGGCGCGTTTGGGGGTCGTCCGGCGGAGGTCACTTCGACAAGCTCAGTACATCGCTCGAGACGGCCGCGGGCGGCCTCCTCGACCAACGAGAGGGGGACGTCCGACGCGGTCAGACCCGTTCCGGTGGTCGAGCTTGTCGAGACCGGGTGCGCCGAGCCGTGGGCGGTGGGTGCGTTGTATGGGGCGTCCGGCGGAGGTCACTTCGACAAGCTCAGTACATCGCTCGGCAGGCTCGACCACCGGTCAACCGGCCCGTCGGGCGGGTGGCGGCGCCGCCTGCTGCGCGGAGTGCGCCACAGGGTGCTGAGCGGGCTGGTGCGTAGGCTGTTCCGCGGGTTGCCGTCGGGGCGGCGCCGCGGGTTGTTTCGATGGGAACAGCTCCAGCATGAGCGGGCTTTTGCTCGGCATCGGGATGGGGGTCTGGTCGGCGTCGAGGGTGGCCGGTGGGATGAGCCAGTAGTCGGCTCCGGTGCGCCGGACGTGCCAGCCGTTGTTGTGGAGCAGCAGGTGGTGGGCTTTGCAGAGCAAGATGCCGTCGGCGAGATCGGTTTTGCCGTGTTCGGCTTTCCAGTGGTCGATGTGGTGCGCTTCGGTCCAGGAGGCGGGTTTGTCGCAGCCGGGCCACCGGCAGCCGCCGTCACGGGCGGCGAGCCCGACGCGTTGCCGTGCGGTGAAGAGGCGTTGGTCGCGGCCGACGTTGATGCACTGCCCGTCGTCGTCGAACTCGACCCCGGTGAGCCCGGAGCAGAGCAGCCGGTTCACGGTTTCCATCGACACCGGGTCGGGGTGCCCCTCGATCTGCCCGTGCCCGATTCGAACGAGGTCACTGCCGGGAGGGTCGGTGCAGGTGGGGGTCGGCCCGGCTGAGGATCCAGTCGGTGGCGATCCGGTCGGTGAACCGGTCAGGCCCGATCCGACCGCGGCTGCTCCGGTCAGTGCAGACCCGGTTGAAGAATGGCCGGCCGCGGGTCCGACGGACGTCTGACCGGCGGGCGTCTGACCGACCCGGTTCCGGAAGGCCGGGCCCGGGATCGTGTGAGCGAGGTCGTGTTCGGTGACGAGCACTCGGACGGCCGGCCGGCGGGCGAAGAACACCGTGTTCGGGTCGGCCTCGGCCGCGATCTGCAACAGCGCCAGGATCGTGTCCGCGGCGATCTGCTCGATGCTGCGTTCGTCGTCGCGGAGGGCGTCGGCGCGGGCCTGGGTGCGCGGGTCGACAAAGCGGGGTCCACCGCGGCGCGGCGACGTCGCCCCGTCGACGATCAACTCGACGAGGCGGCCGTCCTCCGGCGGCAGCAACGCCGACACTCGGTACATGCCGTCGGCTTGCCGCCAGATCCGGAAACTGCGGGCATCCCGCTGGGTCTTCTCCCGCCGGGCGATCCCCTCCGCATCCAACTGGTCGCGGAGCCGCCGCGCCCGGCGCAGCAACTGGTCGGCGTTCAGCGTCCCGGCCTCGCCGAGGAGGAACTCCGCGGCGGCGGCGAGCTTGTCGGCGGGCACGCCCGGGTCGATGTCGCCGAGGCCCTTCCGGATCGCCTCCGCCGCATCCACGGACAGGGTCCCGGCGTGGACCGCCCCGGCGACGACGGCCAACCAGGGGGCGGCCAGACCGGCCAGTGCGGCCCGCTGCTCGTCGGTCAGGGAGTCCGGGTCGGCCTGTCGCAGCTGGTGCTGCAGCTCCTCGGCGGCCTCGGTCTGGGTGAGCATCGTGCCGACCGCGACCAGTTTCACCGCCTCGGCGCGAGTGCCGCCGGTCGCCGACTGAATCAACTCCACCGGGGAGAGGAACCCGTTCCGTTGCGCCAACCCCGAAAACCCGAGTTCCCGGGAGGAGCGGCGGGCGATCTCCCCGGCCGCCCACGCCGCATGCGTCTCAAACGACCGCCGGATCAGGCCAAGCTGCGTCTGCGACTCCAGCAAGTCCACATCACTGAGCGCCGCATAGCCGGCCGCACCGTCACCGATCCGGGCGACCGCCGAGGCGGCCTCCCGGAGTTGATCAGGCAGAGGCTGATCGGTGAGATTTTGCATACTCCCAGACTAGAAATAGGGGGAGAGCTGAAACCCGGGTACCGCAGATCCGTGAGCAACTTCTCGACCACCCCACCTGTGGAGGAGCGTTCAGACACCAACCGATCAAACGGCACGCGCTGATCGAGCCGATTGGGCTTCTGGAGCCAGGTCTCGAGACCGGCCCACCGGGTCTCGACAAGCTCGACCACCGGACGGATGGTCGCCGCGATCGCGGTTCGGCAGGAATCGAAGCGCGTGCCGGACCGAAGCTCCGGCCACGAACAGCCCCGAGCTACCGCGCCGACGTCCCACGCCGAGAACGCCGTAACCCGACCATGTACGGCAAGCCCAGACCCGCCGCCGCGAACGTTCGCCCGAGGCGTCCACGCCACGACGGCCCAGGCAACGGCGGGAGCGGGTCGTCGAGATCTTCGACGTCGACAAAGTACGCGCGCACGGTTCCGATCCCCTCGAGCTCGTGCGAGATCTCCTGCACGGTATCGGGCACCAGCGTCTCGCCGGTGCTGTAAAGCTCCTCAGAAAGCAGCACGTACTCCGGTATGTTCACCGGGTTCTTCAGAAGCCGGTGCACGAGGATGACGTCGATCCCGACGAGCTTCTGCCGTTGCCGGATGGTCTGGGTCGCCACATCCCCGATATGTGCCACGAACTTCAGTTTCAAGTTGTCGGCTTCCTTGCACCCCGCGCACGGGCAGAGGTTTGTCGCGACATTCTGCCGCTCAAGATGGAATGCCCGATGCATGGCGACGGCAACCTGGAGAATCTGCGTGACGGTGGTGTCGGGATCGCTCGTGTCGGCCTGACGTGAGAGAAAGGCCGCGTCACCTTCGATTTCGATGAGATCGTAGCCGGGAGCGGCGTCGATCATCTTGTCGAGCATCCGTGCGGTGTTGACTTCGGCGTGAGCGAGACTCATGCGGTGACTGCTCATGTAGTCGGTGTACCCACCGATGTCTGCGATCAGCAGCACTGCGCGCCCGGAATTCATGCCCCAAGGATCTACCCAAAGCCGGGGTTACTCAACCAGCGAGGCCTTGACGACCACGACAGCGACGACTCCTATGGTTTCGGCGCTTCCGGCGGCGGTTCCTCGAACGGATTCTTCGGGTCAAAGCGATCCAACAGCACGTCGACGGCCGTTGACGCCTGCTGAGCGCTCGGCGTGTAACCGAGCACGACGGGGAGGAACCGGTCCGATTCCAGCGCCCGCAGCCGCAGGTCGCTTCTGGCCACCACGGTGGCCGTTCGGCGGGTGCGGCGAAGCAGCGCGATCTCACCGAAGCCCTCCCCTGGTCCGAGTGTTGCGATGACCCGACCGTTGCCCACCACATCCGCCTCCCCCGACTCGATCAGGTAGTACCGGTCGCCGATATCACCCTGTGCGAACACCACGTGACCCGTGGCCACGCTGACCGGTTCCAGACCCCGGGCCAGCCGCTCGACAGCGGGCAGCGGCAGAGGGCGGAACATCGGCACCCGCTGCAGCAGTCCGGTATCCAGGTCCAGGATGTCCACGGACCGGTCGAGAGATCGCAATCGTCGCCAGGCAGCCGCCGCCAGCGCCGGGCACACCAGTCCGATCGTCACGAGCGCGGTCTGCACACCGAACCAGTCGATCATCAACGACGCGACGATGGCCCCGATCCCGATGAACACGGTGACCAGACCCTCCAGCACGCCGAAGACGCGGGCCAGCACCTCATCGGGGGCCATCCGACCGATCAGGGTGAACCCGGCGACATCGATCAGGGCATTGCCGACCCCGACTAAGGCCAACAGGACGAGAGCCGCGGACTGCTGTGGCACCAGCCCGACAAGGGCGATCGGCAATCCCCACAGGCCGACCCCGATGGCGAACCACGCGCCCAGTCGTCCGGTTCCGACGAGAAGCGAAGCCGCGAGCGACCCCAGAACCGCGCCCACCCCGACGGCGGCCATCAGTGCACCCACGCCGGGCTCGCCGGTTCCGAGCAGCTCGATCGCCACCACAACCGAGAGCACGGTGAGCGCGCCCCGGGTGAGGGCCTGGGCCGCAGCGAGACCCAGGATGAGCGCCAGGTCACGATTCTGCGCAACTGCCCTAATCCCCTCAGCTGCCTCCCGAACCAGATTGGGGCGCCGCGGCGCCGGAGGTCGCGGTGGGGCGTCGTACCRCAGCCGCAGGAGAAGGGCGGCAGCCCAGAATGACGACGCGGCCGCGACCGCGAAGACGACATCGACGCCGGTGAATTGGAGCAGCACCGCTGCCAGCAGCGGACCCACGAGGGTGGCTGCGGAGTCGAGCAGCCCCCGCACGACATTGGCGCTGGCGAGCTCGTACCCGGTGCGGCAGAGCGATGGCAACAGCGCAGAGTGCGCCGGGCGGTAGAGGGTGGCCGCGATCGTCGACAGCACGGCAAGCGCGTAGATGACCATCGGCGGACCTGCCACCGCAGCGACCACGGCGGCACCGGCGGTCGCGACTCCGCGAATCGTGGACACCAGGATGAGCACCCTCTCTCGGCGCCCGCGGTCGGCGATCGGAGACAGCAGCGGGGCGAGGATCGCGGACGGCACCATCCGAAGCAGTCCCACCAGCCCGAGCGCGGTCGCTCCGCCGTCGCGGTAGGCGACGATTCCGAGCGCAACGGTGAAGGCCCACTCGGCGGTCCAGGCGCCGAGAAAGCTCAGCTGGGCGCGGCGAAGGTTGGGGTTGCGCGCATTGCTCGTGAAGGCAGCGGCGGCTTGGCCAAGCCTGCTCCGGCGTCCGTCGACTCCCATGAGGGGAGTCTAAGTCGCGGATGCGGCGTCACCGAGAGGTCGCGGCTCACAGTCCTCAGGCGAATCAGAACCGTTCAGCTGCCGGGCACGTTCCCGATCCAAGCGATGGGAGTTCCACCCGTCGGAAGCGGCCGCCGGTCTTCATCAAATAGCGGGTTCGCCTTGCCGATTTCTACGACGGATGCGTGCAGACGTTCGGCCCTGCGCCGAGCCCGAACCTCTCTGACGACGATGACGACGCCTCCGGCCAGGAGCGCAACACCGCCGACTACTTCGAGCACCGGCAGCGCGCCAACGGCGCCCGTCGTGAGTTGAGAGATGCCGAACGGCAGCAGGAGCCAGGCCCCCACCACGAGGATGACGCCAAGCACAATTCGGAGAGTGCTCAAGCGAACGGCTCGAATTCGTCTCTCCTCTTCGGCGAGGGCGCGAGCTATGTCTGCATGAACCATGAGCACACCCTCCAGTCGTCATCCGTCGATCTTCGAGAAACTGTGTGAAGTTCTTGCAGCCTACTGCCCTGGTGTGCCCGATCCAGTAGGCCGATAGGTATTGATCACCACACCAGAGGGCAGAGCGAGACTCTCAGCCAAGGAAAACCGTGTAAACGGAAACCCGTCGGAGAACAGTTTCTTGCCCGTGCCGAGCACAAGCGGGTAGACGACGAGACGGTACTCGTCGATCTGGTTGTGTTCGGCCAGCGACTTGATCAGTTGGCTGCTCCCCCAGATGCGAATTTCGCCACCTGGCTGTTCGCGCAGCTTCGCAACTGCGGCCGGCACATCTGCGCCGAGGAGATGTGAGTTCTTCCAGCCGAGCTCGGTCAGCGTGCGCGATGCAACGTACTTGGGGATGCGGTTATACAGCCGAGTCAGCTCACCCTCGAAGCCCTCGGCGTTCTCGTCCCACACGCCCCACGCTCCGGCGAAGATCTCATAGGTCTTGCGCCCGAGCAGCAACGCTTCGGTCTTGCTCTCCCATTCTGCGACGATGCCGCCGCCGGCATCCCTGTCCTGCCACCCGCCGTAAGCGAAGCCATCTTCCGTGTCTTCTTCCGGACCACCGGGTGCTTGGACGACGCCGTCGAGGGTGATAAATGATTGGACCACTACTGAGCTCATGTCGGTTCCTCCTTGTGTCGTGGCGGCACATCCCCGACCATATTCCGACATCACATTTCGTGAAATGACCTTGCCCCGACACCGCTACATATGGTTCCGACTCGCTTGTCGAACGTCGGAGATGCTTCGCCTCTCAAACGTCGGGAGATGAATCGTCGCCTTCAGCATGACTTTGGCGCACATGCGTGATGCGTTCGTTCAGAACGGAGACGATCGTCGCGCTGGCCGTGCCGATGATCGCGATACCGCCCGCCATCAACACCACCGCCAGCAATCGACCCGTAACGGTGACGGGCGTATAGTCGCCGTAACCAACCGTGGCTACTGTCACACAGGCCCACCAGATCGAGTCTCCGAAACTCACGATCGTCGCATCTGGAGCATCGCGTTCGACCGCGAGCACCGCCAGAGCGATCACGTAGATGAAGAGCGTCGCGAATGCGAGCGCGGCCACGACCAGACGGGAGCGCACCGAACCGCCGCTGTTCCCCCGGAACCAGCGGAGGCGTGGCAGCAACGTCAGCAATTGAAACGGACGAAATATGGGTACCACGGCGGATGCAACCTCCGCACTATGCGTTCGGAGGAACCGCGTCCGGGAGCGTCGCGGAGTCAGAGACACCCGCACAATCAGGTCAACGATGTACGCCACCCAGATCAGACCGAGGATGACGGTCAGCGCGACCTGCCATGCTTGCGCCAGGTCGGGCACAAGCACCAACACGGAGTACCCGAACAAGAAGAACGCCGACGCAATCAGAAGTGGCGTCCCGGTTCGGTGCTCCCACAGCTGCCGCCGGGCCGCATCCACTTTTTCGGTGTTCACCGGGGCAGCCTCCGTTTTCTAGCCGCCACCGCGCGGGGCGGGGCGGGAACGTTCATACGGAGGGCTGACCCGGCGAACTCTACGGGCAGAAGCCCGAGACCAAAGGTTGGTCTGGCGTCAAGCGTTTGCCAGCGTTTTGGACTTGAGTGCGTCGTACTCGGCTTGGGTGATCGCGCCCGAGTCGAGCAGCGACTTGGCCTTCTCAATTTCGGCGGTCGGACTCGAGGTGCTCGCAACCGTTCGAATGTAGTCATCCGTCGCCGCCTGCGATTGCCGCATCTCGCCCGCTCGGCGCTCCGCCATGCCCCGGCCGCGCGCGATCAGGTAGATCAAGGCAGCCAAGTACGGCACGAGCACCAGGAAGATGACCCAGAGCGCCTTCTCCCAGCCGTTCAAGGTCCGGTCGCGGAAGACATCGATCATGACCGTGATGAAGATCCAGATGCAGGTGACGAAGATGTAGAACCAGAAAAACCAGACGAGGTAGTCCCAAAAGCTCATGTGCTGCTGCCTTCCGCTTTGCGGCGTGCACCGCACGCCGAGTTTGACTGAATTCTTCGGGGCGGCCAGGAACCCTGCCTCATCCGAAATGGATGATTCCGGGACCGGCTACTCCTCGTCGAGATCGTCCTCGAGCTCGGCAATCTCGATTTCGGCCGCAAGAGCCTCGACGATATTGCTCGTTGCCTCGGCGATACGGGCAGTGCCGACAATCGGGGCGATTGCGGTGAGAACGCCGCGCAGGTCATCGGAATCGAGTCCTACTTCCCCGCCGGCCGAGAGGTTCAGCGCATATGACACCGGTGGCGCACCAACTGCGACCAACGCGGCCACCCGCACGAGCATGAGGGTCTCGGAGTCGAGTACTGATGCTTCGACCGATGCCGCAGTCATGCTGGCCAGGAGGTCGAGAACAGGAGTGTCAAGTGTCGAATCGGACATTGTTTGCTTCCAATCGGTCGGTGATTCATGGGGCGACGACGCCACCCTCGATCATTGGAGCGTGACGCTCTGCGAGTTGCATCCTGCAAACAGGGTGAGAAGCGGTGAACGTCGGACGCATTCGCGACCCCAGCGACGCCGACTACTGCAGCGCCGCCACCGACCCGATAAACCTGGACGGGCTCGCATAGTGGATGACGCCATCACGGAAGGCATAGGCAGAGTCGAAGTCTGGCACCGCGCGTTCAACCGAGAACGGTCCGGTTTCGACATAACCGTCGGCGAGCAGCTGCGTTTTCAGGATGTCCCAGGCCGCCGCGTCGCGCACCCAATTCGCGTAGCGGACGATGATGTCAGTCTGCGGCCTGCCCCACTGGCACTGAAGACCGTAGGTTCCGACCAATGCGTCGGCGTCCTCGCTCGTGCCTGCTCCGCGAAAAGTCAGACCATCCGCTGAAATCTTTGCGCTCACGTCCGCGGTGAACGCGGTGTCGCAGGTGATGGGTTCAGATGTTGGCGTCGGTGTCGGCGTGGGAGTCGGCGTGGGGGTGACGCTCACCGTCGGCGTTGCAATTGGTGCTGCAGCCTCCGGTGACGTCGCCGAGCACCCCGCCATCGTCATGGCCAAACAGGCCGCCGCCAGAACCGCACTCGCCCCTTGAAATCCCCTGATACTCATCCCTACAACCTAGCGAGAGACATCGCGCCAGGTCTCGACCACCCGGGGTATGCCCGATTTCAGACTGCCGGAGTTAGTCAGGAGCGGACGAGTCGACTGATCGCGTCGCTGGCTTCCTTGATCTTTGCGGCAGCCTCGTCTTCACCGAGCTTCGCCGCGTCGAGAACGCAGTGCTTGAGGTGATCGTCAAGCAGGCCGAGCGCGACGACCTGCAGCGCACTGGTGAGTGCACTGACTTGGGTGAGGATGTCGATGCAATATTTCTCATCGTCGATCATCTTGGAGATACCGCGAGCCTGACCCTCGATGCGCCCCATGCGCTTGAGGTACTTGTCCTTGTCGCTGATGTACCCGTGGGTTTCTGCGGAGGTCTCGGAGGGTGACATCGTACGTTCCTAACGTTCCAGCGATTCAGAATGGGCAGGGTGCGGGTGGAGTTGTGAAGTTCCCGGGGCGACGTTGCGGTCATCCCTGTGGTGACAGACTATCTGCCGCTTTTCTGCTGATCTACGCGCTTCTCGCGTCGGGGTCCGCGGCACCAAAATCTCACACCGAGAACCCCGCATCCGCGTGGCTACGCCATGTTGGCGACGTACGTGGCCGGATCCGAGTCGAATGCCGGCCCGCAACCGCCGCAGCAGAAGTAGTACCGCTCGCCCTCGTAGTCGCGATAGAGACCGGTCGCTTCGGCCGCCGTCTTACTGACGGGGTTGCCGACCATGACCGGGCAGGTCGTCATGTCGTCAGCAGCGCCGCTCGCCATCAGGTTCTCGCGTGCGTTGCCGGCCGCGGTAAAGGTGGATGCGCTGGTGCTGGTACTGCAGCAACTGGAGGTCGCCTCGAGGTCGTTTGTCATTGTGGGTGATTCCCTTCGTGTTTTCTGTGGGTGGTGTGGGGTGGGTCGCGCTATTGCTTTGCGACACTCTTGAACCCGCGCAGGCGCAGGCTGTTGCCGACGACGAAAACGCTGGAGAGCGCCATCGCGGCCCCGGCAAGCATGGGGTTGAGCATTCCGAGCGCCGCGACAGGGATCGCCGCGACGTTGTAGGCGAACGCCCAGAAGAGATTGGTCTTGATGGTTCCGAGCGTCTTGCGGGAGAGGCGGATGGCGTCGACCGCACTGCGCAGGTCGCCGCGCACCAGGGTGATGTCGGATGCTTCGATCGCGACATCCGCGCCGGTGCCCATCGCCAGACCGAGGTCGGCCTGGGCCAGCGCGGGGGCGTCGTTGACGCCGTCGCCGATCATCGCGACGATCCGGCCTTCCGACTGCAGCCGGACAATCACATCGACCTTGTCCTTCGGAAGAACCTCGGCGATGACTTGCTCAATGCCCACCTCGGTGGCGATTCGCCGGGCGACTGCCTCGTTGTCGCCGGTGAGCAGGATCGGTGTCAACCCGATCGCCTTGAATTGCGCGATCGCCTCGGCGCTGGTCGGCTTCACCGTGTCGGCGACGACGAGGATGCCTCGTGCCTGGCCGTCCCAGCCCACGGCAACCACCGTCTTGCCTTCACCCTCGGCGCGCGCCTTCGTCGACGCAAGCTCACGGCTCAGCTGCAGCGACCATTCGGCCAGTAGCGACTCGCGGCCCACCAGTACGGCATGGCCATCGACAATGCCCTGAACGCCCTTGCCTTCGATGTTCGCGAAGCCTTCAGGAGTCGGCAGCGTTCCCACTTCCTGCGTCGCGCCCTTCGCGATCGCCTGCGCGATCGGGTGCTCAGAGGCATCCTCCAATGCTCCGGCCAGACGCAGCAGTTCGGCACGATCGGTGCCGGCTTCGACGAACACATCGACGAGAGTCATCTTGCCGGTGGTGACCGTTCCGGTCTTGTCCAGCACGACGGTGTCGACGGTGCGGGTGGATTCCAGCACTTCCGGGCCCTTGATGAGCACGCCCATCTGCGCCCCGCGGCCGGTACCCACCAGCAGCGCCGTCGGCGTCGCCAAGCCCAGCGCGCAGGGGCACGCGATCACGAGCACCGCGACCGCCGCGGTGAATGCCGCAGTCACCGGGAAACCGGCACCGAGCCATCCGCCGAGCGCAGCGAAGGCGATCACGATCACGATCGGCACGAACACGCCAGAGATCCGGTCGGCGAGGCGCTGTACTTCGGCCTTGCCGGTCTGGGCATTTTCCACGAGCTGGGCCATCTGCGCCAACTGCGTGTCCGACCCGACTCTGGTGGCACGCACCGAGAGCCGGCCGCCGACATTCGTCGTGGCCCCGGTGACGCTGTCTCCCTCGGCGACCTCGACCGGCACCGCTTCGCCGGTGAGCATGGATGCGTCCACTGCGCTCGACCCGGAGACCACCACACCGTCGGTGGCGATCTTCTCCCCCGGGCGAACGATGAACTCGTCACCGACGTGCAGGTCCTCGACCGGAATCTTCGTCTCGACCCCAACGCGCAGCACCGACACCTCCTTCGCGCCGAGCTCGAGCAATGCGCGCAATGCTGCGCCGGCCTGCTTCTTCGAGCGCTTTTCGAAGTAGCGGCCGCCGAGGATGAACATCGTCACACCGGCGCCCACCTCGAGGTAGATGTTCGCCGCGCCATCGGAGGGCGCCAGCGCGAACTCGAACGGGTGCGTCATCCCCGGGGTTCCGGCGGTGCCGAAGAACAGCGCATACAGCGACCAGAGGAACGCAGCGGAGGTACCCATGGAAATCAGGGTGTCCATCGTCGCGGCGCCGTGCTTGAGATTCGTCCACGCCGCCTTGTGGAACGGCCACGCCGCCCACAGGATCACGGGGGCAGCCAGCGCGAGTGACGCCCACTGCCAGTAAGTGAACTGCAACGCGGGGATCATCGCCATCGCAATCACCGGAAGGGTCAGCACGATCGAACCGATCAGCCGGTTGCGCAGCGACAGCAGCTCCGGGTCTGCGTCGTCGGCGTCAACGAAGCCCGCGCCATCCTTCGTCTTGCCCTTCGGGGCGGGCACCGCGGCGCTGTATCCGGTCTTCTCGACCTCGGCGATCAGCAGCGCCGGGTCGTACCCGTCGGGCACAGTGACCTTCGCCTTCTCGGTTGCGTAGTTCACGGTTGCGGTGACGCCGTCGAGCTTGTTCAGCTTCTTTTCGATCCGCATCGCGCAGGAGGCGCAGGTCATCCCGCCGATCTCCAACTCGATGCCTGTGCCCACACTCGGGGGCGCTGTTGTGCTCATGTGCTGTTCCTTCTGCTAGCTGGAGAAAAGGCGAGACCTAACGGTCAGTGCCCTTCCGGATGCGTTGCGCTCTCGGTGTTCGCGGACCCGTCGCTGTGGGCGTCGGCGGGAGCGGCGGCGTGGCCGGCGTCGAGCACGAACTCGGCGGTATGAACCTCGCCGTCGACCTGAAAGTCCAGGTACAGCAGGTATCGACCCGCGGTCGGAGCCACTGCGGCAAACACAATCTGCGGCCCTGCCGTCTCGCCCGCGACGGGTTCTTCGCCCTCGGCGTGCACGTGCAAGAAGGCGAGATCGCCCTCACGCAGCGCAACGAGGTGGCCGAATGCACCCAGGTAGGGCTCCAACGTTGTGACCGGTGCACCGTCACGGTCGACGGTAATCGTGAGCTCGCTGGCCGAGCCCGCCACCATCTCGCCGTCGAGTGAAACAGTGAAGCCGTCGACCTGATCGACCTGAATCGGCTGCGGCACCACCGGAGTGAACGCTCCGGCCACCTGCACGGTGCGGGTGAGCGTCAGAGCGGATGCGTCGGCAGTCGTGAAGTCCGCAAACACGCGGTAGCTGCCTGCTTCAGCCCATTCCCACGGCATCGACCACGTGCCCGTTGACTCGTCCAACGTCGGGTGAACGTGGCGGAACTGGCTGCCATCCGACCGCGCCACGATCAGATGCAGCTCCTTATCGTGGGAGGTCGTGTACGTCGTGACCGGAACGCCGGAGGCATCCTGGATCTGGAAGCTCAGCTCGCCGGGGTCGCCGACCGTTGCGGGTGCCTCGACCGGCGACAGCACATACCCGTCGGCGCCGAGCGCGAGGCCCTTCACTGCTGCCGCGACCGCTGCACTCGTTGCGGTTCCGTTCGCGTCTGCCGACGCAGCGCTTTCGGGATCGTGCCCCTTGTCATGACCGTTCATCTCGCTTCCTTTCGTCCACCCTGTGACGACGCTGTCGGGAACGACAGCGCCGGCGATGCCGAACGCACCGCCACAGGCCACGACGAGTCCGAGCCCGTAAATGGCAAGACGTGCGCCAGTCTTCATGCGGCTCGCACCGCCCGGTAGCCTGCCTCCTCCACGGCGGCCAGAACTTGGGCATCGTCGACCGCATCGGAGCCCGTCACAACGAGCGTGCCCGTCTGCGCACTTACCTGAATGTCCTCAACCCCAGCGATCTCGCCGACCTCGTCACGGATCGACATCTCGCAGTGCCCGCAGGTCATCCCTGTCACCTGGTACTCGTTCGTAGCCATCGCGCATCCTCACACTCCTCGGTACCCCTACCGGGTATCCGTAAAAGTTACCGTATACCCCACCAGGGTATTAAGCAAGCGAAAGATGACCGGTTGAAACATGTACCCCCCAGGGGTATAAGGTATACCCCTACCGGGTATTACCGGCCGTTTCTCAGGAGGAAAATCACATGTCAACCCATCCACCCCTCTCACCGGCGAAGCGGTGGCTCGGCCTCGTGCTGATCGCCACAGCGCAGTTCGTTGTCATCATGGACACCTCGATCATCGGTGTCGCCCTGCCCGACATTCAACGAGATCTCGGCTTCACGCCGGAGTCTCTCTCGTGGGTGTTCAACGCCTATGTGGTCGCCTTCGGTGGCCTCCTCCTGCTGGGCGGTCGCCTCGCCGATGTCTTCGGCGCGCGCAAGATCTTCGTTCTGGGCTGGCTCGTGCTGATCGCCGGATCGTTGATGGCGGGAGCGGCCAGCACAATCGGCCTCGAGATCGCGGGCCGCGCCATTCAGGGTGCCGGTTCAGCACTGATCGCACCGGCGGCTCTGACCCTGCTGATGATGCTCTTCGGCGGCACATCTGACCTCCCCAAGGCCTTCGCCGTCTATGGCGCAGCAGCTCCAATCGGTGGCACCGCCGGAGTCTTCCTCGGAGGCGTGCTGACCGAGTATGCGAGCTGGCCGTGGGTGTTCTACGTCACGATTCCGATCGCGGTCTTCGTGCTCGCATTCACCGCAACGACACTCCCCCGAACCGTGCGGAAGGCATCGGGTTCAATCGACATCGGCGGCGCCCTCACCGTGACAGCCGGCCTCGCCGCGATCGTCTATGCCGTCGTCAACGCCCCGGATGTTGGTTGGCTCACTGCGCAGACCCTCAGCGTGCTGGCCGTCGGCATCGTGCTGCTGGTGATCTTCTTCATCATCCAGGCACGGAGTCAGAGCCCCCTGCTGCGTCTCGGACTGCTTCGCGCACCCCTGCTCGCGGCCGCCAACAGCGCCCAACTCCTCCTCGGTGCGGCATGGGTATCGATGTGGTTCTTCCTGAACCTGTACCTGCAGCAGGTTCTCGGCGCGTCCGCCTTCGCCGCCGGTGCCGCACTTCTCCCGATGACTGGCCTTGTCGTAGTCGTCATGATTGCGTTGGCGCCACGGCTTCAAGCGAGATTCGGCGCGAAATCGCTGATTGTCGCCGGCCTCCTTGTGCTGTCGGCGGGACTCCTGTGGCTTTCCCTGGTGCGTCCCGACGGAAGTTATGCCGTCGACGTTCTTCCCGCCTCGCTCCTGGCGGCCCTCGGAATGTCACTCGCGTTCGTTCCCTCTCTCGGCACCGCCATCAACGCGGCACCACCCGCCGAAACCGGCGTTGCCTCAGGGCTCGTGAGCACCAGCTACCAGATCGGGTCAGCGCTCGGACTCGCCGTGCTCACGGCAATCGTCTACGGCATGTCCGGAACCGACCCGTCACGGGTCGAGCTGACCGAGGGCTACTCCGCCGCCTTCCTGGGCGCAGCAATCCTCGCCCTCGTCGGAGCAGTGATCACCGCCCGTGCGATGACCAAGCCACCGGCATCCGTCCCTGCTCCCACGGAGTCGATCTCGGCATAACAGCCGCCTGGGTCGATGAATCGGCGCGCCTCGCGGCCGCCGATTCATCGATGCAGGACACCGGCTCGACGCAGGACACCGGCTCGTCGCAGATCACCGGCCGAGTCGGCAGGGAGACTTCACATGGAGGGCTGCTCAACCGCCAGCGCGAGCGAGCGTTGAGCCTCTTGGCGAAGTGGCGCTATCGAACCGCACCTTTCAATCACGCTCAGTAGTGAGAGGCAATCCGGATGATTGAAGCTCTCGAAAGCGCGCGCCACCTTCCATTGCACGAGCTCGTCGTTCGGGTTCTCGTGAAAGGTGTCAATCAGTGCGCGCAATGCCGCCAATCGATCCGTTGGCGTCACTGCCGCATAGAAGCACATGAACCCAATCGCATCGATGACCTCTGCGACCTCATCGCGCGGGCGCTCGCGAAGAACGGCGATGAGCATCGGCAGAATCTGAGGATCCATCCGAGCAAGAGTTCGAGCCACGATGTCTCGCGGAAGCGGATAGCTAGATTTCCTAAACACCTCAGCTGAGGGATGCTTGTGCTGGTTCTTCCCGATCTTGCCGAGCAGCGGGGTGAGCAATCGCGCGCTTGGTACCCCTCCACTCTGAAGCGCCTCACAGATCTCGAGCTTGGTGTAGAGCTTGGTTTCGCGGGTGAGTCGTTCCACGAAGATATGGTTCAACGAATCACCCGCGGACGTCGTGCGTGCGAGCAAACGGATGGCTGCAGATCGCTCGACGGCGTCGTCGGAGTCGACCTTCCGAATGAGGTCTTCGGTTGACATCTGACCAAACGAGGTCAGGTCCTCGGCGCTCAGGAATCCGCGACTTTGCAATGCACTCGTGTGACTTTTCATCTGGCCTTGACTCTATGGGGAGTTGCTCGTGCTTGAATCGAGACCACGTTCGTAGGCGGCTCCGGCTGGGGCTGCAGAACAAGTCTGCGAGGGGTGTACATGACACAAGTGCCCAAACCGTTCGAGGTCCACGAGTCCGGGGCGCTGTTCCACGGGACAAAAGCGAACCTCACCGTGGGCGATCTCCTGGTGCCCGGGCGCCGTTCGAACTTCGGTGGGGGCCGGACGGCGAACCACATCTACGTGACGGCAACTCTGGATGCCGCAACCTGGGGCGCCGAACTTGCCGTGGGCGAGGGGCCCGGCCGGATCTACATTGTGGAACCGCTCGGCGACCTTGAAGACGATCCGAATGTGACGGACAAGCGGTTTCCCGGCAATCCGACCCGTTCGTTCCGCACCCGGGAGCCGGTGAAGGTCGTCGGTGAGCTGAGGGACTGGGTGGGGCATTCGGCCGACCAGTTGCAGGCCATGCGAGATGGTCTCTCCGATCTGGAGCGCCGGGGCGAAGCGGTGATCGACGACTAGACGGCCCGAACGCAGGATGGAACCGCGGGTCCCCCCGTCCTGCAGCTAGCCTCGCAGCGCATCCATGACCGCCTGCACCCGGCGCGTTCGGGTGTCGTCGCTCTTCGCGCTTGCAACTGACTCGGCATGCGCGCGCTGCTTGCTGTACGAGAGCGCCGACCATGCCTCCGTCGCCACCGGGTCCGCATCGAGTTGCGCCGCCAGCTCTGCGGGGATGTCGACGGTGCGCGGTGCGTCGTCAACGTCGAGGGTGACCTCGATCTCATCGCCCGCACCCTTGCCAGTGGCAGCCCGGGTCTCGGCGTTGAACGAGATCAGAAACTGACCGCCCATCGATGCGATGGTGTTGCGGTACGAATAGTCGCCATCGATGGTCACGATGACGGGAACACGTTTGCCGCGGCCGAAGCCGAGCACGACATCCTCGGGCACGACGATGCCCACGTTGTTGCCGCCGGCGGCCCACAGTGTTGTTCGGAAGCTGACCACGATTTATCCTTTCGCGGATGCCGATCGTGCGATCGCGTTGCTCGTGCTGCGGTCAGCGACGGTCGGCATCGGGTGTGAGACGGTGCGGTTGGCATCAACGGATGCGTCCAACAGCGATGCTAACGCGGCGACCGGATTAACTCGCCGCTGGCACCCCTTCGCGGATCTGAAGAGCGGATGTCAGCGTGCGGATGCCGAAGGCGAAGGCTTCGTCGACGTTCCCGCCGAGGTTGAACGCGCCCGCCAGCTCCATGCCGATGAAACCGTTGGCCCACGCCGTGAGTGTGCGCGCAGCTTCGAGCGCATGGTCCGGCCCGGCGAGCGCGCCCGCAACCTCAAGGAGTGGCTCGCTCGATGCGACGATCAGGTCGCCGGACGGACGAGTATTCACCGAGCCAGGCGCGAAGATGAGGTGAAACCCGGCCGGGAAGCGATGCGCGAAGGACCGGAACGCCAGCGCGAGCGCGGCGACTCGCGATGCGGCATCCGTCGGCTCGGCTGCGGCGCTCCGCAGATGCTCTCCGAGGTCGTTGAGGGTCGCCTCGGTGATGAGCCGAACGAGCTCGTCGCGATCTCGCACTCGCTTGTAGAGTGACGGAGCTTTGACGCCGACACGGTCGGCGACCGCCCGCATGCTCAACCCGGCGAGGCCCTCCACTTCCAGGAGCTCGCGGCCAACGGCAATGATCGCCTCGCGAGATGTGCGTTCAGGTGTTGGCATTGTGCTCCGCGGCTCTCTCTTGAGAATTGATAGCTATTGACTATAGCCATGATGGCTATGTATCGTAGCCATGTAGCCAGCGTAGCAATCCGAAAGGTGCAAGACAATGCAACTCGCTCCAGGCCTCCGTCGCGTCGGCAACGACATCGTGGCATTTCACCTCATCGAGACCCCCGACGGGATCACCATGATCGATGCCGGCCTGCCCGGCCACTGGACCGATCTTCGTGCAGAACTCTCGGACATGGGCCGCGATCTCACAGACATCCGCGGGGTGGTGCTCACTCACGGCGACAGCGACCACATCGGCATCGCAGAACGGCTCCGCCGCGAGCACGGCATCCCCGTGTACGTGCACTCCGCCGATGCCGCCCGGGCACGCGGAGAAGCGACCTCGCACGCCCCGGGCGGATCCAAGCGGTTCGGCGCAGTGCTCGGCTTCGCCGCGTACGCCGTGCGCAAGGGCGGCGCGATGACGAAGCACCTGAGTTCGGTGGTCGAGATGCGCGACGGCGAGACGCTCGCCCTGCCCGGCTCGCCGCAGATCATCGGGATGCCCGGCCACTCACCGGGAAGCGTCGCCGTCTTCGTGCCGTCAGTCGACACCGTCTTCGTCGGCGATGCGCTCACCACCCGCAACGTGCTCACCGGAGTGACGGGCCCGCAGCCGGCCCCGTTCACCGATGATCCGGCCGAAGCTCTCCGTTCCCTCGACGGGCTCTCCGCGGTCGCGGCGCATCGCATCGTGCCGGGTCACGGCCCGGCCTGGTCGGGATCCATCCCCGACGCCATCCGTCAGATTCGGACCTGAGGCCACCACCGGGCGCCACTCGGCGCCTTCGAAAACCTAGGCGGCCCGCGTGATCAGCCCCTCACCCCCGGCCTCGACCGACGACAGCACATTCGCCGTCTCAATGATCAGACTCTGCATCGCCTCAGCGGCGCGGGTCAATGTCACGTCATTGCGCTGGGCGAGACTGATCGACCGGGCAAGGCGCGGCGCGGTGAGCCGAACGGAGCGCAGGCCAGGCCGGTCTGCCAAGACCATGGCGGGTACGACCGCCACCCCCAGGCCGCGTTCCACACAGCGCAGCACTGAGTCCATCTCCCCACCCTCGAGGATCACGGTCGGAACCAGCTCGGCTTCCTGAAATGCGCGCATTGTCATGGCCCGCAAGTCGTAGCTTTCATGGAACGTGATCAGTGGGAGCGCAGCGAGCTCCGTGAGCGTGAGGGCCTGAAGATCGTGCAGAAGCGGGCTCTCGGCCGCGGCAATGACCACCAGTTCCTCGGTGAGAAGAGGAAGCCGGCGGAGGCTCATGGCAGATGGGCGGCCATCGGATGTAGTGACGAGCGCCAGATCGAGCGTCCCGCCGGAAAGCTCGTCCAGCAGCCCGTGCGAGCCCCCCTCTGTCAGGTGCAGGTCGATGCCCGGGTACGTCGCGTGGAAGGACGTCAGCACCTCGGCGACCAGACTGATGCACAGCGTCGGGGTGGCCCCGAGGCGCACCCGACCCGTTCGGAGGCCGGCCAGCTCCTGCATCTCGTACCTGACGGTGTCGGCATCCGCGAGCATGCGCTTGGCCAGCGGAAGCAGCGATTCGCCGGCCGCGGTCAGGGTGATGTTGCCCCGGGCTCGGTGAAAGAGCGGCGCGCCGAGATCCGCTTCGAGGGCTGAAATCTGCCGGCTGAGCGACGGCTGGGCCAAATGCAGATGTGCGGCGGCACGGGTGAAGTGCCCGATGCGAGCCACTTCCACGAAACTTTGGAGCTGTTCCAGGTTCATTCCAATAGCCTAAACGCATTGAAACGACTCGAATGATTCATTGGACTAATCATGAGTCGATTCTTAGCGTTGAAGCATGAACGCATCGAAAGCGATTGAAAAGCAGATTTCCACCACGGTCCTGGTGATCGGCACCGGCGGCTCGGGGCTTCGGGCCGCCATCGAGCTGGCCGAAATGGGAGTCGACGTGCTCGCGGTGGGCAAGCGCCCCCGCAACGACGCGCACACCTCGCTCGCCGCAGGCGGTATCAACGCGGCGCTGGGCACCATGGACGAGGACGACTCCTGGCAGCAGCACGCCGCCGACACCATCAAGGAAAGCTACTTCTTGGCCAACCCGCACACCGTGGAGATCGTCGCCCGCGGTGCTGCGCAGGGCATCCAGGATCTGGAACGCTATGGAATGAACTTCGCCCGCGAAGACGATGGGCGCATCTCGCAGCGCTTCTTCGGCGCGCACACCTTTCGTCGCACGGCGTTCGCCGGCGACTACACGGGCCTGGAGATCCAGCGCAGCCTGGTCAACCGCGCCGCGCAGTTGGATGTCCCGATCCTCGACGAGGTCTACATCACCCGGCTGCTGGTCAAGGACAACCAGGTCTTCGGCGCCTACGGATTCGACCTCAACACCGGCACCCGCTACCTCATCCACGCCGACGCGGTCATCCTCGCGGCCGGCGGCCACAACCGCATCTGGCGCCGCACCTCCTCACGCCGCGACGAGAACACCGGCGATTCGTTCCGCCTGGCAGTAGACGCCGGCGCTCGGCTGCGCGATCCGGAGCTCGTGCAGTTCCACCCGTCCGGCATCATCGAGCCAGAGAACGCGGCCGGCACCTTGATCTCCGAGGCCGCCCGCGGTGAGGGCGGCGTCCTGCGCAACTCCTCCGGCGAGCGTTTCATGGAGCGCTACGATCCGGTGCGCAAGGATCTCTCCACCCGCGACCGGGTGGCTCTGGCTGCGTACACCGAGATCAAGGAGGGCCGCGGTACCGCCAACGGCGGCGTCTGGCTTGACGTGTCACACCTGCCGCGCGAAACCATCATGGAGCGCCTGCCGCGCGTCTACCAAACCATGATGGAGGTGCAGATGCTCGACATCACCAAGGAGCCGATCGAGGTGGCACCGACCGCGCACTACTCGATGGGCGGCGTCTGGGTGCGCCCAGAGGACCACAGCACGGATGTCGACGGCCTGTACGCGATCGGTGAGGCATCCAGTGGTCTGCACGGTGCCAACCGTCTGGGCGGCAACTCGCTGATCGAGTTGCTCGTCTTCGGCCGGATCGTCGCCCATGCTGCGGCGGAGCACTCGGCGTCGCTCGAGGCCCAGCCGCGCTCTGCCGCGGCACTGGCCCAGGCGCGCGCAGAGATCGATGACTTGCTCGCGGCCGACGGCCCCGAAAACGTGCGGGCGCTGCAGCGCGCCATCCGCAACATGATGACCGAACACGCCGGGGTGGTGCGCGACGAGGAGGGCCTGACGGCCGGCCTCGCCAAGCTCGACGACATTGAACAGCGCATGCAGAACGTCGGAATCCACCCCGACATCGCCGGCTTCCAGGATCTCGCACACGCTTTCGACCTCAAGGCGTCGGCGCTGGCCGCCCGCGCCACCCTCGAGGCGGCGGTGGAACGCCGCGAGACCCGCGGATGCCACAACCGCAGCGACTACCCGGAGATTGATCCGACCCTGCAGGTCAACCTCGTCTGGTCCCCCACGACCGGCGTGGTCCGCGAAGAAATCCCGGAGATTTCGGAGGAAGTCGCCGAGCTGATCCGTGAGGTGTCGACGGCCGGGAAGCTCGTCGAGTAACCGCCACTGGATGGGGTCGTGCGGCTCATGACGGGGTCGTGCGGCTCATGACGGGGTCGTGCGGCTCATCGAGTACACAATTGGACCCCCTGGGATCGCGGTCGTGGCGACGGTGAAGAATCCGAGCCTCTGGTAGAGACGCACATTCCGTTCGTTCGAGGTCTCGAGGGCAACGGGTGCGGCGCGCTCGTCGATCATCGCGAGGCCGGCCGCCGTCACGGCTGTTCCGAGTCCCGTCCCCTGATGGGCCGGATCAACACCGACAGTTTCAAGAGTCCACGCTCCAGCTGGTGCATCGGGCAGTGACAGCTCGGCGAGCACTGCAACGCGCGCTCCGAGCAGGTCGGCGACGTGCTGTTGTGTCTGCTCAGTGGGCTCTGGAGAATCTGGTGGAAGGAACGCTGCGACCGCGCTCAGTTGTTCGTCTACGAGCACGATGCCATGCTCCAGGGCGTGGGACAGATACAGGCGCTGAAGCTTCTCGAGGCGATTCGCGTATCCGTCGTGGGGAATGGACCATCGCGTCCAGGGGTACGCGTCGAAGGCGGCGGCGAGCACGCGGGCTGCGGCGTCGAGGTCAGACGAAGTGGCAAGACGGATCTGACAACTCATTGCTTCAGACCTGTCCGTTGGAGTGCGCGCCGACCCGTTCGGGGGCGACGGGGTAATGGCTTGAGATCGCCACGCGGTTCCAGGCGTTGATCACAATGACCAGCCAGGAGACTGCGGCGACCTCCTGCGTCGTGAGTACGGCATCGACATCAACTGTGTTGTGCGCGTCGGCCGAGCCGAGGGAGATGTTTGTGAGCCGCTCGGCGAGGATGAGCGCGGCCTGCTCCTTGTCACTGAAGTACTGTGACTCCCACCAGGCCGCGACGACCGCGAGCCGGTCGGCGGACTCGCCGTTTGAGAGTGCATCGCGCGAGTGCATCCGTAGGCAGAATGCACAGCCGTTGATCTGCGACGCCCGGATCTTCACGAGTTCGATGAGCAGCGGGTCGAGTCCGACTGCAACTGCCTCCGCCGCGGCCGTCGCATCGAGTGCTGAGAGTCGTTGGTAGCTTGCGGGGCTTGTTTTACCGAGGTTGACGTGCGAAATGGTCGTTTCTGCTTTCTTTTTCGAATCCGGTGAGTGAGGGACGCAGTGTGGCGAGTGTGGCGCGAATGATCCGTCGTTGTTCGGCCGGAGCGCGGTCAGAGGAAAGCACAGTCACTTCGTTGACGGCAGCAAACACTGAACTCACAACGGCGCACAGGATTATCCGGTCATCGGGGTCGCTCGGCTTCGTTCCGGAAGCCGGATTGCCACCCGTATTGACGTGGTTCGTGTGCCAGCGGACCCAGAGTGCTTCCCCGATGCTCCGATGGAACGCCTGAACGTGAGTGAAATAACTTGCTTGTACGTGGGGTGACTCTGCTGTGATTCGCTGAAAGAGCGCCGACCTCCTCTGCGCATCGCTATCGAGCCGATCCAGCGCCGCTTCCACCACCGCGTGCAGAGAGTCCCAGGGGTTCTCACCCCGTGGCCGGGCGTTGACGGAATCAATCGCCCACTGTGTATCAGCGTCGAAGCTCGAAAACAGGAGATCATCCTTCGTCGCGAAGTAGCGGAAGAAGGTGCGTTCGGAAATACCCACCACCTCGGCGATATCACCCACGGTCGTCTCTCGAAACCCACGCTCGTCAAAGAGCCGCTCCGCAACCTCCTGAATCCTGTTGCGAACCGCCTGGCGAGCAATCTCGCGCGACGAAAGACTCGGCTCTTTCACTCGTTGATCCTCTTGTGTCATAGGCTGTCATAACTGTCAGTCCTGCCATCAACTCTAAACCCATGGAGACAAGCTCATGACACGCTTTTCCGACGTCGTCACTGAATTCTGGAGAAAGCCGTTCGCCGGTGAAGTTCTCTACCGCGATGAACGCCTCAGTCTCACGATCAACCCAGATCTCGGAGACGATGAGCGTGTCATTGTTCTCCACACCATCGACGATTCCCATACCGCGATCGCAGTTCTTCCGGAGCTCGCTCAAGCGCTTGCGGGTCACGGCATCCGCGCGGGGGCGCCCCTCCTTGAGGAAGCGCGCGTGCGGGAAGCCTTGGTGCGGGTCGGAATTGTGCTCCACGGCGCCGACAATCTTTACTACTTTCCGGACCGCTCCCACCCTTCTGGGGACACGGGATCAGACTCATTCGTCATTCGGCAATTGACTGCAGACGATCGAGACCTGTTCGCCGATTTTGAAGATCGCGCATCCGAGCAGGACCGTGACGATGCACAGGTCGATCTCGACGATTGGGCGGCCTTTGGTGTGATCTCTGACGATCAGCTTGTGGCTGTCGCGAGTACCTATCCGTGGAAGGAATCGACGCTCGCCGACATCGGCGTTCTCACTCTCGCGACCGCGCGCGGTCGGGGGAACGGACGTCGCCTCGTTCAGGCGATGGCGCGTCACGCATACGATCTGCATCACGAACTGCAATACCGGTGCCAACTCGACAACAGTGCGTCAAACGCTCTCGCCGACTCCGCTGGGCTGCACGTCTTTGGGCGGTGGGAAGTGCAGACGCCTTCGGGCGACGACAACGACTGACCGTTCACCCACGCGGCCGCGAACGCAGCGCTGGCGATCCCGCTCACCGGGTCATTCAACCCGCGCGGGATCCTCCGCGGCGCTCGGCGAGATAGTCGGCCGGCATACCCGGCCCGATGCGGATGGCAACTTCTTCCGCCGGCACAATGCCGCAGGTCTCGCACAGGGCGACCGCGTGCACCTCGCCATCACCGCAGGTGGCGTGTCGGTACAGGATCGGCGGGTCGACGGGAGAGGCCCAGGCGTCGCCCCATTCGGTGAGGGCGATGAGTGCGATCGCGAGTGCTCGGCCTTTGTCGGTGAGGCGATAGTCGGCAGAGCCTTCGCGCTCCATAATGCCGCTGCCGACGAATGAATCCAGTCGCGATGTGAGCACGTTGGTCGCGATGCCGAGGTTGTGCTGAAAATCACCGAACCGCGTCACCCGAGCGAACAGGGCATCACGAATGATGAGCAGGCTCCACCTCTCGCCGACGAGTTCGAGTGATCGCGCAATCGAGCACACCTGCGTGTCATAAGTCTTTCCCAACATGAGCCGACTCTACCACTTGCATGATGCAAGTGGTCGGTCTACGCTCACTTTCATCAGGCAAGTTACGGAGACCTCCCGCCGCGGGAGGCGTGCAAAGGAGCAGAGAATGACCGAGAACTTCACGACGACGATCACCGTGGATGCCACGCCGCAACAGGCGTTCGATTCGATCAACGACGTAGCCGGCTGGTGGGGGCGCATCACCGGCTCGACCACCGCTGTCGGCGACGAATTCGTCTACGTCGTGCCCGGGCTGCACTACAGCGGATTCCGGATCACCGAGGTCGAGCCGGCGCGACGCATCGAATGGCTCGTCACGGGCAGCTACCTCGATTTCGTCGACGACAAACAGGAGTGGAATGGCACGACCGTGCGTTTCGACATCGAACAGGCCGACGGCGCCACCCGGGTCACCTTCACCCACGAGGGCCTTGAGCCCGAGGTCGAATGCTACGACGTGTGCTCGAACGCGTGGGGCATGTTCGTGAACGGCAGCCTCAAGGCGTTCATCGAGACCGGCGAAGGCATGCCGTACACGTTCGGTGGCGACGAGGAGCTCAGCGCCGCCGATCACTCTGAGCTGCACCAGCAGGTCGCCGAGGCCGCCGGACGCGCAGACAACGCCGGCTGACGCACACGAGGGCCGGCCGACGCGAAGAGGGCTGACCGAGCGCGAAATTCCTGTCCCGGCGCGGTCTATCCCCGTGGGCGCGGGGTAGACCGCGCGCCAGCGGGGATACACCGCGCCGGGATAGTTGGGGCACGTGAATCCGACCTCGCGAGTCGATCCTCGAACGGACCCAAAGGTCTACATAGATTCAGCCGCAAACCAGGTGTGAGGATTGGCTCGCGTGGTTTCGAGACGCGGCCGACTCCGTCTGCTGCTCCTCAACCGCCGAAATGGCTCGCCGGCAGGTCGAAGTGCACCGACGTGCGCACCAGCTCGGTGCCGCACTCTGAACACAGCAGGACCGGGCCGAGCGGTGAACCGCACGACGTGTGCCGGATCGTCAGCTCATGAGCCGACTCGGGCGAGTACCAGCGTTGAGCCCAGTCGACGAGAATCGCGAAGACGGGAAAGAAGTTCATTCCCTTCGCGGTGAGCCGATACTCGCCCTCCGACGACGGAGCGCTCAGTACCCCGGCCGCGACGAATCGGCGAAGCCGGTCGGACAGAATCGACGGGGCGATGCCCAGCTCCGCTTTGAATGCGTTGAACCGGCGTATACCGAGAAAAGCAGCCGCGAGAATCGCCGTGCTCCAGCGGTCGCCGAGAATCTCCATCGTCTCCGGGTAGTAGGAGAGCGCATCCGCTGGAGTGCCGGACTCAGCGGCCCGCCGGTGCAATCGAGGCACGGCGATCTTCGTGAACTCCGCCTCAGCACCTCGCTCCGCAGAAGTCTCGCGGGCCGTGATCGGAGACACTCCACACACGCCGCACCCCAGGACAGGAAGCGTCGCGTGCCCACAGACGTCGTGAATGAGCACCGGTGCGCCTTCGACGCCGGGCACGGAAACCTGTTCCCACCCCCAGATCGCAAGGAGCAGACTCGACAGTTCCAGCGCGCGTGGAGTGAGCTTGTACTCCTCGCGCGTTCGACCGTTGTCGTCGTAGGGAACCCGCTCCATCAGCTCGGCCGCGACAAGATCGCGCAGGCGTGCCGCCAGCGTCGATTCGCTCAGCCCGAGCTGTGCAACCCAGTCGCCGAAGCGGCGGGTACGCAAGACGAAGGCTCGCTGCAGGATGAGAAGCGTCCAGCGGTCGCCGAGGGCGAGGAGCGCGATTCCGATCGCACTCCCGTTCGTGGGGATTGTCGCTGTCACTCCGTCAGCCTAGTGATCGCGCGCCGGCCAGCCTGCCGACCCGGTCACACGCCGCGCCATACTCGATGACCAGGCGATCGACGATTTCCGCCGTCGTTTCGATCGCGTTGATGTTGTCGAGCCCCTGACCCGCGGCCCAGGTGTCTTTCCACCGTCGAACGTTCGAGGCCTCGGTGTTGTAGTTGCGCGAGATCGGGGCGGCCGCGTCGGGGTCGATTCCGACCGCGGTCAGCGAGGCACGCAGCCAGGATGCCGGGGTGCCGGTGATCGCCGCCGAAACGACAAGGTCATCGATCGAGCTGTCGACGACCATCTGTTTGTGCGCCTCGAGGGCGATGCTCTCTGGCGTGGCCAGGAAGCGGGTGCCCATGTAGACGAGGTCGGCACCCGCAGCAATGGCACCGGCAATGCCGGCGCCGGTTGCCACGCCTCCGCCGACACAGACGAGGCCGTCGAAGCTGTCGCGTACCGCCGCGATGAAAGGCAATGGCGACAGGTGGCCGGTGTGACCGCCGGCACCAGATGACACGCAGACGAGGCCGTCGGCACCGGCATCCGCAGCTTTGCGGGCCAACTTCAACGAGACAACATCCGCCAGCACAATGCCACCGTAGGAATGCACCACGTCAACGACGGGGCGCGGCGAACCAAGGGCCGTGATGACGACCGGCGGGCGGTGCTTCGCGACCATCTCGAGGTCATCGCCCAGGCGCGCATTCGTGGAGTGCGTGATGAGGTTCATCGCCCACGGCGGCGCATCCACCCCGGTACCCAGTGCCGTCGTGATCTGCGTGAGCCAGGCGTCGAGTTCTTCCATGGTGCGACAGTTCGGCGTGGGGAAGGAGCCGACGATTCCGGCGCGGCTCGCTGCAATGACCAGCTCCGGCCCCGAGGCCAGAAACATGGGGGCCGCGACGACGGGAAGGCGCAGGCGCTCAAGCAGTTCAGAGGGAATCATGTCGTGGGGAACCTTTCATCAGATGCTTCGGTGAGCGGATGCTTCGCGGCAGTGGGCGGGTCGGCGGCGGGCTGCACAGCGTGTGGTAGCACGCTGGCCTGAAGCTCAACGAGTCGCGAGGTGATGGCACGGCGGTCGATCTTGCCCGTCGCCCCGAGCGGAAACTCGGTGTGAAAATAGGACGATTTCGGCCTCTTGTGCGGCGCGAGTCCACCGAGGCGGTCGTGAAGACACTGACCTTCGGTTGCCGTCAGATCGTCACCGGATGTCGTCGTATAGGCGAGCACGATTCGCTCGCCCCAGCGATCATCGGGAAGGCCGACCACCACAGCAGCGCGCACGCCAGGACTCGACACGACCACCGACTCGATCTCGCCCGGATAGACGTTGTATCCCCCACTGATCAGCATGTTGTTCTTGCGATCCGCGAGATAGAGATAGCCGTTGGTGACGACGCCCACGTCACCGGTAAGCAGGGCGGCACCGTCGAATGCCTTGCCAAGGTCAGTTCGCTCGTCGGCATTCCAGTAACCGGGGGTGACCATCGGCCCGCTCACAGCGATTTCGCCGAGCGCCGTCGCGCCGAGAACTCCTGCATCGCCGCGTTCCACGGCGCCGGACTCGGGTTCCCCGACAACCTCGATTCGGGCCTCACGAACCGCACGGCCGGCCGAACTGAGCAGGCGCGGTTCGTCGCTCAGCCCTCGAGCATGATCCTCGATACTGAGCACCGTCAGCGGCGGGATCGCCTCGACCAGCCCGTAATACTGCACGAGTCGATCGGTGAGAAATTCAGAAGCCCGTCGAATCTGAGCCGCTGGCATCGGCGCACCGGCATACGCGAGCATCCGAACCTGCGCAAACGACGCTCGCGCCGACTCAGGAAGATGCGCGAGCGCGTCGATCACGCTCGGCACAAGCGCGAGATGACTGATTCCCTCCGCTTCGACGAGCTCGGCGATTTCCGCGGGACTCGGATGGTGCGCCATCACCTGGCGGATGCCGAGTGCCAGCATTGGAAGAACAAAGAGTCCGCTCGTGTGAATCGCCGGTCCCGCGTGCAGATAGGCCCGGGCCTCCCCCGTCGGTTCCACCACGTCGCGCATCATGGAGCGCATCGAGGCCAGTCGCATCCGGTGCGTGCGCAGCGCGCCCTTCGGCATGCCGGTTGTGCCTGAGGAATAGGCGAGACCCACCACGTCGTCCGGCTGCGCAGCCGGGAGACGAGACTCAACAGAACCCGAGGCAACAAGCGATTCCAGCTCACCCGCATCCGTTCGAACCGTGATCTCGCAGGAAATGTGCTCGATGATGCGGGCACCATCGGCGCCCTCGAGACGCCCGTCGACGATGAGCCCGCGCGCGCCACTGTCGGCATGGATTCCGGCCCATTCCCGCGGTCCGAGGCGCGGATTCAGCGGCACCCGGATGAGTCCGGCCAACGCAAGCGCCATCTCGCTCACGAGCAGATCACAGCTGTTGGGCAGCGCCTCCAAGACCCGATCGCCCGGGCGAAGTCCGATGCTCAACAGGCCGTCGGCGAGGCGCCGCGCGCGGTCCCGGAGTCCGGCGAACGTCAGCAGGCCCGCCGCATCCTGCACCGCCGGTCGACTGCCGTAACGCTCGGCGGCGCGTTCAAGCACGTCTCCGACCGAAAGCGCATCATCCAACACCAGTGTTGCCATGATCGGTACTATAAGCGAAGTTTGAGAGTGAGGTGAAGTATGACGAAGACGTCTGCAGAACAAAATCGGGCCTATATCGTCGATGCCGTCCGTACTCCGTTCGGGCGCTATCGCGGTTCGCTCTCCCGCCTGCGAGTGGATGATCTCGCCGCGATTCCCCTCCGTGAGCTCGCTCTGCGCAACCCAGAATTCCTGCAAACGGGCATCGACGATGTCATCCTCGGCGACGCGAACGGCGCAGGAGAAGACAACCGCAACGTGGCACGGATGGCCGTGCTGCTGGCCGGTCTGCCCGTCACGACCCCGGCCTCCACCGTCAACCGCCTCTGCGGGTCAGGCGCTGAATCGATCGTTCTCGCCTCGCGAGCAATCCGAGCCGGAGACGCCGACGTCATCATCGCCGGCGGAGTCGAGGGAATGAGCCGGGCACCGCACGTTCTGGCTCCGATCGACGAGCGCCTGCCCACCCGGCCCGAACTGGTCTCCACAACCGTGGGCTGGCGCATGGTCAACCCGCTGTTTCCGGCGCCGTGGGTGGACTCGTTGGGGCGCTCGGCCGAGCTGATCGCCGACGAGGTCGGCATCGACCGGAACGCGCAGGATGCCTGGGCGCTGCGGTCTCACACCCTCGCCCTCGACGCGTGGAACGCCGGGTTTCACGACAACCGGGTCATCGCGACGGCGGGACTGCAGCGCGACGAATGCATCCGCGCCGACACCAGCGCATCCGCCCTGGCCGGGCTGCGTTCGGCATTCTCGCTCAATGGCTCGGTCACCGCGGGAAACTCGTCGCCGCTGTCCGATGGCGCCGCGGCGACCCTGATCATCTCGAGTCGACGGCTCGCCGAGTCCGGCACTCCCCCGCTTGCCCGCATCCTCGGTTCCGTCGTCGTCGGCGTCGACCCGGCGCGGTTCGCTCTCGCTCCCGTCGATGCCGTCAACAAGCTGCTGCATCGACTGGGCCGCACGCTCAGCGACGTCGCCGTGCTTGAAATCAACGAGGCCTTTGCCGCCGTGGTTCTGGCCTGCCTTCAGAAGCTGGCCCCGCCCGAAACGGTGCAGGTCAACCCCCACGGCGGGGCGATCGCACTCGGGCATCCGCTCGGCGCCTCCGCGACCCGCGCCCTCGTCGACTGCGCCGCCGCGGTTCGCGAGCGCGGCGGCGGCATCGGCATCATGACCGCGTGCATCGGCGTGGGACAAGGAATCGCGATCGCCGTGGAGGTCGACGATGAGTGACGATCGCGCGCCGCGCCCCACCCCGACGAGCACCGCTCAGGGATTCCCCGACCCGGCCGAGCTGACCGAGCTGGGTGTGGGGCGACTGCCCGGCCTGCTCGGAATCGAGGTCACCGCCGTTGCCGCGGGGCGTATCGAGGCCCAAATGGAAGTGACACCGGTCGTGTTGGCACCCAACGGCTACCTGCATGCCGCCTCGGTCGTCGCACTGGCCGACACCGCCTGCGGTCTCGGCTGCCGCCTCGCGTTGCCGCCCGGGGCATCCGGCTTCACAACCGTGGAACAGAAGACCTCCTACCTCGGCACGGCCCGCACAGGCACGGTGCGCACCGAGGCCGTGCTCGTGCACGGCGGGAGTCGCACGCAGGTCTGGGATGCCGAAGTCTTCGACGGCGCCGGCAAGCGCATTGCGCTGTTCCGGTGCACACAGCTGGTGCTCTGGCCCTAAAACAATCTCTTGCCCAGCCACCTAACTTCGCTTATGGTACTTGCCAGAGGAGTTCTCAATGACGACGATCACCCCAGCACTGGCATCCACCTGCACGCCCAGCGAGCTTGCGGCCCGGCACGGCCGCCTGCTCTCCGCGGCCGCACAGGCGGTCACGACCCGCGCCGCGTTCAGCGCGTTCGCCGATCGTGCGCCGTCGGGCCCGCAGGGCGATGAAGCGACAGCGCGCTTCGAGCAACTCCTCGAGACGCCGCTGAATCTGCCCGGGCACCATGGCACCGTCACACTGCAGACCGACGAGATCTCACCGTGGACCAGGCTCCCCCTCGGCGTCAGCTACCCCCGGGCCGAGGCGGCCGCGCTGATCGACAACGCGCAGAGGGCGCAAACCACCCTGAGCTCGCTCAGCATCGACGAGCGCGCGGGGCTCTGTGTCGAAATGATCGAGCGGATGTTCGCAGCCAACGTCGTTTTGGGTCTCGCGGCGATGCACACCACCGGCCAGGGCCGGGGTATGAGCCAGTCCGGCAGCGGAACGAATGCCCTCGATCGGGGCCTCGAAGCCGTCGCCGCCGCCTGGCAGGTGCTCTCCCGCGTGCCATCGAATGCGACCTGGGAGCAGACATTCGGCACCGAGCTGGTCGCCCTCGAAAAGACCTATCGGATCGTTCCGATGGGGCCCGCACTCGTCGTTGCGTGCGCCAGCTTTCCGGCCTGGAACGTCTACCCCGCCGTGTTCGCCAACCTCATGGCCGGAAACCCCGTCATCGTGAAGCCGCATCCCTCATCGGTGCTGCAGATGGCCCTCGCCGTTTCCCTCATGCGCGAGACGTTGGCGGATGCGGGCTGCACAACCGACGCCGTACAGCTCGCGGTCGACTCCGCCGCCAAGCCCATCACGTCGATACTCGCCACACACCCGGCCATACGCATCGTCGATTTCACCGGCTCCGCCCGATACGGCTCCTGGGTCGAAGAGAACGCCCGGCAGGCACGCGTCTACACCGAGACATCCGGCCTCAACTCGGTGGTGCTCGATTCGTTCAGCGACACCGACGCGGCCTTCCGCGCGATCGCCGGCGCCGTCTCTCTCTTCTCGGCGCAGATGTGCACGGCGCCGCAGAACATCTACATCCCCGAAACCGGCGTGGTCACGCCGGGCGGCATCCTCTCGGCCGACGAGGTCGAACAGGGCCTGGTCGCCGCGGTCGAGGCGATTGCCGAGAGCCCCCGGCGGGCCGCGGCGGTGCTGGGCGCCATCCAGTCCACCCGCACGATCGACGAGATCGCCGCGCTCACCACGACCCTGCGCGCCCAGGCGAACGAGCATACGCATGGCCAGGTGCGGGTACTCAGCGAGCCGCGCGGCTGGGCTGCTCCCGATTTTGCGGATGCCCGCACCAGCACTCCCCTGATCGCACGCGTCGGCCTCGACAACGAGAAGCTCTTCACCCACGAATGCTTCGGCCCGGTCGTGTTCCTCATCCGGGTGCCGGATGCGCGCACCGCGCTCAAGCGCGCGGCGAACGATGCCGCCACCCACGGCGCCATCACCGCTTTTCTCTATTCCACCGATGACAGCCTGATCGACTCGGCCGAGGACGCTTTTGCGGCAGCCGGCGCCTCGCTCACGATCAACGTCACCGGCGCGATGCCGATCAATTTCTCGGCCGCGTTCAGCGACTTTCATGTCTCCGGCCTCAACCCGGCCGGCACCGCCACCCTCACCGACGACTCGTTCATCACCGGACGCTTTCGTGTCGTCCAGTCCCGTCGCCCCTTGCGCCCGTCGCACCACTGAGATCCGAGGTCACGATTCATGTCCACGCACACCCCTGACCAGCCCATCGCGGTCGCCCGAGCCGTCGCACCCGACAGCTCGTTCGACAATCCCTATCTGCTCGGTGTCTACGCTCCCGTGCAGACCGAGCTGTCGCTGGAAGACCTCGAAGTCATCGGCGAGGTGCCGCGCGACCTCAACGGCGTCTACCTGCGCAACGGGCCCAACCGCCGCTTCGACGCTCCGGGCCGGTACCACATGTTCGATGGCGACGGCATGATCCATGCGGTGCACTTCGACAACGGCAAGGTGCGCTACCGCAATCGCTGGATCCGCACCAAGGCCTTCCACGAGGAATCCGCCGCCGGCAAATCGCTCTGGACCGGCTTGATGGAGAACCCGGAGGGCAACCCGTTCGGCAACGGGCACGGCCTCGGCATCAAGGACTCGGCGAACACCGATGTGATCTTTCACCGCGGACAGGTGCTCGCCACCTGGTATCTCTGCGGAGACCCGTACGCGGTCGATCCGCTCTCGCTCGAGACGCTGGGCGCACAAGACTTTCTCGGCACCTTCGCCGGCGACATGATGGCGCACCCGAAGGCCGACGAGCGCACCGGTGAACTGCTGTGGTTCGACTACGGCCCCGACATGGACTACCTGCGCTACGGCATCATCGGTGCCGACGGCGCGCAGACCCACCTGGCGCAGGTCGACCTGCCCGGCCCGCGCCTGCCGCATGACATGGCCATCACCGACAACTACACCGTGCTGATGGACCTGCCGCTGGTGCAGGATCAGGAAGCCCGGCGCAACGGCAAGTACCGCATCTTCTACGACAAAGAACTCGTGTCGCGCTTCGCCGTGATCCCCCGCTACGGCAGCGGAACGGATGTGAAATGGTTCGAGGCCAAGCCCTGCTACATCTACCACGTCGTCAACTCATGGGAGGAGGGAACGAAGATCATCATGGAGGTGTGCCGGGTCAAGAATCCGCAGCACCAGTCGACCTTCGAGCACCCGCTGGCCAATATGCTCGCGTACATGAGACTGGATGCGCAGCTCTACCGCTATGAGTTCGACCTGGCCACCGGCAAGACCTCCGAGCGCCCGATCGATGATCAGAACATCGAGTTCCCCAGCATGGACCAGCGCATCGTCGGCACCAAGCACCGCTACTCCTACAACATGAGCCTGGCGAACGAGCCCACTCTGCTCTTCGACGGCATTGTGCGCTACGACTCGCAGACCGGCGAGAAGGAGAGCTACCAGTTCGGGGCCGGACGCTGGGGTTCGGAGAGCCCGTTCGCCCCGCGCGACGGATCCACGAGCGACAGCGATGGCTACCTGGTGACTTTCGTCAACGACGAGGTCGAGGGGCGCGGCGAGATTCTCGTGCTCGCCGCCGATGACCTGGCCGCCGGCCCCGTCGCCCGCATCAAGCTCCCCCAGTCTGTACCGGCAGGGTTCCACGCCACGTGGATCCGAGCAGAGCAGCTTTCCTGACCCGACGTACCACCTGATCACCGTGTTCTGCCTGGCGACAAGGCTGTCGCCCGGCAGAACCATCACCGAACACGCAAGGAGACCCATGTCCGACAGCCGTCTGAACCTGCACCCCCAGTCCCGTGTTGACCAATTCGTTGACGGGGGCCAGTGGACATCCGAAACCATCGACGGGATGTTCCGTGCCACCGCCGCGCGGCGCGGAGATGCGCTCGCACTCGTCGATCCTGCCAACCGCGCTGCTCTGGCCGGTGACGCAGCGCGGCGCCTGAGTTGGCGCGAGGTCGACAGCGAGGTGACGGCGCTGGCCGCACACCTGGCCGAGGCCGGGGTGCGTCGTGGCGACACGATCGGTGTGCAGCTCGCCAACGGCATCGAGCTCACCGAGATGCTCCTCGCCGCCTGGACTCTCGGCGCAACGGTGTCGGCCCTCGCGATGCAGTACCGCGACCACGAGATCACCACGATGGGCAATGCCGCCCAGTTCACCTGGGTGGTCGCCGCCCGCGCCTTCGGCGAGCGACACCCGGCCGACGACTTCGCGCGTCTGCGCGACGAGCTCCCGACCGTGCGCGGCGTGTTCAGCTACGGTCTGCCCGGCGACGCCCTCTGCGAGAACAGCACCGGCGTGACCCACCTCTTCCCGGCCGCGGCCACCGCCGCGGATGAAGCGACCGTGGCCGCCTACCGCGAAACCCACCCGAACGACCCAAACGACTGCGTGACGATCTGCTGGACCTCGGGCACCGAGGGGGTGCCGAAAGGTGTCATGCGGGCGCACTACGACTGGCTCGTGTTCAGCCAGGTCTGCCAAGACGCCTCGGCGACGAGCGAAGACGACGTCATCCTGAATGCGTTCCCGATGATCAATATGGCCGGGATCTGTGCGATGTTGCTGCCCTGGGTGCGCACGGGCTGCGTGCTCGTGCAGCACCATCCGTTCGATGCCCCCACGTTCTTCGGCCAGATCGCTCGCGAGCGCGTGACCTACACGCTCGCCCCGCCCGCCCTGCTCTCGATGCTGCTGCACAACGAAGACCTGCTGAGCAAAATCGACCTGACCAGCCTGACCCGCATCGGCTCGGGTTCCGCTCCGCTCAACCCGGCGATGGTACGCGGATGGCAGGAGCTGTTCAATATCCCGATCATCAACTTCTTCGGTTCCAACGAGGGCGTCGGCCTGCTCTCCAGCAGCGTTGACCTGCCGAGCCCCGACGACCGCGCCCGGTTCTTCCCCCGCTACGGCGCGGAGGGGACGAGTTGGTCGATGCAGCTGTCGGAGTGGGCAGACGTCAAGATTTTCGACCTGGATTCCGGCGAGGAGATCACCGAGCCCGGACGCCCCGGCGAGCTGCACATCAGCGGCCCGCAGTTGTTCGCGCGGTACCTCAACGCGGAGACACTGTCACACCCGTTCGATGAGGCTGGCTATCTGAAGACCGGTGACATCTTCGAGATCGCCGGCGACCAGGGCCAGTATCTGCGTTACGTCGATCGTGCGAAAGACATCATCATCCGCGGCGGCATGAATATCGCTCCCGTCGAGTTGGAGACGCTCATCCTGCGTCACCCCTCTGTGGCGGATGTCGCCGTCGTCGGCGATCTGGACGAGACGCTTGGCGAGAAGGTCGCGGCCTTCGTCGCGCTGCACCCGGACACGACCCTGGATCTGCCGGAACTCGTGGCGTTCCTGCGCGAACAACACATCGCGTCGTACAAGCTGCCCGAGAACTTGCGGATCATCGCTGTTCTGCCGCGCAACCCCGTCGGCAAGGTCGTCAAGAACGAGCTGCGCAAGGTGCTGGCCGAGGCGCAGGCGTGAACAACGCCCTGATCCTCGACGCCGTTCGCACCCCGCGCGCGCGGGTTCGGCGGGGCGGCGGCACACTCGCCGATCTGGCGCCGGCCGAGCTGTTGGCCGTCGTGCTGCGCGAACTTGCTGAGCGCGGGCTGCCCGCCGATCGCATTGACGACCTGATCGTCGGAGTGAGCACAACCGTCGGGGAACAGGGCGGAAACGTCGGGCGCGTGGCTGCCCTGTTGGCCGGCTGGTCGGATGCGGTACCGGCCGGCGTGACCTCGCGCCTCTGCTGCTCAGGTCTCGACGCTCTCAGCTCCGGTGCAGCACACATCGTCTCCGGCGGCGCCGATCTGATCGTCGCCGCCGGGGTCGAGTCGATGTCGCGCGTGCCGATGCTCGCCGACCAGCCGGCATTTGCGCTCGACCCGTTGGTCGGAGAGGCGACCGGGTTCGTCTCGATCGGCGTCTCGGCGGATGCCACGGCGATCCGGGCCGGAATCTCCCGCGCCGAACTCGACGCCTATGGGGTGCGCTCCCAGCAGCGCGCGAGCGCCGCGCCGACCTGGGAATCGATCGTGCCGGTCACGACGCCATCCGGTACCGTGCTCGCCCACGACGAGGGCGCACGCGGCGACACCACTCTCGAGTCGGTCGCGGCGCTTGCACCGTTGTTCGCCGACGACCCACTCTGGGAGCGCGTGGAGCGCCGCCTCAACATGAACGGCGGCGACGAGCGAGGCCGGCACACGGTAGCCACGGCTCCCCAGTTCGCGGATGCCGCGGCGGCCGTGGTGCTCGCCTCGGCGGCGTGGGTCGAGGAGCACGATCAGAAGCCGCGCGGTCAGATTCTCGGCTGGGCGCAGGCTGCGGTTCGCTCCCCCGGACTTGAGGCCACTGTTCCGGCCAGCCAGAAGGCATTGGTTCGTGCCGGCCTGCGGGCGAGCGACCTGTCGATCGTCGAGGTGAATGAATCGTTCGCGGTGACTCCGCTGCTGCTGATGCGCGAGTTGGGCGTGTCGGAAGACGTGATCAACCCGAACGGCGGGGCCATCGCGGTCGGACATCCGCTCGGCGCCACCGGCGGCATCCTCATCGCCAACGCGCTCGACCAGTTGTACCGCCAGGGCGGCGGCTTCGGGCTCGTGACGATCCCGGCCGCGCTGGGCCTGGCCACCGCTGTCGTCATCGAGGCGTTCGCATAAAACCATCCCGGTGGTCGAGCTTGTCGAGACCTCGCAAGCCAGCCTTCAATCACAACCACGAGATCAGCTCACGCGGTTTCGAGACGCGGCCGACTCCGTCGGCTGCTCCTCAACCACCGAAGCTAGGAAGGAATCGCACATGAACCACTCGCGCGGCGTGTATCTCCTGGGCGGGACCCAGACCGATTTCAAACGCAACCTCGCCACCGAAGGCGTCGATGACGCGGTGTTCTCCTTGATTCAGGAGGCGGCACTCGGTGCGATCGCGGATGCCGAGATCGACCCAGCGGATGTTCAGCGCGCGCACGTCGGCAACCACTCCAGCGAGATCTTCACCGGGCAGTCCCACCTCGGTGCCATGCTCCCGGCAGTGCGGCCGGAGTGGCGCGAGTTGCCATCGTCGCGCCACGAGGCGGCGTGCGCTTCCGGCAGCATGGCCGCCCTCGGCGCCATGGCCGACATCGAGGCCGGTTTCTACGACGTCGTTCTCGTGCTCGGCGTCGAGCAGATGCGCAATGTCCCCGGCATCGTCGCCGCGAACAACCTCGGCTGCGCGAGCTGGCGTTCCCGAGAAGACCTCGGCGAGCTGGCCTGGCCCACCGCATTCGACCGCGTCGCCGACGAGATCTCGCGGCGCTCCGGCGGCATGACAACCGAGCACCTGGCCCGGCTCGTGCAGAACAGCCGTGCCAACGCGCGCAACAACCCGCTGGCGCAGACACGCGACTGGATCGAAACCGCGGCCTCCTTCGCCGACGACGACGAGACCAATCCGCTCGTGCAGGGGTCTCTGCGCAAGAGCGACTGCGGCCGGATCAGCGACGGTTCGAGTGCCGTCATTCTGGCCAGCCGCGACTATGCCGAACGCTGGCGCGCGCGGCACGGACACGCCGACATGCCGCCGCGGATCAAGGGCTGGGGGCATAAGACCTCCACGATGGCACTCGACGAGTAACTGCGCGCATCCGCCGACAGCGAGTATCTCTTTCCGCATCTGCGGGCCGCCATCACCGACAGCTACGGGCGCGCCGGGATCGCGGGCCCGTACGACCTCGATGCCATCGAACTGCACGACTGTTTCTCGATCAGCTCGTACCTGGCGATCGATCACCTCGGCATCACCGGGCCGGGCGCAGCCTGGCAGGCGATTGAAGACGGCCGCATGGAGATGGGCGGATCGATTCCGGTGAATCCCTCCGGCGGGCTGCTCTCGGGTGGCCACCCGGTGGGCGCCACCGGGGTACGGATGCTGAACGATGCGCGTCGTCAGGTGATCGGCCGGGCTGGCGCCATGCAGGTCGAGGGTGCGAAGAATGTGGCCACCCTGAACTTCGGCGGCAGTGTGGCGACGGTGGCCAGCTTCGTGGTGGGTCGGGACTAACCCTCGTCCTCCCCCTCCGTCCCAATTCACCATTTCGTTGGTCGAGGAGCTCGCGACGAAGGAGCGCGCATCTCGAGCGGTGTACTGAGCTTGTCGAAGTGACCACGCGAGCCGATGTTCAGACGTGGGTCACGTTTGAGGTTCGGCTCACGAGGTCTCGAGACGGCCGCGGGCGGCCTCCTCGACCAACGACATGGTCGCCCCGAGCAGCCTTAGCCCATCTCGATCAGGCGGGCCGATTCCCTCACCAGCGCGGGCACTCCATCGGCGAGGGTCGGGGCGAACCGGTCGCCCGGACGCTCACCGTTCAGCCAGCGCGTGTAGATCGCTTCGCAGAACACCGCCGCTTTCCAGAGCGCCAAGGCCTGATACCAACGCAGCTCCGACAGGTCGAGGCCCGTTGCCGTGCCGTAGCGCTCCGCGAGTTCGGCCCGCGTCGGATACCCCTCGAGTCGGGTGACCGGCGTGAGCTCAAGCGGAGTGCTCGTCGCCCCGGCCTCCGCATAGGTCGCGAGAAAGTAGCCGAGATCGGCGAGCGGGTCGCCGACCGTCGCCATCTCCCAGTCCAGAATCGCCAGCACGCGGGGCGGAGCCAAGCGTTCAAACATGAGGTTGCCCAGTCGAAAGTCGCCGTGCACGACCGAGGCCCGCTGACTGGTCGGCACATTCGCTGCGAGCCAGGAGGCCACCGAGCTGATCTCCGGAACAGAACGCAGCGTCGTCGCGTCCCAGAGCGACGAGAACAGTGCGACCTGCCGCTCCAGATAGCCCTCGGGCCGACCCACCCTTTCCAGGCCGCCGCGCGTGACGTCGACCGCGTGCAGAGTGACGAGCGTGTCGACCGCCGCGAAGGCTGTCGCTCGACGCTGCTCGGGAGTGTCGAACCCCGCCAGCTCGATGTCGGTGATGACGGCACCGTCGAGGTAGTCCATCACGTAGAAGGGCACGCCGAGCACCGACTCGCCGACGCACACCGCCACGATGGTCGGCACCGCAATGCCCGCGGCCTTCACCAGCAACTGGATGCGCGACTCGCGCACCATGTCATGTGTCGACTTCGGCAGCGGCGGGCGTGGACCACGACGAAGCACGAGCAAGCGCTCACCGCGACGCAGCAGGTACGTCAGATTCGAGTGCCCGTCACCGATGCGCTGCCACGCGATCGCGCCTGAGCCGAGCCCCTCGGAATCCAGAAACTCGGCGAGCGCGTCGAGAACCAGCAGCGGCGGATGCTCCAGGCCCACGGCATCCGCTCGCGTCGCCACGACCTCCACCCCGTCGGGTGTCGAGATCACGAACCCGCTCCACCCACGATGTCCATCCGTGCGGCGCCAGCCGCCACCTCTCTGCGGCGGCGCGAGGAGGCCCGGCGGGAAATCGCCCACTTGTGCGTCTCGTTCGAACCGTCGTAAATGCGAAACGGCCGCACCTCGTTCATATACGAGGCGAGCGGAAGGCTGTCGGTGACGCCGTCACCCCCGCAGAGCTGAATCGCGCGGTCGATCACCCGGCAGATGGCCTCAGAGCAGTGCACCTTCGCAATTGACGACAGGGCCGATCCGGCCTTCGGGTCGGTCTCGAGCAGGGCCGCCGTCTTGGCGATGATCGCATCGCTCGTCTCGATGTCGATGACCGACAGCGCGAGCATGTCCTGCGCAATGCCCAGCTCATTGATGCGGTGCCCGAAGATCTCGCGCTCGTTCGTGCGGTCCAGCACGATGTCGAGGGCGCGGCGGGCCAGCCCGAGCCAGCGCATGCAGTGCGTGAGCCGGGCGGGGCCCAGCCGCACCTGTGCGTACCGGAAGCCCTCCCCCGGCATACCGAGCACGGCGTCGTCGGCGACGAAACAGTTCTCGAAATGCACATGCGGATGCCCGCCGGCAATGGCACGGTCGATGGCATAGATCTGCTCGCCGATGCGAACGCCGGGGTTGTCCATGTCGACCAGCAGCATGGTCGCTCCGGCCGGCACACCGTCGCTGGCGTCGTTCCGGGCCATCACGATCAAGAAGTCGGCCACCTCCGCGCCGCTGATGAACCGTTTGTGGCCGTTGATCAGCCATCCGCCCTCAACCCGCACCGCCTCGGTCTGCAGGGCTTCGGGGTCGGATCCCGCACCCGGGTGCGGCTCCGTCATGGCGAAACACGAGCGCATCTCGCCCGCTGCGAGGGGCGCAAGGTAGCGCTGCTTCTGCGCATCCGTGGCGATGATGCTGAGCATGTGCATATTGCCCTCATCGGGCGCCATGCAGTTCAACACAATCGGCCCGATCGGCGAGTAGCCGGCTTCCTGGAAGATGGCCGACCAGTGCTCGATCGGCATCCCCTGGCCGCCGAATTCACGCGGAACGTGTGGAGCGAAAACGCCGGCTTCCTTGGCTGCCGCCATCAGCGTGGCGCGCAGTTCTTCGCTCAGGCGCAGGTCGGGGCCGGGCTCGACCGGCACGACGACGGTGCGGATGAAATCGCGCGTGCGCACGCGGAGCGCTTCCCATTCGGGAGGGAGGGCGCTCATGCTGTTCCTCCGGCCGACAGCAGTCCGCCGTCGAGAGTCAGGGTCTGCCCGGTCACCCAGGACGCGTCGTCGGAGGCGAAGTAGGCGACGGCACCGGCGACATCCTCCGGCGTGCCGAGTCGGGCAAGCGGATAGGCGGCCGCAACCTCGTCTTCCTTGCCTTCGTACAGAACGCGAGCGAACTGGGTTTTGACGACGGCCGGTGCGACAGCGTTGACACGGATGTCGGGTCCGAGTTCCACGGCCAGCGTGCGTGTGAGGTGGATGAGCGCGGCCTTCGTGATCCCGTACATGCCGATACCTTCGGCGGGCACGATTCCGGTCACCGACGCAATGTTGATCACCGACCCGCGCCGTGCTGTGAAGCCAAGGGCGTCGTGGTGGTAGGCGGCCTGGGTCCAGGCGAGCGTGCCGAGCAGGTTGACTTCGACGAGCTTGCGCGCACCGCTGAGATCGAGGTCGATCAGCGGGCCATAGACCGGGTTGATCCCGGCGTTGTTGACCAGGATGTCGAGGCCGCCGAACTCGCGCGCGATCGTGTCCATGACCTCGGCACGGTGTTCGGGGTCATCGCTCTTGCCCGCCACCCAGATCGCACTCCCCGCAGGGAATGATGCGGCGGCTTCGGCGAGCGGTTCCGGTTTGCGCGCGGTGATGCACACGCGGGCACCTTCGGCGACGAGCCGCTGAGCGACGGCCAGGCCGATGCCACGACTGGCACCGGTGACGAGGGCGGTCTTGCCGGCCAGGCGATGAGCGTTGACTGCGTTGTCGTTGTTCATAAGCATCCGTTATTCTCGAACCGAGCGAGCGCTCGGTAAGCTCAAGTGTGGAGTGGCGCAGCCGAGGCGTCAAGCATGTGTTCCCGGCACGATTCGATCCGGCAGGCGGAGGATGGCGATGGGCAGCTATGGGCAGCGACGCTGAGCCGGCCGTGCAGGTGGACTGGCGCAACTTCGATGACGACTCCCTGCCGCCGCTGCTTCGATCGGCCGTGCAGACCTTTGTGACGCACGGCTATCACGGAACCACCACGCGCACGCTGGCGGCAGCCGCGAACATGTCGGTGCCCGGTCTCTACCACCACTTCGCCTCGAAGCAGGCGATCATCGTGGCCATCATGGATTACGCCATGGACGATCTCTGGTGCCGCAGCAGCGCGGCGCAGGCCGAGGCGGGGCCCGACCTGGAGCGGCAGCTGGCCCTGCACATCGAGTGCCTCGCCCTATTCCATGCCCACCGGAAAGAGCTCGCGTTCCTCGCCGCGACCGAGCTGCGCAGTCTCGAACCCGACGCGCGTGCTCAGCACATCGCAGCGCGTGACCGTCAGGAGCGTCTTCTCGTGGAGATTCTGGCTGAAGGTGCTGAACACAGCGTCTTTGACGCGGCCGACCCCCGTCAAGTTGCTCGTGCGCTCATCACCATGTGCACGGGGGTGTCCCAGTGGTTCGACGCGACCGGCCCGCTGTCTGCCGCGGCGATCGCGGAAGACTACATGCGCTTTGCGCACCGCATAGTTCGTCGGCCGGGCCCGCCAGTGTTGTAGTTGGCCCATCCATCCGGTGAGGTCGCATCCGGCTTTCTGAGAATCTTGGAAGGAGCGATACCTACCGGAATTGGATGCCGCACAGGTGACGCCTCATAGTCTCAAAGCCGAGACCGTCACGTGGGCGGTCGATGGAGGTTGGACTGCGTGAGCGTAAGAACGGCGATGCTGAGGGTTCCCGAAATCACGGCGTACTTCTGGATCGTCAAGGCACTCTCCACCGCCATGGGCGAATCCACCAGTGATTTCCTGGTCAGGTCGATCGGACCGGTGCCGGCCGTTCTCCTTGGATTCGTCGGATTCGTCGTGGCGATGATCATTCAGCTGACGCGCCGCCGGTATCTGGCGTGGTCATATTGGCTCGCCGTGGTCATGGTCGGCGTCTTCGGCACCATGGCCGCTGACGTATTGCATGTGGGATTCGGAGTGGGATACCTGGCCTCCAGCATCTTCTTCGCCGTGGTTCTCGCGGCGGTCTTCGTCACCTGGCGGGCGACCGAGAAGACCCTCTCAATCCACAGCATCGACACCTTCCGGCGCGAGATCTTCTACTGGCTCGCGGTCATCGCCACGTTCGCCCTCGGCACGGCTGTCGGCGACCTCACCGCGGTGGCCTTCCACCTCGGCTACCTGACGTCAGCGATCATCTTCGCCGTTCTGATCGCGCTGCCCGCCATCGGCTATCGATGGTTCAACCTCAACCCGATCTTCGCTTTCTGGTTCGCCTATGTGGCCACCCGGCCGCTCGGCGCATCCGTCGCCGACTGGCTGGGAAAGCCCGTGGCCGAGGGTGGCCTCGGGGTGGGGTCCGGGCTGGTGGCTCTCGTGCTCACGCTCGCAATTGCCGCGCTCGTGGCCAACCTTTCGGTGACCCGGCGTGACGTGCAGGTTCGTGCGCAGGCAGTCGATGTCTAGGCCGAATTCGCGGATGCGCTCGCACTCTGGGGCGTCACGATCGGTGACGCCCCGGAATGGTGGTCCCGCGATCGCGGTGAATGGAATCAAAGCCTTCGACAGCCAACACATCGAACATGGCGACTGCGATGGTCAACTCCGCGCATGACACGTATGCTGCGAAAGCGGCGCCCCAGCTCGCTGCTCCTGCATTCACCGAGGAAGAAGGCGATCGTGACAGAGCAGACATCCGGTGGCAAGACTCATCGAATTCACGATCATGACTGACGATCTCCCCAACCTGGCCACCAATCCCCCGAGCGGTACCGGCTGCGTCGAGTGCGAGCAAGAGGGGCTCTGGTGGGTGCACCTCCGACGGTGCGTATCGTGCGGGCACATCGGATGCTGCGACGACTCACTGAACCGCCATGCCACAGCACACGCGAACGCCACAGGGCATCGCCTGATTCGAAGTTTCGAACCAGGCGAGGAGTGGTTTTGGGACTACGACGCCGACGATTTCGTTGGCGGGCCCGACCTCGCTCCCCCGGACAGCCATCCGACTGATCAAACCGTGCCGGGCCCTGCCGACCGGCTCCCTTCCGACTGGCGCGAGCAGCTCGCAGCCGACCGGAACCGGGCAGCAAGAGAGGCTCCGGACCGGTAAGTGTCCTCGGTGGCCTGCAGCGCCGTCGGCCTCCCTCGACCGGCGCGCATGAGGCAAAAAACTGGCGCTAGCTACACGGCTCGGAGTGCCCATCCGCGCTCCGCAACGGAAGCGCACGCACACTCCCAAATTGACGGGGGCTCCCGTCGATCGGGTCAACAAAGGCGAGGTCGCTCGCGAGCAACTGCAGCGGCGTGCTGAAGTCGTCGAGTGGAGTCTGCCGGTCCACCGGGTAGAGCGGGTCGCCGCAGATCGGGATGCCGAGGCTCAGCATGTGCAGACGCAGTTGGTGGGTGCGCCCGGTGCGCGGGCTCAGCCGGTAGACGGCGGTACCGTCGCCCAGGTCTGACTCCAGCTCGATGAGCGACTCTGCGTTCACCGGGGCATCCGGTACGACCACGCCCTGCAGCTGGCCGCGATGCTTGGCGAGGTGGTTGCGCACAGTTGCCGGCAACGCGAGTTCGGGGCGGAGCGGTGCCTGAGCTCGGTAGGTCTTGGTGACGACACCGTCTTGGAACATCGTTTGATATGGCGCCCGCCAGCGTTTCTCGGTGGCGAGCAACAGCAGACCGGAGGTCACCCGGTCGAGCCGGTGCAGCGGCGCCAGTTCGGGCAGCCCGAGTTCGTGCCGCAGCCGAACGACGACGCTTTGCTGCACATGGCGGCCGCGCGGGATGGTGGAGAGAAACGGTGGCTTGTCGATCACGACGATCCGCTCGTCGCGATGCACGACATGGATGTCGCCGGGGACGTGCTTCTCCTCAGACAGGTCACGATGGAACCAGACGAACGTGTGCGGGCCGTATTCGTCGCGGACGGTCACGACCCGGCCATTCTCGTAGACGAAGCGGCCGTCGCGGAGAAGGCCATCGACATCCACAAACTCGTGCAGCCGCGACAGCAGCCACTCCCCCATCGTCGCCCACGGGCGCGGTCGTTCGATGTCGTGATCGGGGGTGCGCATCCACGCGGCGTCGAGGCCGTGACGCTGCGGCAAGGGGGAACGAGGAGGCACCGGTCGATCTTACGTCGCGGCGACGCGAGCCTGCTTCTCGAGGCCGTCGGGCGGCCGACGTGTGAACCGCGCAGAAGCGACATGGGCAACGACGACCGCGACGATCACGAGGGGCATGAGCGTCAGCCCGTCCGCCGCCAGGATCAGCGTCGGGAGCAAGACGGAGGTGAGTGGCAGTTTGAGCATGACGACCGACATCGCCCCGATGCCCATGGCGACGCCCGTGATCATGGGCAATCCCGGCAAGTGTGACAGGGCGACCCCGCCAACGGCTCCGATGAAGAGAGCGGGGAAGGTGGGCCCGCCGCGAAAGCTGCTGAGTGCGAGGCCGTAGGCGAGCCCCTTGCACACGATAAGGAGGAGTAACGCGCCGACGGTGTAGTCGGACGCATTGGCGACGAACGGTCCGAGGGCGTTTTGTCCCGAGAACAGCACCTCCGACGCATTCCTTCCGCTGATCACGGCATAACCGACGGCCAGCGCCGCGATGCCCAGGCCGACGACGGGCATGAGCAGCACCATCCGACGTTCGATGTGCGGACGAAGAGCGACACCCAGCCAGCGGATTCCGGCGCCGACCGGCACGGCGAGCAGCCCGATCACCACAGCCCAGAGAAATTGCACACCGTTCGGGGCCTCGAAGGGTGGGATGTCGGTGATCGCCAGCGAGAACGTTCCCAAGCCGGTCCAGGCGTCAAGGCCGATGAAGACCAGCGAGCCGATCCCCGCTGCCAGGAGGCCAGGCATGAGCACGAGACCCAGGCTGACGCCGCCGAGTCCCGACGCCTCCATGAGCAGGAACGCGCCGGTGAGCGGCGAGCCGAGCAGTGTGCTGATGGCGGCGAAGCTGCCCGCGGCGGCCATCATCGTCTGCGCTTGAGGCGGTGCGTCGCGCTTGACGAGCCTGACCGTGAGAGCGCCGAGTCCCGCCCCGAGGGCAAGCAATGGCGCCTCGGGGCCGAGCACAACGCCCAGGCTCAGGGTCGCCAGTGCGGCGAGCACGACGCCGGGGAGCATTCGCCCACTCGGGGGGCCTCCCATAACGAATCCGTCGGCCGGGGAATGCCCGCCTTTGCCGGGCAGGTAGCGGATCGCCAGCGCGACGAGCACCCCGGCGACCGCGAGGGGAATGAACGGCCACCAGATGGGCGCGGTGCCGGAGCCCAGCGCTTCGGGAACCGTGGTGAAGAACAGCTTCTGCAAGGCCGCGACGAGCGCAAGAAAGTAGTAGGCCACGGCCGAGATGGGAACACCGATGAGCGCCGCCAAAACAAGCAGCCCGAGATAGCTTTTGGATCTCAGTACGGCGATCGGATCAGGCGACGGGGTCGTGGTCGAAGACACGGAGTGACCCTATCCAGACGGTGCGTGGCCCGCCATCACCCACTTCGCGTGAGACCGATAAACCCCTCTGTGCACGTGTTGCGCTAGTTCGGTTGATTTTGCTTGGCGATCGGATCAGCTGCGGCGACCCGAGAACAGCGTGTGCATCAACGGGATGATCGACGCCACCAGTACCACCGTGCCGAACACGATGTCGTCGGCGCGCAGCCGGGAGCCGGCGACGAGAAGCGCTCCGAAGAGAAGCGCCGACACCGCCCGCCGTGCGGTGCGCTCCAGCCGGTCGATCCGGCGGTCGATGCTGGGGATCGCCACCGACAAGGTGCCGTCCTCGAGCTGGGTGAGAATCCCATCGATTCGCTTCGGCAGGCGCCACACCACGCCGGCCATCTCCATTGCCTGCTTCGCGGCATCCGACACCACGTTGCCACCTTCCTCCCGCAGCAGCTGTGCCGCGTAGGGCTCGATGGAGTCCCACACATTGAACTGGGGATCGAGGGCGCTGCACACGCCGGAGGTGAGGGACATCGCCCGGATGATCAGCAGAAAGTTCTCGGGCAGTTGCACCGGCAGCGAGCGCACCATGTCACCGAACTGCATCGCGAAGTCGCGGAACTCGCGCGGGTCGACATCGCGCAGCTCGGCGAAGCCCATACCGCCGAAACGGGCGAACAGCTGAACCATCGCCCGCTCGAGCTCTGTCGTTTCGGCGGAGGGCATGAGCACTCCCATGTCGCGCATCGCATCCACCAAGCCCTTGCCGTCGCGCGAGGCGGCGGCGATCAGCAGCTTCCGCAGGCCTCTGCGTGTGCCGGTGGACACCTCACCCATCATGCCGAAGTCGATGAATGTCAGTTTCCACGGCCGGCCGCCGGCTCCGTGGGCAGCCGGGGTGACGAAGATATTGCCGGGATGCGGATCGGCGTGGAAGAAGCCGTTGGTGAACAGCTGGTCGAACATCACCGTCGCGAAAGCGGGAGCCACCTCGGCTGGGTCGATGCCCGCCGCGCGCAGTGCCGCGGCATCGGTGATCTTGATCGCCGTCACGTCTTCGAGGGTGAGCACACGCCGGGTCGTTCGCTCCCAGACGACCGCGGGCACGGCCATCCGATCGTCACCGGCGAAGTCGGCCGCGAAGCGTTCGGCGCTCGTCGCCTCGTGCAGGTAGTCGATCTCCTCGAGGCTCGTCGACGCAAACTCCTTGATGAGGGCAGGCATATCGACACGGTCGGAGACCAGTCGCACCCGGCTGAGCCAGCCGGCCACCTTGCGCAATGCCGCCAAGTCGACATCGACGATCTTGTCGATGCCCGGCCGCTGCACTTTGAATATCACCCGGTCCATGCCGGTCTCGGCGGCATCAAGCGGCGCGAGCCAGGCGCGGTGAGCCTGACCGAGAGATGCCGCGGCCACCGGCGTCTCGTCGACCGCTGCGAACGCGCGCTCCAGCGACATACCCAGCTCCGCCTCGGCGAGCGCACGGATGGCCGGGAACGGCACCGGCGGCACTTCGTCTTGCAGCCCTTCAAGCTCCTTTGTGATCTCGGGCGGCAGGATGTCGAGCCGCGATGACATGAACTGACCGACCTTGATCATCAGCCCACCCAGGTCAACCGCGAGCAGATGGAACCGCTGCGCGAAGCCCCCCAACCGCTTCGTGCGCGTGCGTTCGGCGACGCTCGCGAGTCCGATGCGCGGGAGGACCAGCTCATACCACCAGGTCTGCGCCAGGTACCGGCCGGCAAAGCGCAGGATGCGGCGGTAGCGAGCGCGGGTGTTTCCGGCGCCGGGGATCGAATCTGCGCGCTCCCGGCGAACCGACGCCACCCTCGTCAGTCCTGCGCGAGAATCGAGTAGATCCGACGACGCGCTTCGTCGAGCGCTGTCACGGCCTGCTGAATTTGCTCCGGCGTCCCGGTGCGACCAACCTGGGCTGCCGCCTGGGCGAGTTCGAAACCGGCCTTCGGCAGAGCAGTGAATCCGGAGCCGTCATCGGCGCCCATGGTCGCCCACGGCGCCGTTGCGCTTGCTGCGGGAGCCTCCGCGCGACCCGCGTCGGTGAGTGCGTATGTTTTGCGACCGTTTGACTCCTCCGCGCTGATCAGACCCTCATCAGCGAGTAATTGCAGCGTCGGGTAGACGGAACCTGCGCTGGGCTTCCACCGGCCGCCGCTGCGCTCCTCGATCTCGCGAATGATCTGATAGCCGTGCATCGGCTGTTCGGCGAGCAGCGCGAGCACTGCCGCGCGCACGTCGCCCCGGCCCATGCGACTGCCCGAACGCTTCTCGAAGTTTGAGCGCAGCTGCTCCATCATTTGCCACATCCCTTCACCGCGACCGCCGGGTGAAAACCCGCTGGTTGGGAACGAACTGCCCATGGTGACCTCCCGTGAATTCCTCCGTGAACTGCGAACGATACTTAACGCTATGTCGCGAGGCGGCTTTGCGATAGGGGCGTGTGAGAAGGTCTACTCGTGTCGGGCCTCGACCGCGCACGGTCGTGGCGCGAAGCGCTAGGTGCTGCACTAGGTGCTGCACTAGGTGCTGCACTAGGCCGGAGGAATCGGGCTAGCGTGATGCATATGGTCCAGGCAGCCTCGCCCGCACGAGCATGGATCGGGACGATTGTCTTCCTTTTCCTCGCGCCTGGCGTCGTTGCGGGCCTCATTCCCTGGCTCATTTCTGACTGGCAACGGTTCACATGGGGCGGTGCGACGTGGGTCGTCGTGCCGATCGCTTGGATCGCGATCACCGTCGGGGTGGCCTTCCTCCTGCACGCCTTCGCACTCTTCGCCCTGCACCGCGGAACGCCTGCTCCGCTCGCCCCGACCGAGACGCTCGTTGTGACCGGGGTCTACCGCTTTGTGCGCAACCCGATGTACCTGGCGGTGCTGGCGATCATCCTCGGTCAAGCGCTGCTGTTCGGCAACTGGTGGCTCCTGCTCTATGCCGCGATGGTGTTCGGCACGGTCTTTGCGTTCGTGAAGGGCTACGAGGAGCCGACCCTCACCCGCACCTACGGCGAACAGTATCTCGACTACCGGCGCAATGTGCCGGGGTGGTGGCCGCGGGTCACGCCGTGGCAAGGGTGACCGCGCACTCGCGAGCCTGGCGTCGATGGGGAATACGCCGGAAACATCGGGACCAATCGAGCAGCGGTTGCAAGGCCGATGTCGTTCTTCCACTAACCTCAAACCATCGGTACGCACAAGACACGCAGCCGCAGAGAAGCGACAGCAACCGGCGATAGCCATGGTTCGTCGCGTGTCGTGCGTGCCCCTATCTGGAGGAAAGATAAGCATGTCCAAGTACCGGGTGCAGAATCCTGCCACGGGCGAAGTTCTCGAGACATTCGAGAACGCGACCGATGCGCAGATCGAAGAGGCGCTGACTAGCGCCGACGCCGTGTACCAAGAGTGGCGGGAGCGCAGCGTGCAGGAGCGCGCCGCCGTCGTCAAACGAGTTGCCGAGCTCTTCGAGGAACGCAAGGACGAGCTAGCGCGCCTCATCGCGGTCGAGATGGGCAAGTCGATTGCCGAATCGATCGACGAGGTCGAGTTCGCGACATCCATCATCGACTACTACGCGGTGCACGGCCCGAGCCTGATCACCGACTACGAGATCCCGAGCACAGTTCCGGGCAAGGCCTACATCGAGCACCGCCCAGTCGGCACGTTGCTCGGCGTGATGCCGTGGAACTTCCCGTACTACCAGGTCGCCCGCTTCGCAGCGCCGAACCTCGTGCTCGGCAACACGATCCTGCTCAAGCACGCAGACATCTGTGCCGGCTCGGCCCTCGCTATCCAGCAGATCATGGAGGATGCCGGCGTGCCCGTCGGCGGGTACCAGAACGTGTTCGCTTCGCACGATCAGATCGCAACGATCATTGCGGACCCGCGCGTACAGGGCGTCTCGCTGACCGGCTCCGAGCGTGCCGGCGCGATCATCGGTGCGCAGGCAGGCAAGAGCCTCAAAAAGTGCGTGCTCGAACTCGGCGGCATCGACCCGATGGTGGTGCTCGACTCTGACGACGTCGCGGCCGTGGCCAAGCAGGCGTGGGATTTCCGCGTCTACAACGTCGGCCAGGTGTGCAACTCGAACAAGCGCCTGATCGTCATGGATGACATCTATGACGAGTTCGTCGCCGAGCTGAAGAAGCTCGCCACGGGTCTGGTGCCGGGCGATCAGCTGAACCTCCCCGAGGGCGCCTTCACACCGATGTCGTCGCGCGTCGCAGCCGAGACGGTCCACGCCCAGGTGCAGAAGGCCGTGTCAGAAGGAGCGACGCTTGAGGCGGGCGGCGTTCTGTCGGACGGTCCGGGCGCGTACTATTCGCCGGCCGTGCTCACCGGCGTACCGCGCGACTCGGAGTCGTACGGCGTGGAGATCTTCGGGCCGGTTGCGACCGTCTACAAGGTGTCGAGTGATGAAGAAGCGTTGGAGCTCGCGAACGACTGCGCGCTGGGCCTCGGCGGTTCGGTCTTCTCGACCGATGTCGCTCGCGCGACGCGCGTTGCCTCGCAGCTTGAGGTCGGCATGTCGCACGTGAACACGATCGCAGCGGAGTCGGCCGAACTGCCGTTCGGTGGCGTGAAGCAGTCCGGCTTCGGCCGTGAGATGGGTCCGGTCGGCATTGGCGAGTTCGCCAACAAGCGACTGTTCTTCGTCTCCGCATAACCCGCAGTAGAAGCATTTCGAGGGCCGCAGGATTCCTGCGGCCCTCGTTCTATTTCCCGCCTGACCGTCAGGCGTTACGTGTTGAACGAATCCACGAACGCGAGGGTCGCATCAGTGATTTCTGTGCGTGCGGCGTTGCGGGTGATCGTCGGCTGGCCGTCGCCCGCCTGGGGTCCGTAGTCCCCGAAGTTCGCATGGACACCACCTTCGATGACGGTGAAAGTGGTGTCCTTGGGCAGCAACTCTCTCGAAGCATCGATCTTCTCCGGTGTTGCCAGCCCGTCATTCGAACCGGAGAGCGAGAGCACCTGTGCCTCCAGCGTGCTCATGTCGGTTGCCGGATAGGAAGCATAGAAGAACACTCCGACGACCGGATCAATCGGTGCTGCCGAGAAGGATTCCGCGTCTATCGCGGATACGACGCCTCCCAGCGAATGGCCACCGACCACCCACCGGTCAACCGGAGGGTGGTCGGCACGTGCGGCGGCGAATGCGCCCGTGGACAAGAAGGCGATGCCGAACGGCTGCTTCGGGATGACGACGGTATGACCGTTCTCCGCGAGCGGCCGCAGAACCGCCGCGTAGGCCCGGGCGTCGACGCGGGCCCCGGGCTGGAAGAACACCCCGACATCCCGTGCGTCCTTGGTCGGAGTCATCACGATCTGGGTCGGAGTCTCGGTGACGGTGACCGTGGCATCCGACTTCATGGCGGCGAGGGCCGGCTCAATTGCCGCGGACGGGACGATCCACCAGACAAGAGCCAGGATCCCGGAGAATGCCACGATCGCAGCCCACCGGAGAACCTTGAGCTTTCGGTGGGTCGCAGCGGGCTTCAGCCAGAAACGCACAGCAGACACGGCGCTGGCCAGGAAAACGGCAGCAAGCAGAACCACATACGCGGGATGCCCGTGCACGAGCATCGATCCCGTGGCAGCGGCCGCCCACGCTGTCACAATCACACCGAGCGTGGACACAATCCGGGCTGCCCAGACGAGCACGACGTCGGCCCGAGTGACTGTCGAACTGCTCACCGGAGGCCGAACCTCGATGGCATCAGGATCCGGACTTGTCACATTTCTCTCCGAACGTACGACGATTGCTGACAGATTTTGGCCTCACCCGCGGTACGTCGGATTACACCTCGGCGGCGGGAATGGGCTCGGTGGGGAGCTTCCGCACCTTGGTGCGGCGACGACGTCGTTCGGGCACCATCGAGCGCATCTCGTCGAGCTTGCCGAAGCAGAGCAGCCTGTCGCTGTCTTCCAGCACGAGATCCCCCTTCGGGTTGGGCATGACGGTGGCCCCGCGGTGCAGCGTCAGCACGGTGATGTCGCGCTCCCCCAATCCGGAGTCGGCCAACCGTTTTCCGACGAAATCGGCGTTGCTGTAGACGATGATCTCGGCGACGCCATATCCCGTTGAGACGCTGAGACGCTGGCGCACGTCGATCTCGGGAAAGCCGACCTGATCGGAGATGTAGTCGATGATCGCACCGGCGACATCCAGGTTCGTCGCCCGCTCAATTCCCTCGAGACCCGGCGACGAGTTGACCTCCATGATCAGCGGGCCATCGTTGCCCTCAAGCATGTCGACACCGGCGACGCGCAGGCCCATGATCTGCGCGGCCCGCACGGCGGCCCGATGGTATTCCGGGGTCAGTTCGACCGGCTCGACCGTGCCGCCACGGTGCACGTTCGAGCGGAATTCATCGCCGCTGGCCACCCGGCGCATCGCCGCCACCACGCGGTCGCCGACGACGAGGGCACGGATGTCGCGACCGCGGCTCTCCGAAATGAAGCTCTGGATCAGCACGTTCTGCTTCGTCGAGTGCAGTGTCTCGATGATCGCCTCGGCCACCTTCACCTCCGGCGCGAGGATCACGCCGATGCCCTGGGTGCCCTCGAGCAGCTTGATCACCACGGGGGCCCCGCCCACTCGTTCGATGGCCAGGCGCACATCGGCTCGGCTGTGCACGAACGCGGTCGCGGGCATGGCGATGTCGTGCCGGGACAGAATCTGACTGGCCCGCAGCTTGTCGCGCGCGTTCGTGATGCCGTTCGCGGTGTTGGGTGTGTAGACATCCATCTGTTCGAACTGGCGAACGACGGCGGTGCCGAAGTAGGTGATCGAGTTGCCGATGCGGGGCAGGATGGCGTCGTAGTCCGACAACAGCCGACCGCGGTACTGCAGGTCAGGCTCCGGGCCCGACAGGTCGATCGCGAAGCGCAGCGTGTTGAGCACCTTCACCTGGTGACCGCGCTGCAATCCTGCCGCTTTGAGCCTCTGGGTCGAATACGACTGTGGGGCGCGCGAGAGGATAGCCAATTTCATCGATGAACCTGCCAAAATAAACGAGTGAGCGAACCGATCTATTCAACCACCATCGCGGGCTGGCGAGAGTGGGTCGGCCTACCCGGCATCGACGTGCCCTGGATCAAAGCGAAGCTCGACACCGGCGCACGCAGTTCGGCCCTGCACGCCTTCGACGTCGAGGAATTCGTCCGCACGAGCGAAACGGATGGCGCGGCCGTCGACTGGGTGCGCTTTCGGGTGCGACCCTGGCAGCGGTCCGTGAACGACGTCGCCGTTGTCGAACGCCCGGTGCACGATCGCCGCGTGGTGCGCAGCTCCTCGGGGCACAGCGAGGAACGCATCGTCGTGCTGCTCGACATCCAGCTCTTCGGGCGCACGATCACGGCCGAGACGACGCTGAGCAATCGCGATCAGATGGGCTTCCGGATGCTCATCGGCCGGGAGGCATTGAGCCAGGGATTCCTGGTGGATGCCGGCAAGTCATTTCTCGCTGGACGAGCACCGAAAGAGGTGCGCCGCCGCAATCGCGCTCCTCGCGCCTCGTGACGCCGTCTGAGGCATCCGAGAATGACCACGTCCTCCTAGCTATGCGCGGTTGAGCGCCAAAACGGGGATCGTGCGAATGCCGGCGGTCTTCGCCTCATACTCCGCGAATCCTGGGTAGCGACGTGCCTGCTCGGCATAAACCCGATCGCGCACCTCGCCCGTCAGCTCGTGCACTGTGACGGGGTAGGTTTCGACGCCGATCTCGACTTCACCCTGGCCGGCAGAAACCAAATTCCAATACCAGTCCGGGTTGGTGGGTGCGCCGGCCTTGGAGGCAAAGACATAAATAGTGTCCGATTGCTCGTCGGCCAAGTACATCATCGGTGTGACGAACTCACGATCACTCTTGCGTCCGCGATGATGCACGAGCACGATCGGCGCCCCGGCGAAGTAGCCACCGACCTTGCCGTCGTTCGCTCGGAATTCCTCGATAATCGGTGTGTTCCAATTCCCCATATAGAACTCAACCCGGCGAGCGCCGCAGATATTTCAAACGCCGAGGCCTGCGGCATCCATTCCGCTCCTTGACTGACTATTTTCCGCAACTACAGTGAGTGCAGCCTTGCAACCACACTCGAAGGAGAAATGATGACTGTCCGCGCCGACCTGAACATCTCGCTCGACGGGTTCGCTACCACCACCGATCAAACCCCCGAGAATCCGTTCGGCCTCGACTGGGGCCGGCTCGTCGACGCCTACACGGCGACTCGCACTTTCCGCGAGCGAGTGCTGCACGACCAGAGCGGCGAGGGCACGACCGGAGTCGACGACCGCTACGCACAGGCCTACTTCGCCGAGGTTGGCGCCGAGATCATGGGCGCCGGGATGTTTGGACTCCACAACTTTCCGGACGACCCCGACTGGCGCGGCTGGTGGGGCGACGAGCCACCATTCCGGGTGCCCGTATTCGTGCTCACGCACACAGAACGCCCACCGATCGAGATGGCCGGCGGCACAACGTTCGAATTCCTCTCCGCCACACCGATCGACGCGCTCGCACGGGCACGGGATGCGGCCGGCAGCAAGGATGTGCGGATCGGCGGTGGTGCAACGGTGGTGCGTGACTTCCTCAAAGCGGGACTCATCGACCAACTCCACGTCGCAATCAACCCCATTCTGCTGGGCCGGGGCATTCGCCTCTGGGACGACCTCCGGGAACTCGAGTCGAACTACGACGTCAGTTCCGAGGTCGCGGAGAGTGGCATCATCCATGTCACTTTCCAACGAAACAGAAATCGCCCCTGACGAGTAACAGGAGCGATTTCTTCTGCGTAGTTCCGTGGCGCCGCTACGGCGCCGTCGGCCCCTGCCCGATACTGAGCCATCCGTCGGAAGAACCTCCCGGCGCACTGGTCCCATTCGACTTCATTGCCTTGAGTTGACGCTCGATGTCGGAACGTGACGCCAACTCGGCCAGCTGGCGCTCGATGTCGGCATCCGGCGCCGCCGTCAGGTCCTGGAGGGCGCCGCTGGACAGCAGCTCGTCGGTGGCCTGCGCTCGGGCCTGCATTTGGGCGACGCGATCACGCGCCCGATCGAGGCTGGCGCCGATATCGTTCATGTTCGCGCCGATCCCCGCAACTGCCTCGTTCGCCCGAACCTGTGCTTCGGAGGCGCTGTAGGTGGCCTTCATCGTCTCTTTCTCGACGCGGAACGCGGCAATCTGCTCGGCCAGCCGACGTTCCCGCTCCTGCAGCTGGGACATTTGGTTCTGCAGCGAGCTGTGCTGCGCTTGCAGCTTGCCCACCTGTCCTTCGAGCCCGGCGCGGCGTTCGAGGGCAGCGCGAGCGAGATCCTCGCGCCCTTGCTCCATCGCTTCCTGAGCCTGAGAGCCCAGGCGCCCGTAGCGCGCGCCCATCTCCTCGCCCTGCAGCTCGATCCGCTTCTTCGCCGTGGCGACTTCGGCGACGGCTTGGCGCACCTGGTGGAGCAGCTTCACCTGTTGCTCGTAACTGTCGTCGAGGGCGTCGCGCGGGTCCTCCATGCGGTTGAGTGCCTTGGAGGTCTTGGTGCGAAAGATGGTGCGCATCCGTGCGGTGTTGTCGCTCATCACTGGACTCCTCTGGTCTGGAAAGGATCATTCGATCGGTACTGGGTGGTGGTGTCGGCGCGTGCGTCGCCGCCATTCAGGTGCGCCAACTCCACCAGACCCGCGTGCAGGGCAGTCACCTCGAGGTCGACCTCGGCACGAAGGGAAGAGAGCGCAGCCCCGGTGGAGTCGCTGAGCCCGTCGGCGACGGCTGCCCGCAGCTCGCGGATCATGTCGGAGATCTGGTCGACCGCCAGGCCCGCTGCCGCAAGCTCATCGGTCAGTGCGCCGGAATCCGTCTCGCTCTCCATCAGAAGTAGCTGCGCCTGCAGCGCGGCCCCCTCCGCCTCGATGCGCCGGAACAACCGGGGAAGGTCGCCGCGACGGCCGTTACTGCGAACGGCGAGATCGATGGCCGCCCGTCCGCTGTCGAGGGCCTCGTCGAGTTGCAGCTGCAACGCGAAGACCTTGCGTCGTGGACCCCAACTCATCTGCGCGCGACTCTTCAAGACCGCCCCGTTGACCGCGCGACTGCGGCGGATGCGGCGATACAGCATCCGCACGATCAAAAAGAAGGCAATCCAGGAGAGAGCGGCGATGGCAATGATGGCTGCGAATGAGAACAGCATCCCGAACAGGATGTCCATGAGTTGCACCTCCGTGAAGTCTCCGCCGCGGCCGCACTGTCGCAATCGCGATATAACTCAACTTACGCGCGTGGCGGCGCCAATGAAAGAAGTCTCGACAGATCCTCAGTGACGAAGTGAACCGCATCCGCGGAATCGCACACGCGCAACGCTTGCTGCTCAGAGCGCCTGCGATCGCGCCTCAGCGAGCGAGAGTTCAAGCAGCGTGCGCAGCGCGCCGCGATCCACTCCCGTCAACCGCGTGAGGTAGAGGCAGACCTTGCTCGCGCGAGCATTGCCGAGCCTGGCCACGAGATCAGGCCAGCGCTCCGAGAAGTTCTCGGGGAGGTAGATCGTGTGCTTTGTCGGGCCTGGTGCGAAGGCGAGCAACGGTGAGCGGCCGCCGTGCCCGCTCTGATAGCGATACTCGAACTCACCGAAACCGATGATGCGGCCCGCCCACACGACCGGCGGCTCACCGCTGATCTCGCTGAAGAGAGCAAGCAGTTCGTCGGCTTCGGCACGCCGGGGACCCGTGGCCCGGTCGAGCACCTCCGTGACCGGCAGGTCGGACGGCGACATCGCGGGCTGCTTCGCTGCCATGGGGGCTCCTCACGATCGTGTTGGATGACCCAGCGTACTGCGGTGGCACAGCTGTGCCGCGGCGGATGTGGCTGCCTGGGCTGGTCGGCGCAAGAGCCAAGACATCCGGAGAGGATCGGGAAATACTGGGCGCATGGGAAAAGTGACGGTCTCCTTTGAAATGACTCTCGACGGGGTGTTCGACCAGATGGAGCGCTGGTTCGATCCGAATGACCCCGGGGTGCAGCGAGCCTCCGACAGACTTGTCTTCGGTGCCGACGCAGTCCTGCTCGGTCGGGAGAGCTACGAGTTCTTTCGCGAGTACTGGCCGGCACAGACCGACGACCGTGGCTTCGCCGCGCACTACAACGCGCTCCCCAAGTACGTGGCCTCCCGCACGCTCTCGGGTCCGCTCGACTGGAACGCGACACTCATCGAGGGAGACGTGGCCGAGACGGTGCGGCGCCTCCGCGACCAGTACGACTCGATCGTCTCCCACGGCTACGGCGAATTGGCCGCCACGCTCGTCGACGCCGGGCTGGTCGACGAGATTCACGCCGGCATCCATCCGTTCATGGTGGGCAACGCCGAGATTCGGCTGCGCACACCCCATCCCGTCGGCCTACGCCTACTCGAGGTGCAGAGCTACGACTCGGGAATCATCGCCGCTCAGTACGTACCGGTTCGCTGACACGCTGGGGGCCTCACGCGGAGGGCCAGGCGATTCCGAAGCACGCACGGCAATGGGTAGCGATTCGGTGCGGTGCGTGGCGGCGGGCGGTGCCTGCCACATTTCGATGAAACGCGGAAGGGTCCGGCCCTGCTTTGATTCCGACGACAGAACTGACACGGGTGATGGCGGTTCCTTCCAAAACTGCACTAGGTGCCGCTCGAAGATTGATTCCACGACGGCGTCATAGGCCGCGTCCCGCCCGGTGGCGTGGAGCCGCGCACGGTAGCTGCCCTTCTCATCACCCCTGATTGTCCCGACATCCTTCTCTTCGAAGTCTGCCAAATCACTGAAGTAGGCCCGTCCTTCCGGGAGCATCAGGGACAGCTCGTGGATGTCTTCCCACCCTGGCGCGGTTGTCTCCGGTCTCGCATCGAGGGCCTCGACAGTCAAGTCAATGGGGCCCGCATATATGCCTGTGAAAACCAAGGGCACCATCAGCGACGAGTCCTGCCTGTCGCCGCGAATCGCCGCCTGCAAGGCAGCCACTGGGTCTGCCGGAGGAAAGGATTCCGTGACTAAGTGCACGACATGCTGCCATGCACGAATCTCGAAAGCGGCAGCTTCGATCACATCACCAGCCTCACAACGCGATAGTCGACGAGCAGAGAGCCAGTCGGCGACATCTCGCTTCTGATCGTTTCGAGCGGAATCGACGGCAAGCCATCGAAGAGGCGTCGTCCGCGGCCGGCAATCTTCGGCGCGATCACGAGCCGGAGTTCGTCGACGACGTCAGCGGCGAGCAACGACTGCGCGACCGAGATGCTTGCGTGCACGCCGACATCGCCTCCATCCTGCTGCTTGAGGTCTCGGATGAAATCGACCAGCCCGTCATCGATCACAGTCGCGTTGGCCCAGTCCTGGTCAAGTGGGGTCGACGTCGCGACGTACTTCCTGACCCCGTTGATGAACGTCGCGAATGGCTCGATCTCACTGCTCGGCCAGAACTGCGCCCACTCGGCGTAGCTCCGCCGACCGAGAATGACCGCGTCTTGTGTCGCGATCACTGCGGCAAGGTTGGCGTCCATCGCGTCATCCCAGTCGGCGAAAAAACTGTCTGGGTTCTCGGCAACCCCGTCGAGGGACAACAACTCGTACACCACGATCTTTCGCACGCCGACACCTCCGATTGGCGTCGATGCTACTCGCTGACTTGTCTTTCTCCGAGATCGGTTCCGAACGGCGGCACCTCAGGAGCGGTTCCGAGGATGCGCCCCCTCGCGGCGCCGCAGAGGCTCGAGCCCACTGATGATGCAGGTCAGCCCGAAGTGGAACTCATCGCGCAGCACGACGGGGAGAAACGCGGCTGACGCCGTGACCGCAGGGAACACGACTGGGTCGAGCTTGGCGAAGAACTCTTGCAACTCACGACCGGAATCGCCGGACGACGGGTCCGGTCGTCCCAGTTGGGCGGAGAACCCGATTGTGTAATGCATGACCGAAGTGAATGCCTTGCTCGCGATCTGCGGCGTGAATCCACCGCTAATGAGCCCTGCAAGCACATGCTCCCGGAGCACGAGGGCGTTCGGACCGAGCGCGATGCCGTCACCCAGCACCGCGACCATGTGCGGGTGCGCCTCGAACACGCGGTAGAGCGCATCTGCCGCGGTGACGAGATCCTTCCTCCAGCGGTCGTCCGTGGAGTCGCCAGCGATGCCGGACAGGGAGTCGGACCGGGGCGCATCGCCCGACTCGGTTCCGTCCGTTCCGCCGCCAGGCTGCCGCGAGAGCGCCTCACTCACCTCGCCGAGCACAAGTTCGCCAACGGCGGAGAGCAGCACCTCCTTGCTGGCGAAGTGGCGGTACAGGGTCGCGGTGCTCGAGTGCAGGCGCTTTGCAAGGGATCGCAGACTGAAGTCATCGGCGCCGTATTCGTCGACGAGTTCCAGCGTTGCCGCGACGATCTGCTCGCGTGGCATCGACGGCCGACCGGGCCTGGAGGTTTCGGCGGCGTCCGGACCATCGATCTGCATTACCCCATCCTTCCGCATCCCGTCCTTTTCGGATACAGTGTAGCCAATACGGATACACTGTAGCCAAAAAAGGGGGACCATCGTGGAGAACGCCACGAACGACATCGACGTACTCATTGCCGGGGCCGGACCGAGTGGATCGGCGCTCGCGGTCGACCTCCTCAGGCGCGGCGCGAATGTCCGCGTAATCGACAAGGCGGCACACGCCTTCGACGGCTCACGCGCGAAAGGCGTGCAGCCGCGCACGCAGGAGATACTCGACGACTTCGGCGCCATCACCGACGCCAAATCACAGGGCTCGGACTACCCGCTCACTGGCCTCCACCTGGGTCCTTTCACCATCCCCTGGCGCATGCAGAAGCACACGACGGCGACCGACGATATCCCGTATCCGAACATCCTGCTCCTCCCCCAGTTCCGCACCGACGCCATCCTTCACCGGGCACTCGAACGTCTCGGCGTCTCCCCCGATTTCGGAGTTGCCCTCGAACGATTCGAGCAGCACGAGGCTGGCGTCACCTCGACTCTCAGCACCGGCGAGACAGTTCGCTCTCGCTATCTCGTGGGAGCCGACGGCGGTTCGAGCGTCGTCCGCAAGGGTGCCGGCATCGGCTTCATCGGTTCCACCAACGCCGAAGACCGCACTCTCATCGTCGACGCGAGCGTCGAGGGGCTTTCACAAAACCGGTGGCACATGTGGGCGAAGTCGAAAGGTCGCGGCGTCGGCGCCTGCCCCCTGCCACACGGTGATCAGTTCCAGATCATGATGCGGTTGAATCCCGACGAGGAAGTCGACCTCGCCGAGAGCGCCCTCGTCGAGCGATTCCGTTCGCTCACCGGCTACACGCTTCGAGACGTCACCTGGACGTCGGTCTTCCGACCCAATGTGCGGCTGGCCGAGCACTACCGAAACGACCGGGTATTCCTGGTCGGCGATGCGGCGCATGTCCACACGCCGGCCGGTGCCCAAGGTCTCAACACAGGCGTGCAGGATGCCTACAACCTCGGCTGGAAACTCGGACAGGTCATCGCCGGCGCCCCGACAGCGCTGCTCGACAGCTACGAGGAGGAACGTCGCCCCATCGCGGCGCACGTACTCGCTCGGTCGAGCCAGCTCTACGACGGTATCGAACGCGGGGGCGTCAGCAGCGTGAGCGGGCTGAAGCGCGGCGACGAGGAGCGGCAGCTGTCGCTCAGCTACCTCGGCGGGCCACTCGCGAGCATCGATGCGATGTCCACGACGACTCTGCACGTCGGCGACCGGGCGCCCGACGCGCAATGCCTCGGGGTGAACACCGGCACTCAGGCTGGCGCGGAAGTCCATCGCCTGTTCGACGCCTTCCGCGGTCCGCACTTCACTCTGCTCGTCTTCGGCGAGCGCGCGAAGCTGGCGGTCGACGCGGTCTCGTGGGCGCCCCTGGGCGCTGATCTGCGGCGGTTCGAGATTGTCGATTCGGGGCCAGCGAACCGTGGAGGCGCCCTCGTCGACGAGGTCGGCACCGTGCGTTCGCGCTACGGCGTCACCAGCGACGCGATCGTCCTCGTGCGCCCCGACGGCTACATCGCGGCCATTGCTACGAGCGAATGGGCGGCAACGCTCGAGTCCGCCCGGCGCATTTTCTCCTGAACGTGACGATCACCCGCGACTCACTCGGCGGTTCAGGAGGGCAGACTCGCCTCGATCGCAGCGATGACGGACGGGGCGTCGGGCACCGTGCGCGGGCGGAAGCGGTGGACCTCACCGGCAGGAGTCACCAGAAACTTCTCGAAGTTCCACTGCACCTTGCCCGCCTTGCCGTCCGCATCCGGGGTCTTCTTCAGCTCGGCATAGAGAGGGTGCTCATGACGCCCATTCACTCGCACACGATCGAAGATCGGGAAAGTGATGCCATACGTCGTGGAGCAGTACTCCTTGATGGCGTCGTTCGAACCGAGTTCCTGCAAGAACTGGTTACTTGGGAAGCCCAGAACTTGGAGTCCGCGTTCGCCGTACTGCTGCTGCAGCGTCTCGAGCGTTTCGTACTGCGGGGCGAGCCCGCATCGCGACGCGACGTTGACGATCAACAGCGCCTTACCGTCGAATGCGGCGAGCGAGGTCTCGTTGCCCTCCATAGTCATGAAGGGAATGTCGCGAATGGTCATGTCAGTTGCAACATCAGGCGAAGGCTCGACATTCCGTCCGCGCACAAAGTATGCTTTCGACCCTTCGCCCAGGGTTTAGCGCTTCTTACCGCCAACACCGGGCACGGATGCGACCTGCTTCATCCACGCGGCGATCTGGCGTTCGTCGAGGTCATCGACGGACTCGAGCTCCACACCCCGCGTCGTTTTACCCATTCCCACCGGCGTCACCGGCGGTACTGGCTCGAGCGCCGCTCCGTTGATGAACATGAGCTTGACGTGGCCGGCGAATCCTCCGCAACAAAAACTCCATCCGTCGCCGACGCCGTAGTACGACATGCCCCACTTCACGGAGCGCTGCAGGTTGGGCAGCGTCTTGGCTGCCAGCGCATCGACCGCTTCAGCGATGCCGCGCTGCGGCTGCGGCAGGCTGGCGATGTAGGCGAAGACCGGCTTGTCGCCGACCGCCGCTTTCGCGGGGCTTGCCCTGCCGGTCATGGCTTCCGGCAGCGCCCAGGCGGCGTCGACGTGTGACGCGGCGCCCGTGGCTGGCTTCTGAACTTCGCTCTTGCCGATCTCCTCGCTGGTCATGGCGGAATCCTATTCCTCATACATCGCGGGATAGTCAAGACAAAGCGGAAATCTAAGAACGACGAAACCGACGGCGAGAACAAGAATCGGTCCTGGCTCTCATCAGGCGTGCCGGTGGGTACTTCCCAACCAATTTGAAACCCGCTCATAGGGTTCGCATAGCGTCGGGGAGTGTGCTGACGCAATCAATGAAGAATCCTCGAGCGCGAATGGGTCAGGATGATGAACACAACGGACGATCTCACCAGCACGCGCATGCGCACGAGCTTTCGGCGGCCCGGCCAACTGGCCGTACTCTCGGCTGTGGCCGCAGCCGCCCTCGCCATGGGTTCGGGGGTCGGGGTTGCCACAGCTTTCGGCGCAGTCCCGCCCACCACGAGCACCGTTTTCAGCAGCGCCGCCCTCTACAGCGAGCCGTCTTATGGCGGTCTCTCGTTCGGGTATGGTGATCCCTACTCCGGCGCGGGCACCGGCGGGTCGGACAGCACCTCCCCCGTAGCCGCCACCGCCACACAACAGGTCGGCGTCGTCGACGTGACCTCACAGCTCACCTACGACAACGCGGAGGGCATGGGGACCGGCATGGTGGTCACGCCTAACGGTGAGATCCTCACCAACAACCACGTCGTGGCGGGAGCGACAAGCATTAGCGTCATTGTCGTCTCGACGGGCGCGATCTACACGGCGTCCGTCGTCGGAACGGATGCCACGGACGACATCGCGGTCCTACAACTCTCGGGGGCCTCCGGGCTGCAGACCGCCGCCTTCGACGGTTCTGCGAACGTCTCGGTCGGAAGCGCCGTCACCGCGGTCGGCAATGCCGGCGGAGTCGGAGGGACGCCCTCAGCCGCTACCGGAACGATCACCGCCCTCGACCAGACCATCACGACGCAGGCGGAGGGGTCAGCGGCATCCGAAACCCTGAATGGACTGATCGAATCCAGCGCCAACATCCAGGCCGGTGACTCGGGTGGGCCGCTCTACAACGCGAGCGACTCGATCATCGGGATGGACACTGCTGCAGAGACAGGAGGCAGCGCTGTAGCCGGCTACTCCATTCCCATTTCCACCGCGCTGTCGATCGCGGGCCAGATTGAGGCGGGGCAAGCCTCGTCTCAGGTCACGCTCGGCTACCCGGCATTCCTGGGCGTCGAGGTGATGCCGTCAACGGGCGCCTCGGCATCCGGTGATGGAAACGGTTTCGGCGACAACGCTGGCATGCCGGGGTCGACCGTGCCGGGAGCGACGATCGGCGGGGTCATCGAAGGAACGGCGGCCGCGAACGCCGGACTGGCAGCCGGCGACACCATCACGGGTTTGAACGGCACGGCAATCACCTCGGCATCCGACCTGACCTCGCTGCTGGCCGGTTGCGCCCCGGGCCAGAGTGTGACCCTCACCTGGGTGGATGCGTCCGGTGCCACCGCCACGGCGACGGTCACGCTGGGGGCGGGGCCGGCCGCCTAGGCCCGCGTTGAAGCGTTTCGAGGATCGTGAGTCCGGATGCGCGAAGCGCCAATATCGACTAGGCCTTCTGCACGGGTAGCTGCAGGTAGGAGGCGTGCTCGCCACCGGTATGGATGACGTGCTGCCCGCTGTTCGCTCCGACGTACTCCTCGATCGCGGGCATCAGCGTGCCCAGGAGGTTCCGCGAGCTGACGATGAATCGGAGTTGCTCTCCGGGGTAGAACTTCAGGCCGACCGGTAAGAGGTCGATCTCGATCTCCACGATTTCCCCGGGCGAGAGCTTCTCGACCCGGTCGAAGGTGTGAGCCGGCACCTCATCGGTCGAGAGGGTCTCGTCGAGATGACGGGCCGACGCACGCAGACGCCCGTCAGATCCCTTGTACTTCAGGATCGTGGCGCCGTGGTCGGTGAGGTCGTGGATCATCGCACTGTGATTGGGCGTGGTGAATGCTTCCAGCGGAGTGCCGTGAGCGTCGAGCTTCTGCACGAGAACGAAGAGGTCCATGTCGTCGGAATCGCGTGCCTCGACGAAGAGGTGGGCTTTCGGGTAGCCGACCAGCGTCGTCTCGGTGTCGAAGGCAGTGATGAACGAGACGGCGTTCGGGTTCGACGCGACGACATAGGCCGCCGGAACCTTGTCCGTCGGGGCCTCCGTGATCAGACGACGGGTGCGGCCGTCGAGGTAGAACTTCGTCGAGACGACGTTCGCAGGCGGGAACTCGTCGGCGACGACGCCGACCTGGTCACCGCCTTCGAGGTCGAGGACCGAGTAGCGCACACGGGGCGTCTGCTCCCATCCGTTGTCCTCGCCCTTCAGGTAGCGGTCGAAGAAGCGGCGCAGATCCTCCCGGTTCGCCTCGTCGTAGTAGTCGGGCCATTCCTGTCCGTTGTGGATGCGTAGCCATTTCTCCTCCGAGGCGATGCGCCGCCAAGCGCGGAACGTGCCAGCGGTATGCAGCGTGTTCGAATAGCTGGCGACGACGTATGCAGGCACGGTGATCTTGTCAAATTCGGGGATCTTGTTCTGCCACAGCTCATTGACGAGGGGGTACCGCTCGACCTCGCTGAGGATGTCCTCCTTCTGGTTCTTGCCGAAGAAGCTGCCCTCCTGCAGCTGGCGTGCGAAGCCAGTGTCGGGCATCCCGCCGCGCATCACGAGGTCGCGATAGACGTCGCTGACACCCTCCCACGGGTTGATCGCTGCGAGGTGCGGCGGCTGCTCGGCGGCGGTGAACCACTGCGAGACGGCGAGGTAGGAGGTACCGCTCATGCCAACCTTGCCGTCGCTCCACTCCTGCTCCGCGAGCCACTCGATGAGATCGTAGGCGTCATGGCCATCTTGACGATCCCACAGCACGCTGTCGCCTCCTGAATCCACGGTGCCGCGGATGTCGGGGTTGCAGATCGCATATCCCTGGGCGACCCAATACGCGGGGTCCGGAGCCTCGAACTTCTCGAGTCCCGAGACGATGCCGTTCGACAGGCCAACCAGTCCGAAGACGCCCATGACGCTCGGGGAGGTGCCCTGCGCCTTGCCATACGGGCTCCATGCCACGATCACGGGAACCTTTTCCGTGCCAGCCGGACGGAAGATGTCGACGTAGATCGTCACGCCATCTCGCATCCGAACGGCAACGTCCTTCTCGAAGACAATGTCGACCGGGAGTGGAAGGAATGGTGGTGCGATCTGGAATCCCGCCTCCAGGATTCGGGTGCCGGGATCGAACTCGGTCAACAGCCCTGTCCTCGCGGGCGGCAGCGGGCCGGACGGTGTGTAGATCTTCTGGTCTTCGCTCACAACGAGCTCCTCTTGTCTCCTTCGCCCGGTTCGGGCTCTTCCAACGATGCGAGCGTACGCTCCCTGCGCATTAAACTCAACAAGCGTTGAGAAACGTCACAGGTAGCGCTATATTCGACACATGACGATTCCGGAGGATTCCGCCCCCAAGCAGCGTCGGGGCCGGCGCCCCGGAACGTCGAACACACGTCAGGCGGTGCTCGAGGCGGCCCGGACGCGGTTTGCAGTCGACGGATTCGACGGCACGACCATCCGCGCTGTCGCAGCGGATGCGAACGTCGACGCGTCCCAGGTGATGCAGTTCTTCCGTTCCAAGGACGAACTTTTCGCCGCTGTCATGGCCGTTCCGCAGTCTGCACTGGAGAGATTCGACACGGCCTTCGAGGGACCGGATGCGCATCTCGGCGAGCGTGTTGTGCGTGCCTATCTGAGTGCGTGGGAGGGCCCGGCCGACGAATCGGAGCCACTCATGGCGATGTTGCGCGGCGCGATCGTCCACGATCGGGCCGCCGCGCAGTTGGCCGATTTCATCCAATCCCGGCTTCTGGACGGGACGAAAGGGCGCGCCGGCCAAAACTCCGACGCCGCCCTCAGGGCGGGCCTCGCCTCGTCGATGCTCGTCGGTCTGGTCACCAGCCGGCGCATCATCGGCGTCCCCGTCCTGGTCGAAGCCGATACCGAGAGGCTCGTCGCCGTCGTCGCACCCGCGATTCAGGCGATCCTCGTTCCCCATCACGACGAGCCGCTATGAAGTCAGCGGAGCGAGCTGTATCTGTTGCGCAAGCGCGTACGCGGTCGGGTGATCGCTGTCGCTCTCGACGAAGACGCGACCGATGACGAGCACGGAATTGTGTGGCGAAGCGATCTGGGTCATGCCGTTCGGCACCGTTCCCGTCCAACCGGGTCCGCTGAGAAGGTAGTCGCCGGCCTTGGTTCCCGTCGTACGTTTGCCGACATAGGCAAAATTGGCGCTGCTCGACGGATCAGTGAATTGCACGCTGTAGTACCGGCCATCCATCTCGGGCACATGCAGAACGAGCGCCCCCTCCCCCACATCGAGCCAGCCTGCGACGTAGAGCACGTCGTCGGTCCCGGTTCCCATCAAGCTCCCGGTCGACGCCGACGTTGAAGAGATCGTGGGCTCGGCGTACAAGGTGTTCACGGGGATCGGGCCGCCACCGAATCCACGATTGACAATTGCTCTCTTGAAACCCGTGACAGTGATTCGTGGCCAGAAGTAGATGAAGGCCAACGTGCCGAATACCCACACGATCACTGCCGCGACGATCAGCAGGGTCAAGTCGCTCCCGTGAGTGATCCGCTGAAAGACAACCCACGCGAAGACCACCAGGATCACGGCCGTGAGGGGGTATCCGTATTTCAGAATGAGGCGGTTCATCTCACGCTGCCTTGAGCACTGGTGGCACTCGGTAGGTGCCATCGAGAACTGCCGCTCCGGGCAGATACGCGCGGAGCATCAGCTTGAATTTGCCGGAAGGAGTGGGCAGCCAGTTCTGCTCGTGCCCGGTCGGAGCCGCGTGCTGAAGGTAGATGTCGACCGAACCATCCGCATTCTCGGCGAGATTCGAACGATCGTTGAAGCTCGAGCGGCCGATCGGATTGCTCACCATGTATCCCACGACATCCGTGATCGTGAGCGACCAGAAAGCATCATTCGGTGGGAGTTGCCCGGCCGCAAAATGCAGCACGTACTCGTGCCCGCCGCTGAGCGTCTGCCCTGAGCCGTCCTTCATGGTCGTCCAGTACGCCGCCTCTTCGAACACGTTGACGGCAGGGAGTGCTTTCGCACTGGCGGCCCGTACGAGGATCCCGTTCCCGGGCTGGCCGCATGTGCGGATGCTGCTCCAGCCATTGACGGTCGTTGTGATGGCCCGTGCCGCGAGGTTCAAGATGACGATCGCCGTCAGAAATGCGAGGGTGGCGCCGATGATTACCCCCTGCACAACACCGGACTGTGAGACCCATGCGAGGACACTTGCCATCTCGGCACAGTAGCACTGCGCCACATCGCGGTGCCCTGGCGACTGAGCCACGGCTTCTGATTCTCGACGAGCCAACGAGCGTCCTCGCTTTTAGCCTTCACACTCTGGCCATCTGCGGCCCGGCATGGTTCGCTGGGATCGCGGACCGCTCGTGCCGGGCCGTATGAAGGGGATGTGATGTCTGCGGAAAAATCTGGGCATCGGGTGATCGTGTTCCTCCAGGAGAACAAGACCACGGATTTCTATTTTCCGACCATGGCGGCATGGGGTGCCGACGTGGCCGATCACGGCAACCTTCTGGCCATACCGCCGAATTTTGATCAGCCACATGATCGCAACGCTTGGGTGCACTATGCAATGGGCGACTATCCAGCAGTGGCCGCACAGATTGACAATGACTCGGTGATCCCCTTCTACAGCTGGTTGGCGAAGCAATTCGTGTTCAGCGATCACCATTTCGGGCCTGGTTCGAATTCCACGCCGGGGCATATGCTCGCCGTTGGCGGACAGATGCCGACGCTGAAGAATCCGCCGTTCGTCGGCCCGGGCCCGGTTTGGGATATCCCCTCGATCTTCACAGTCGCGGAAGCGGCGAAGGTGTCCTGGGCTGCGTTCCCCGACCAAAGCGGGTACCCGACGAAGTTCTATAAGAGCCTGAGTGAAGCACCGGGCAATGCGAACGTGTTTCCACCGAACGCGTTTATTCCGATGGCGAAGGCGGGAACCCTGCCGCAGGTCTGTTACGTCTGGAGTCCGGCGGGCTACGACGAGCATCCGCCGCACGTGAGCGACCCCGGCTATGTGACCAAAGGGCAGAACCTGGTCTGGTCCCGAGTCCAGGCGGTCATTGACGGGGGCGGCTGGGAAGAAACCACGTTCATCCTTACCTGGGACGATTGGGGTGGTTACGCCGACTCGGTCCCGACCCCGGTCATCGAAACGGTTCCCGATCAGCTGCATCCGAACGGATTCTCCATCATCGGCGGCTCGCGGATTCCGTTGGTCATGTTCGGCGGCATGGTGCCACAGCGCATCGACCCGGAATGGCATTCGCACGCATCCATTCCCAAAACGATCATCGATCTCCTGGGCCTGCCGTCGATGGGGGTGCCCCGGGTGGATGACGCGCCTTCACTAGCGCACCTCGTCGACGCATCGCTGAGAAGACCGATCCCTCCGGTGCCGGGCGCGACGATCAGCCAGCCCACCACGCCGCAGCCGACACCTACACCCGGTGCACCACAACCATGGCCGGGACAGCTGGATGTTCAACTACCGGCGCTCGTGACTTTGGACGGCAGTGTGCTTCCCGCGCCGACCGACGGTGTGGTGCATCCCAACCCTCCGAAGCCGCCCAAAACGTAGAAGCCCGGCCGATCCGGGCGTGCTGTTACCCACATGGTTCCGCTCACGGGCAGAATGAAGCTCTCGTCCTCGGCTATCGACCGAGCAAGTGCACGCGCCGTCCAGACTCCGAGCGCCAGCGTCGAGCGCCGAGGTAACACAGTGCTACTAGGACTGGGTCGCGAGGGCGTGGCCGATGAGCCGTGCAACGCCCGCGGGGTCGGCGAGCCAGGGTGCATGCCCCGCGTTCATCTGGTGGAGGGTGGAGTTCGAAATCCGCCGGATCGAGGCTCGTGCGCGCTCGATGGTGAGGTAAGGGTCGTTCTGCCCAAGGACGAAGGTCGTCGGCGTCATGATCGCGGCGAGTTCCGATTCGTTGAGCGCGCTCTCGGCGCGGGGCGTGCGAAAGTGGTTGATCGCGTGCATGACACTCGCCACCGATCGCGCGTTCCCCGCACGGCGCGAGGAGAGCGAGAGGGCCGCGGCGAGTTGTTCTGGCAGTGCCGCCGACTCGGCCCGTCCGAGGGCTCGCTTCAGCAAGAGCTGATAGGCGCGTGCCGGCATCGGCGTCCGAAGTATCACCTCACCCAGCCCGGGGACGTCCAGCAGCGCGAGCGGCATCCGCACTTGCGTGCCCGCAAGCGCGACGGCTGGGGCACCGGTCACGACCAGTCGTGAGATCCGCCGTGAGCCGGTGGCGGCGTGCCAGAGCGCGAACATGCCGCCCAGGGAATGGGCGACCACAGGCGCTGCGTCCAGTTCCAATGCGTCGAGGATGTCTTCGACGAACCCCCGGGCTTGTTGTCGCACCGTTCCACGCGTGAAGGTCATCGGGTCGGACAGGCCGTGGCCCGGCAGGTCCACGGCGTGCAGGCGGAGGTTGGGGAGAGCGACGAACAAGGGGGCCCAAACCGCGGCGCTCAATGCCACGCCGTGCAGCAGAACGACCGAGGGGCCGCTCCCATGTGAGAGCATCCGCACTCGCACTCCGCTTCGTGAGAGCCGATGCATGGACTCGTCCACCTCGACTCCGAGGTTCGCAAAAAGCTCCCGCTCCGCCTCACGGATGCGGTCGTCCAGGTGGTTGTGCCCGCTCATTTCGCGCTGCTCTCATCGGCGGCAGACACCACGGCGAGATGGGACAACCACGCCCGAATCGTTCGTTCGTCATCGTCGCTGACGCTGACGAATGCCGCATGTTCGATCGCCCTGGCCTGTGCGGTCGCCGACGCGAGCAGGGCGCGGCCCTTGCGCGTGGGCCACATCAAGACGAGCCTCTTGTTCACCGCTCGTCGCTCAAGTAGACCGGCTTGCTCGAGCGCTCGGGTCGCGGTGTGCATCGTCTGCCGCGTGACCTGTGCGAGGCGGGCGAGCTCGGACGTGGAGAGCTCCTCGCGGGTCTCGAACAGGCTCAGGATCGAGTACTCCTGCGTGGACAGCCCCACGTCTGCCAATGCGTCGCCCAGCCGCGCGCGGAAACGCTGATGGGCAAGACGAAACAGGTACCCCAGATTCGCGTCTGGACCAGGGCCATCCAGCACCTGAGTTGTAAGCATATCTGACATGTGTGCTAGCGTAACACATGTCAGTCACCCTGACATCAAAGGTTCGGCAAGAAAGTGAGGACCCCATGAAGATCGTTGTTGCTGGCGCGAGCGGTGTGCTTGGTGGTCAAATCCTGCCCCTTCTCACCTCGAGCGGGCACGAAACCATCGGGCTGGTTCGAACAGAACAAGGGGCAACGCGAGTGCGCGAGCTCGGTGGCGAGGCCGCGATCGCCGACCTGTTGAATCGGAACGCGGTTGTGCAGGCGCTTGAGCGTTCGCGCCCCGAAGCCGTCGTCCACCTCGCCACCGCAATCCCGCCCAAGGTAGATCCTCGAAAGATGGCCCGCCAATTCGAGGCGACCAACCTCCTGCGAACCAAGGGCGCAAGAAACCTACTAGACGCGGCGGACAAGGTCGGAGTGCGGCGCGTGATCACCCAAAGCCTCGCCTATGGCTACGACCCGGATGCTGCCGGCCTGGCAGTGGAGGACGACGACTTCTGGGCCCGGCCGCCGGCTCAGTTCCGCCCCGTTCTGAACTCCCTGCAGGAGCTTGAGGCGCGGACTCGGGAGTCCAACGGCGTGATCCTCCGGTTCGGCCACCTCTATGGCCCCGGGACCATGTATGCATTGGACGGCTCCTTCGCTGCCGATGTCCGCGCCGGAAAGCTACCCATCGTGGGCGGCGGAACCGCCACCTTTTCCTTCATCCACGCCCACGATGCCGCAATCGCTCTTCTCGCAGCGTTGGAATCCGACGCAATGGGGCCGTTCAACATCGTCGACGACGAACCCGCGCCCATGAGCACATGGCTTCCCTATTTCGCCGAGCAACTTGGAGCGCCCGAGCCGAAACATTTCCCGGCTGCCATCGCCCGGCTAGCCGTCGGCGGTTGGGGCGTGGCCTACACGACTCGGCTGCGCGGCGCCGACAATACGCGCGCCGAGCAGGTTCTGGGATGGAAGCCGAGCATCCCGAGCTGGCGTGCTGGTTTTGCGAAACCTCACGCCGACTAGGGTCCGGGACTCCTGGAGACGTGCACGGCGGATTCGCACTTCGAACGGTTGCTGAACTGTTTCCCATTCAGTAGTGAGTCCGTTTCAGGGACTGCGCCGCACGGGATGTGTCTTGTGGAGAACCGGCTTGTGGGCAAATGTATCCTGGGCCAACGCAACGTCTTCCAACGAAGGAGCACCACGTGTCCGACGCCCTGCACGACCTCCTCACCCGTCACGTCGAGGCGGGCACGATGCCCGGCGCCGTCGCCACTATCGGGGCGCAGTGCGAGCCGGTCGCGGTCGGCCTCGCTGCTCCGGGCGGGATGCCGCTGCGAACCGACGCGATCTTTCGAATCCAGTCGATGACGAAGGCGATCACCGCCGTAGCGGCCCTGCGTCTGGTGCAAGACGGCGTGATCGCCCTGGACGATCCGGTCGCCACCTGGTTGCCCGAGCTGGCCGAGCCGCGCGTGCTCGTCCGCCCCGACGCTCCGCTCGAGGACTCGAGACCGGCACGCCGCCCGATCACCGTGCGGCATCTACTCACCAACCAGTCCGGTTACGGCATGATGACCACCGACTCCCCCCTACGGCAAGCGATGGTCGACGCCGGGGTGGAGGCCGGCGCCGAGCCGGTGGATCGCGGTGCACAAGACTGGCTCAACGCACTCGCTGCTCTGCCGCTCGCGTTCGATCCGGGCGACGGATGGCGCTACCACCACTCGTTCGGACTGCTGGGCATTCTGCTCGGCCGCGTGACCGATCGCAGCACGCAGGACGTGCTGGAAGCGACGGTGTTCACGCCGGCGGGCATGACAGACACTGGGTTCACCGTCCCGCTCGAGCAAGCGCGTCGGCTGCCGGCAGCATTCCGGCACGGGGCCGACGGCCTCGAGCAGTCCGAACCCGCCGGGGCCGGCTTCTACGTGGCACCGGCACCGTTCGACGTGAGTCACTCCGAGTTGGTCTCGACCATCGCCGACTATCACGCGTTCCTTCGGGCGCTGCTCGACGGCCGATTGATCGGCTCCGATCTGCGGAACGAACTGCGCCGCGACCAAATTCAGAGCGCAGCGAAGGCACCCGACCGCTTCTTCCCCGGCTTCTGGGAGAACACCGGTTGGGGATACGGCGTGTCCGTCGTGACGGATGGTGCGCACCGTGGCCGGTTCGGCTGGTCCGGCGGCCTCGGCACCGATTTCTTCGTGGATCCCGACGGCACGATCTGCATCGTCATGACGCAGGTAGAGATGGACGAGCGGATCTTCGCACTGCTCGGCGAGCTGCAGGGGCTGAGCGGTTCTTAAACTCCGTCCCGGTAGAACGAACTGATGGGATCATTTTCCCGCTGAGAGTCCCCAACCGCACGTGCGGTGTCAGAATGACGCCATGCGCATTGAAGACTGGTGGCCATCTCTGGACTCGTCAACCCAGCAATGGTTGATCGACAACAACGGTGACGTCGTGCCGCCAAGCATTCTGAACCAGATCACGGCCGTGGCAGGCGAACCCGCTGCCGATGCTTCCTGGGTTGGGGACAACCTTCCGGAGGGGTTCTTCCTCTCGGATGAGGCAATCGACTGGATCGAGAAAACGGCGAACGATGAGGGTTCCGGAGACGAGTAGTCGGGCCCGTGTTAGGACCGTGCTGTTCCCCCAGAGAATCCGACAGGTCAGCCAGCTGCCTTGCGGATGTGCTCTGCGATCGTCCGCTCCGTCTCCGGGGTCAGTGCGAGCACAGCGAATGACGTGACCCAGAGGTCGCCGTCATCAAGTTGTGCTGACTCCTCGAACCCGAGCGTCGCATAGCGAGTAGTGAACTTCGAGGCTGCCTTGAAGAACACGACGACCTTCCCATCCGCGTCGGCATAAGACGGGAAGCCGTACCAGGTTTTTGGAACGAGATGCGGAGCCACCTCGGAGACGATCCGATCGATCCCCTCGGCGAGAGCTCGGTCCTCATCCGGTAGCGCGGCGATCGCCTCGCGGACCGCCTGCTCCCCTGCGGCACGGCTCTTCCCGGCCTTCTCCTGCGCTCGCAGTTCGGCGGCGCGCTGCTTGACGGCCTCACGTTCTTCGGTGGACAGCCCCGCGGTCTTCTCAGCCATGTCTTGCTCCTTGTCGTTGTAGGGTGGCCGCTCCCGGCCTACCATCACACTACGGCTCGCGGCCCAGGGCGCACTTCTCGAATCCTGATCGATTCCGCCGGTAGGGACAAGTCGCCTGCGCGGAAGGATGTTGCCCATGGCGGAGCTGGAACTGATCGGCGTCCCATTCGACGGGTACGGCCGGCCCGGCAATCTGACACGAGCGTCACGCGCACTGCGAGCGGCAGGCTTCGTCGATGCCTTCGAGATGCACCGTGTGAACGACGCGGGAGACCTTGACCTGCCCGAGCCGAACGCCGACCGAGCTCCCGGTTCGGGGCTGATGAATGAGGGCGCCCTCACCGCCATGACCGATGCGCTCAACGATCGGGTGGCCCGCGCTGTCAGGGGCGGGCGCTGTCCCGTGGTCTACGGAGCCGACTGTTCGACGCTGCTGGGCTCGGTCACCGCACTCAGAGACGCGGTCGGCACCGGCGGGCTCTTGTTCATTGACGGGCATGAAGACACCATGCCGCTCGACGTATCCGAGGATGGGGAAGCAGCGAACGCTGAGATCGGTCTGCTCCTCGGGCTGACCGGTCGCTTCGCGCCAAAATCGCTCAGAGCGAGGCTGCCGGCGATCGAGCCGGATGCCCTCGCGATGCTCGGCCCACGGGACGAAGAGTGGCGGCGCCAGTTCAACGTGGGATCGTTGCGGGAACGCGGCATCTGGCAGCGAAGCGTCGAGGAGATCGCCGCGGACCCGTCGAGAGTCGCACGGGAGGCGGTTGCTCATGTGCGAGCGACCGCGGAGAACTGGTGGCTGCACATCGATCTCGACGTGCTCAACCCGAACGAGTTCACGTCCCAGGGCGTCCCTGGCGTCGAGGACGAGCCAGGCGGACTCAGCTGGAAGCAACTCACCGACGTCGCCGTGACCGCAGCCGGAATGGAAGGATGCCGCGGCTGGAGCGTCGCCATCTACGACCCGGATCAGGACGTGAATCGCAAGGATGCCGCGAGGATCGTTCGGTTCGCCCGGGAAATCGGATCCGCGCTCACCTGAGCGCCTTCCATCTTGCGCCGTCACCAACCGCCGCGCGTCGGCGTATGTCCCTTTCGGGCATCGTCGGGCATGGCCATTTCTGCCCGCAGACCCAGGAGTCGGATCGGACGCCCCTCCTCAATTTCGGCTGCGAGGTCTAAGACCCGCGCGAGGATTTCGTTCCCGTCGGAAGTGTCGGGAATCTTCCTCGCGCGGGTCGTGGTGATGAATGGCGCGTAACGAATCTTGAGGGTCAGCCCAATCACGGGCCGTCCTTCGGCCACAACATCCTCAAGCACGTGCGCTGCCAGCTCCCTCACGGCGTCATCCACCAGGGCGGGGTCGGTCAGGTCGCGCTGGAAAGTCATCTCTCGGCTATGCCCGCGGGCAACCCAGGGGGTGTCGTCCACAACGCTGGCGCCATCCCCGCGTCCGAGCTCCGCGTACCAAGGACCCATCTTGGGGCCGAATTCTGGGACCAGTTCCTCGGGGTCGCACGCGGCGAGCTCAGCGACCGTCTTGATGCCGAGTTTTGCCAGCCGGCCCGACACCTTGGTTCCCACGCCCCACAGCTCTTTGGTGGGCCGACTGCCCATGACATCCAGCCAGTTTCCTGCCGTGAGACGGAAGACGCCGGCCGGCTTGGCAAAACCGGTGGCGACCTTGGCTCTCACCAACGTGTCGCCGATGCCCACGCTGCAATGCAGCTGAGCTCGCTCCAGAACAGCGGCCTGCACCTGCCGGGCGTAGGCTTCCGGGTCCTCTGACTCAATGCCGATGAAGGCTTCATCCCAACCCAGCACCTGCACGGTGGCGTCGGGCCGCGCGCGCAGGGTGGCCATCACCGCTTCCGACGCCTCGAGGTAGGCCTCTTGATCGACGGGCAGGATCACCGCGTCGGGCACTTTCCGGGCCGCAATACGTAGGGGCATTCCGGAACCCACGCCAAACGCCCGGGCTTCGTAGGATGCGGTCGACACCACAGCTCGTTCCGTGGGGTCACCCCGACCGCCGACAATGACCGGCTTGCCCGCAAGCTCCGGTCGCCGGAGCACTTCGACGGCCGCGATGAACTGGTCAAGATCGACGTGCAGCACCCATGGGATTCCGCTCACGCCACTAGTGTGCCCCGATTCTCCGTCGCAAGCATCGGCTCTCGACCGAGCTGGCGACCGAGCTGGCGACCCGCTGGCCACATCCGCATCAGATCTGGAGAAAGGCGGCGGCGGCACCAAAAGCGACGGCTCTCATGTAGACCACTGGCCCCAGCCCTGAAGCGACATTCGCAGTGAGGACCAGAATCTCCGCGCTGGCCAACACTCAACGATAGGCCGGTTTGAACTTCTGAGGGAGTGACTGTCAGCACACGTAGTCGAACTCGACTCTTGTGGAAGCGGCACAAGAGGGGAATCATCAGTCATCGCAGATCGGCTTCAGGCCTCGCCGAAAGTGGGGTGTGAGGCCCAACAAGTGGAGGTGTCACATGGCCGAAATCACGCAACCCGGAAAAGGCCCCGGCGAAGGAATCATGGTTGCCCACTTCATCGTGTCGGACGACGTCGAACGCTCGCGACGCTTTTACACCGAAGTGCTCGGCGGCACGGTGGCTTTCAGATCCGGAGAGCTGACCTACGTCGCGCTGGCCAATACCTTCATCATCATCAACATCGGCGGCGGCCCGACCGACGACAAGCCGACCGTGACCCTGGAGACGCCACGCGACCCCGACCGGGTCAGCAGTTTTCTCAATATCCGTGTTGAAGACATCCACGCCAAGTACACCGAATGGAGCGCCCGTGGTGCCCACTTCCTGACGCCGCCGAAACAGCACCAGTTCGAGATCCGGTGCTACATCCGCGACCCAGACGGACATCTGATCGAGGTAGGCCAAACGACCGACCCAGAAGGTGATTGGTCCGCATGGTTACACTCGTCGAACTGATCGCCACGGAATCGAAACAATTTCGAGTTGGCTTACCGCTGCGATCGGGTTGGCTGTACTAGTTTTGCTCGCCTTCTATGGCACCGAGTATGGAACCTGGTTGGATGAGGCTGGGCCTTTGCCAGCATCGCCCCCGACTTTCATTTTTCCCTTCGCCATTGGGGCCTCGGTATGGTCCTGCTCATCGGCGGACTCATCGTCGGTATGGCTGGGGCCGCTCAACGAGCACGGCCTCGCCCGTCGTGCATCTACCCGATTGATTGTTCTTCTGGCCAGCGCATCTCGAGTTCGCGTCAGAACCGTTGAGCCGACGACAGCACAAGAAAAGTGAGAATGTGAAGCCACTCGGCCAGATCTCGAAATCTGTCAACGCGATCGACAGCACGATCCAAGGACCTCACGGCCCGATACCTGTGCGCTGGTATTCGCCGCCAAGCGGCACGACTCCCGTAAGTTCCACGCCGATCGTGTGGATCCACGGAGGCGGGTTCTTCAAAGGCGGCCTCGACCAACCAGAGTCGCACGACGTCGCACGGCTGCTGGCCGCAGTGGGATTTCGGGTCGTCACAGTTGCATATCGGCTCGCGACGATCTCGAAGCTTCAACTGTCTTCGAGTGGGTTCCGGCTAGTCCCGGCCGTCCACTATCCGGTCCCAATTCACGATGTCGTTGCCGTGGTACGGGACGTGCAGCGCGAGGCGCCCAACGGGGTGATTCTGGGCGGCGCAAGCGCCGGTGCGTGCTTATCAGCCGGCGCGGTACTTCGTCTGGCGGAGGACGGAGCTAACGATCTCGCAGGCGTCTTCTTCGCCTACGGTTTCTTCCACGCCGTGCTTCCGAAACGATCGCGCCATTTGCGAAGTCGCCTTCGTGGCAAGCGCCGTTTCGTTCACACGCCACCGCTTCTCAACCTGACGAATCTCCACTACGCGGGGAAGCGAACCGCCCTGGCTGAAGCCGACGCGTTTCCCGGCGGACACGCCCTGCAAGGCTTCCCGTCGACGCTGATGATTGACGCTGATCGCGACTCAATGCGCGCGTCTGGCGGCCAGTTCGCCCAGGAGCTTTCTGAGGCAGGAGTCGCAGTGGATTACCACGTGCTCCCCGGGGCTTTCCATGCCTTCCTTAACCGTCCGCAAGACCCGAACTTTACGGACGGCTTAGGTCTGATCGTCGAGTGGGCCCGGCACATAGAGGCGAGGCACGCGTGACCGGCGGCGATAGAGGCCAAGCTGGGCCCGGGCTAGCCGTCGCTTGCCGGGTTGAGAACCGTCGCGCTCGGAAAGCGCAAAGAATTCTTCCGCGTGTGTCGATCTGGGGCCGCGCCGATCGACCTCTTGGTGAGAAGGTCGAACAGCGACCTTCCAGAAGCGAGGAGTACACGATGGCCAAATACATGCTGATCATGCGCGCGACTGACGAATCGTTCGCCAGCTTCATGAGCGTCGACTTCACCGAGACCCTCGAAGCGATGGGCAAGTTCAACGACGAGTTGATCCGGGCAGGCGTGCTGCTGGCCGCCGAAGGCCTCGACGATGCGAATAACGGGGTCGTGGTCGACTTCACTGGCGAGAGGCCGGTCGTGACTGACGGCCCGTACGGAGAGACCAAAGTACTGTTCAACGGCTACTACATTCTCGATGTCGCGTCGATTCAGGAGGCAGTCGAATGGGCCAAGCGGGCACCCCTCTCGGCGGGCAGCAAGACCGAGATCCGCCGCGTGCCGTCGATCGACGAGTTTCCGCAGGACAACCCGTGGATTCAGAAAGAGCGGGCCTGGCGCGAGCAGACCGGGCAGCTCTGATCGAGTCGGCCCGCAGAGCGTCGCTCAAGTTAGCAAATCAACAATGTACCGGAATGAGAATATACAAAATGTCACTCAAGAATGCTGACCCTCAAGTCACCCAGTACATCGATAACTCTGAGGATTTCGCCAGACCAATCCTCAATTATCTGAGAGAGCAGACACATGAAAACTGCCCCGATGTAATGGAGTCAATTAAGTGGGCTATCCCGCATTTTGACTACAAAGACGATTTCATGTGCGTGCTGGCTTCAGCTAAGAACCACTGTTCGCTCACATTCATAAAGTCTGAATTCATGAACGATCCCCGGTTTGCAGGCGGCAAAAAGGTAAAGCCGGGCCAGCGATTTTTGAGCAGAATCACGAGTATGTCCGAGCTGCCATCAGATGAAGAGCTCGCAGGCTTTTTCAAAGAAGCGATGGATCTAAATGACAAAGGCATAAAACTCGACAAGACAGCCAAGGCTGCACCGAACAGCAAACCAGTGGAGACTCCGGCATATTTCTTAGAAGCACTTTCGACAAACTCCGGTGCCAAACAGGTTTTCGAAAACCAATCAGCGTCATTCCGCAAGAACTACATCGTTTGGCTTGAAAGTGCCAAGACTGAAAGCACACGACAACGGCGAATAGATGAAGCCCTGGAATGGATCGCCGGAGGCAAGGGTCGATTCTGGAAATACGAAAAGTAGAAAGGCTCTGTGTTCGCGTTCTGGGGCAGACGCAACTACAGAATCGACCGCAGTTTCTTCCGAAGCCGGTGGAGCAAGGCTCAAGGACCTACTCACTGACTGGTCACACCAGGCGAGTTGGGGGACGTGGTTTCGTGATCCGGCCGCCGGGACGCGCCCAAAGCCCACTGAAATCGCTGAGCCGCGCATCGGAAGCCCGATGCGACGAACCGTTCAGCCAGTTGGCCCAGCGAGCGCCCAACTTGAGCAGGCACGATGTCCAGGTGCCGCAAGTCATCGTCGAGGTCGATCCCACACTTCGGTCCCTGCTGCCCAGGCGAGACCGGGGGGACCATGTCGTCCGTGACGCCGCTCCCACAGAAACGGTGGCACATCTCCTGCAAGTCTTGGGCGTGCCGGTGACTGAAGTCGGGGCCGCATCCGTGGACGGCCACAGGATCGGTCACGAGGCACTTCGTACGACGCACATCGGAGCCTCGTCAGCGATCGACGTCGAAGCTCGGGAACGACCGCAGCCGAGCTCCGGTCTCTTCCTGCTCGACGTACACCTCGGCACGCTGACGCGCCGGATGCGGCTCCTCGGCCTCGATGCGGCCTATGAACCTGAGGACGATGACTTCAAGCTGGCCGCCCGTTCCGCAACCGAGCAACGGGAGCTGCTCACCCGAGACCGCGGACTGCTCTTCCGCAGAAGCGTGCACGATGGTGCGCTCATCCGTTCAGGCGACGTGGACGCGCAGCTGGATGACGTTCTCAGTCGCTTCGCCCCGCGACTTGCGCCGTGGACGCGGTGCCTGCGCTGCGGGGCGCTCCTCGCGGAGGTGCCCGCCGCAGAGGTCGCGGCCCAGCTCGAGCCAGGAACGCTCCGCACCTATCGCTCGTTTTCGCGGTGCACCAGTTGTGATTGGGTGTACTGGCGCGGCGCGCACAGCCAACGACTTGAGGCGCTCGTGCGTCGGGCAACCAGACACGAGCCAGGGGTGAGTTCCTCACGGTAGCCGACAAGATCGTCGACCCATGGAGAGGAACAGGAGACGCATTTTCCGCCGAGCTCCCCGCGATGTGCACCTAAGTACGTTCCGACGAGCGGGCTCGTGGGATCGATTCGATCATAGGGATCGCTGCCACGACGATCGTGAGCACGGCCAACTGCTCCAGCACCGGGATGCGCGGCCCGACAAAACCGCAGGCGAGGCAGATGACGGCGCCGATCAAACGCCAATGCCATGGCCCGAGATCAAGTTCCCGCCGGTACTCTGCATGGCCGACCAGGTACACCGCGACACCTCCCGCGATGAGCCAGGCGGCGGCCGTGGATGCTGGCTCAAACGCGTGCGGGAGGGAGAGCCGCAGGCCGGCGGCAAGGCCGACCAAGCCGAGGATCATCACCAGGTGGCACACGAAGAATGCGGTCAGCGTGAGGGTCGTACGCTCACGCGTCTTCGTCAGGCCGAAGGCTCGCTCAGCGCGGACATTGTCGCCAGTGAAATAGCACCACCAGAGGGCAGCGACGATCGCGACGGTCGCGACCGCGGAAAGCGCGAGCTGAAGCTGCCCCTCGTGCGCCGTAAGTCCGGCGCTCACCGAGACGATGGATTCCCCGAAGGCGATAATCATCAGGAGGCCGTGCCGCTCGACGAAATGGGCCGCGCCGACCTGTAGCCCGATCCGCGTCGACAGGGTGCTCGCCAGAAAGCAGAGCGGGAGCGGCAGCAGGAAGAATACCCAGTCGAGCGGGCCAGTCACGAATCCGGATGCGATCAGCAGAGCGGAGACGACCAGGTTGATCGGACCCGCGCGTAGCATCGTGCGCGCCCCTGTTCCTCCGTGGGCGATGAAGATGCCTGCGTGTATGAGGACGACGACGAGATACGAGACTCCGAACAAGAGCCCGGCCGAGCCGAACGCATCGGGGATCGCGAGCGACATGGCGAGGAATCCGGCCATCCCGGCGATGAGTAGCAGACGTATCAGCGTCGTATCGGGAGTGGACTGGTTGGTGAGCCAGACGAATGCGTCGTACATCCACCACACGAGCGCCATCGTTACTGCGGCCTGCGCGACGGCCTCCCACGTTGGCTGCGCGACGATGATCTCCGCCACCTGACTGATCGTGAACACGAACACGAGATCCAGCAGCAGCTCCAGTGTCGACACTCGCGATGCGATCCGCACGGTCCGCGCGACAGGTCCGGATGACTTGGCAGCGGTCATGACCTCATTCTGATCCCAACCAGATGAAATAGGCGCCGGTTTCTTGGTTGAGCTAGATCGTGCTGACAAGCCCGCCGTCGATACGGAATCCAGCCCCGGTGATGTTCGCGGCACTGTCGCTCGCGAGGAACACGACAAGAGCCGCGACCTCCTGCGCCGTGCTGAATCTCCGTGTCGCGGTCCCGGCGACAGCGTTGTTCTGCACGGCAGCCGCCGAGGAACCCGAACCGCGACTGACCGTTTCGGCGATGCCACCGCTGCCCAGCCACAGGTCCGTTCCGACTGGCCCAGGGTTGACGGCATTGGCGCGAATGCCCTGCGGACCATATTCGGCGGAAATGCCCTTGGTGAAGTTTGCGAGCGCCGCTTTTGCGGTCCCGTAGTCCAAAACTGTCGGATCAGGTAGCTCCGCGTTGACGGAGACGATGTTCACAATCGCCCCGCCATGCTCAATCATTTTCGGGATAACGGCTCGCGTGGTTCGAACCGCAGCGAGGAAATTGAGTTCGAGCGATCGCACCCACTCCTCGTCTGTGATCGAAAGGAACCCTCCCAGGCGGGCCGCCGCGGCACCCACGTTGTTCACGAGTACGTCAACTGGCTGATCTGAACCCTCGACAAGGCGAGACGGCCCATTGGGGTCGCCCAAATCGACGGCCACGAATGTGACTTTCCCCGACTCTACGAGGCTGTCAATTCGTTCCGATGATGACCGTGCGCTGGCGACGACATTCGCACCAAGCTCGACAAATGCCTCAACCACAGCGAGGCCAATGCCCTTGCTGGATCCCGTGACGACCACATTCTTTCCGGTGAAGTCCATTGGGTGTCCCCTCCCGCCAGATCTGAGTTGCGCCCGAACGGCCGAACACATCGACGTGATCGTACTCTCTGATTCATCGCGGAGAACTGCCGTATCTCATCGTGGACGAGCCGAGTTGGAGAGCTTCCGGCGGAGACAATTCGTCATTGCATCCGAGGAAGTCTCACCTCGTCACGACAGCGGCACTCTCCGCTGTCTTCCAGAACAAAGCGCGCGCGGGTCGAGAGGGATGTGCTCCATATCGAACATGGGAGCCGTTCCCACCAAGCTCTTGAGTTGGCCCAGCTCGTCTCGCATCTGCGTCATCCGCACAGCGTCCCTACCCGGCCACGACGCCACCGCAGAGGTCGAACTTGAAGGGCTAGTCGCGCGGCGGAGCCGGGCTCACGGGGGCGGGGTCACCACGCTTCGGCGAATTCCGAAGCGAATGCTGGCACGAACGCGAGCATCATCGGGTTCATCAGGTAGTAGAGCACTCCGTCGCGCCAGGCGAATCCACTGCCCAACGTTGGGTCGTCGCTGGGCTTTGAGACGGGTACCCAACCTGAGATTCCGAAATCATCGGTCACCAGATGCCCGTCGGCCGCGAACTCAGTTTGGATCGAGCTCCACTCTTCCTCGTTCGTTGCAAGCTGGCCAATCACCACGGCGCCATCCAAAATCACAGTGCCATTGACACTGCCACCGCACGCTATTCCGTCGGCGACCATTCTGTCGACGAGTGGACTGACAGCGTTAGGCTCCTCTGCCTCGACTTGCACAAGATGACCGCCCACCCCGAGAATATCCGCCGCAACTTTCTCCGGCATAATCTCGTCACAACTTGTCAACGCGCTTTCAGCGTCTAGGTCGGGTTGAGTCAGGGTGGCGCATCCAGAGACACCAGTTCCCAGAGCTAAGACAAGCGCGGTAGCGAAACGTGTCTGAGCGGTTGTCCCCATGAATTTGATCGTATCTCGCTGCTGGCAGTCAGCTTTGACGCGCAGAGCCAGGATCTTCGGGTCGGCAGAGGTTGAGAAGCGCTCGCTGAGTAGCCAGGAGGCTGGACAGCATCCACCAAGCAGGAAATCATCGCTGACTTCGGCTTGATGGAAACTTCAAGACGCTCCCGCTCCTATGCGAACGTAGTTGATTCCGTCCGGGCCATAATCGCGGCTTTCTCCAAGCCAGACTCCCTCGATGACCGATCCAGCAACACTCTTCGGGTCGACCAGCACAGCGGGAATCTGGCCGTGCCTGTTCACCGGCACGCGCGTCTCGACGTAACGGAATGAGATACGGGTCAGGTACAACCTGACGATGGTTGAGCCCGTTATGTTCATCGTTTCCTTTGGCGTGTTGCATTCTCGCGCGTCGACGGTGCCTGGGTCGCCCCGAGACCAAAGCGCAAATCGTCCCTTACGTGCTGTGAAGTTCCCTCGGCGCTTCATCGCCCGGGGAGTTCCAGTCGCATTAGGAGTCACGTGAGCGCCTTCCGGTACTTGCATGCTGCGTGGGAGTTCACGTTGGTTGCTTGGAAGACGGTCGCCTGAGCAGGGAGCCTGCGACGTGCGTACCGATACGGCGACCCCACTTTGCATAGGTGCGGGATGTGAGGTCGGAGGCGGCATCTAACGGAATCATTGGCGTATTTGTTTGTGCGCAGATTCGACTGGTCTCGACATTGAGCGTTCGCGCGTGCCTCCCTGCTATCCGGCGAACGAACGGGGCGAGAGGCCTTGCCAAATGCAGACTGGCGGCGCTCGTCACGAACACGGATGATGCATCCGTGGATTTCAGGGCGTGCACCAGTGCGGTCATGTTGCGCCGCCAACTACGGCGATTAGTGAGGCAAAAAGCGTCGGTTGTTGCGAGCATGAGCACGATGGAGTCATAGCCTTCGAGGTCAATATCGCCGAGGCGTTCGCGGGTCGAGCGAGCCGACGCGGCCGGCTGTGCCACGACAGTCACCACAACTCCGCCCTCGATCTGTCCGACCAGGTATCTGGCCAGATGTCCACCGATTCCCAGTTGGTGGGTCCGCACGCCGAAACCGGCCGCGGGGCCGTCGCCAACTACGAGGATACGGGCGGGGCCGGTTCCGGCGATGTTGATCTCGGATGGCCCTGTCGGGTAACGCCATTCGTGTTGCTCCTGCGTCGTGACTTTGAACCATCCCCAGAAAAGCGGACCCAGCACCATGTGCTGACATTGCCGCAACCAATGTGAAACTGACTGGCATAACTGACGTTTGGGCGCGTGCACTAGCGTTCTACGACTTTCAGTGGCAATGCGGGAGGGCACCGGTGCGTACCGGAGGTCCTTGCGGTTCGGTACTACGGCTGCAGCAAGCGACTCGGGACACTCCCATCAATGACATTGCGCTTGAGGATGGGACGGACAGAGGTGGTGTCAGCTACCGCGTGAGCGTGGATGTCGCGACCATGGCCACCTCCAGACGCGTCGAAGCGCGCGCCGGAGACGGTCCCACTGGCGAGCGTCCGGCTGCTCCACCTCAAGTCTCGGCTCTGCGCCGGACTCGAAGGCGATCCAACCACACTGATCGCAGATGCGAATGAAGCGATGAACGGCGAGGCCCATTCCAAAGAACTCGTTGTCGGCAAGGCGAGTCCGCGCTTGACATTTCGGGCACTGCATCACTACGTCTGTCCTGTCCTTTCCTGTTGGCCGTTGGAATCGCTCCTGGCAGATCCGCGTTCAGACGGGGCCGACGAAGTCCCCCGGCGATGTTCTTCCAAAGCTAAGGGTCCGCAGGCGCGCACGAAATCCGAAACGCGCGGCGTGCGTGATCCCATTCACGCGAGACGTAGCGGCCCCAAGGCCTACGGAGCTTCGCTACGCGAGAATCGAGGTATGCAGTCGACATTTCGTGAGGCGTTCAGCCGACATCCCGTCGTCTCCTCCCGAGACCTCGATGTGGCGCGACAGGCGCTGAGCGAGGTGTACTTACCGATGGACTTCCCGTCGGCATCCGCTTCGACCTCCCTCGACATGTCCCTGAACGCAATCAAGATTGGACGCGTGACTGTCGGGTACCTGCAGTTCGGGGTCGCCATTCGAATTCAGACCGTTGAAGCCGCCAACTACCATGTCGACATCCCCGTCGCAGGCAGGGCGAGGATGCAAGCCGGCCCTCGTGACCCCGTCTACGCAACTCCGCAGACCGCCGCAATTTTCGCACCCGGTCTTCCCGTCGATCTCGACTGTGACGACGAATTCGCCCAGATCGCCCTCATGCTCCCGAAGGTTGAACTACGGTTCGAACTGGAGAGCCTTCTAGGACGCAACCTCGGGACACCGCTGGAGTTTTCAATGGCGCTGGACCTGGCCACTGCGGCCGGAGATACAGTGTTGCAGGCACTCCGACTCATCGATGCCGCGTCAGACCAAGCGGACGGGATGCTCCAGCACCCGCTCGCGGCGCACCGTCTAGAACAAGCATTGGTGCATAGTCTGCTGTTCGCTCAACCTCACAACTACTCCGAAATTCTTCGGGCCACTCCGCCGCTCGCGGGCGCGCGTGCAGTGTCTGAGGCGGTGGAACTGATGCGTGCCCGCCCGGCTCACGCGTGGACTGCGGCCGAACTCGCCGCCGCTTCCTCGACGAGCGTGCGCAGCCTGCAGGAGAACTTCCGCAGTTCACTTGGCACCTCCCCCCTGCAATACCTTCGCGATTTGAGGCTCGAGGAGGTGCGCAAGGAACTTCTGGCCGCCGAGCCTGGTACCGCGACAGTGACGCAGGTAGCAGCACGATGGGGTTTTGTTCATCTTGGCCGCTTTGCGGCCGCATACCGAAAACGATTCGCCGAACGCCCGTCAGACACCTTGAGGCGCTAGTCGCCCCTCAAGAAGCTGGGTTCAGGCTTGATTTGCTCATCCCTTCGGGGCATGGTGTCGTCGGGGCAGTTGACGACATGCTGACCATTGTGAATGCGGCGAGGATCTACGGGTAGGTTTCGGAAGGAACCAGCCAACAGGCTGGCATCAAGTCGCGGAAAGTAGTCCTCCACATGCCCTCAGGGAAACACCTGAGGAGTTCCGATTGCAGGCATTTCATCGGTACGGCATAGCGGCTGTTGCTGTCGCTACTTGCGCTCTCGTGGTCTCAACCGGCTCTTGGCATCTGGGTGCTCCGAGTGCCACAGTGAGTCAGATCGTGATCACGGACACAGCCGCCGGCCGTCCAGTTGCTGCGGATTCTCCCTCGTCGGTACCGCCCCTGGTCGCTGAACCGTCGACGACGGATGCTCAGTCTCCCTCAGAATCGCCTGCCTCGAGTCCGGAACCTGTGCCAGCCGCCCCGGCTTGGCTCCTAGGCGAACGTGGATTGGAAGCCCAACTTGCGTGGGTGACAGAAAACGCTTGGACGAAGAAGTATTCGTGGGGTCACTCCTACATCCCAAATGAAGACTGCGCCAACTTCGCGTCCCGATCGCTTCTGATCCGAGGTCTTCCGGAAAATGTGCTCCACATTTCATCAACGAAGCTTCGGAACTGGCTGACTGGGCACGGATACGTAGAAACACCGGACTCCCCTGCGGCGCGCGGCGCCGTGCAAGTCGGCGACATCATCCAGTTCGACTGGCAGCCTTCCGCCTCGAACCCGTCCGACCGTGATCACACCGGCATCGTCACCAACATAGAAACCGGAGTAGACGGCACCATCACCGTTCGGTACACCGCCCAAACCGACCCAGGCAACGACCCGAAAGTCGACCAGAGCATCGAGGCGTCACTGGCCGACTACGGCCATGACATCAACGGACTGGTGTACTTCATCATCATCCCCTGAGGCCGGCCGTACGTCAGTACGTGTTGGCTTCAGTGAGTTTGTGAGCGACGAACGTGGCTTCTGAGATTGCCTGCTGCCGCGTGTCATCGTTCGGCAACGTCTCGAGGATGTCCTCGATCGTCCAGTACGTGGAATCCTCGCCGGTTACTTCGGCGAACTCACGATCAGCCGCTTCAGCCGCATGCCGGCGAGCTCGTCGGCGGCCCGGACTGTTCGAAGAGAGGAAGATTGACGTCGTGAAGATTCTCTCGATTCAGTCGGCCGTCGCTCACGGTCACGTTGGCAACTCGGCGGCTGTGTTCCCCCTTCAGCGCATCGGGGTCGAAGTGCTACCGGTCAACACGGTGAACTTCTCCAACCACACGGGGTATGGCGCGTGGCGCGGATCCCTCATCGCACCCGAGGATGTGCACGATGTGATCCTCGGCATCGAGGAACGTGGCGTGCTCGCCCAGATCGACGTCGTGCTCTCGGGATACCAAGGCGGCACCGGAATCGGCGACGTCATCGTGGATGCGGTGCGACGGGTGAAAGCGGCGAACCCCTCGGCCATCTACGCGTGTGACCCGGTGATGGGCAACGCGAAGTCCGGGTGTTTCGTGGCGCCCGAGATCCCCGAGCTACTGCGGGATCGCGTAGTCCCCGTGGCCGACATCATCACTCCGAACCAGTTCGAGTTGGGATTCCTCACCGGCACCGAGCCATCGACGCTGGACTCGACACTCGACTCCGTCGACCTCGCCCGGGCGATGGGTCCGGGCACCATTCTCGTGACGAGTGTGGAGCGCCCCGACCGCGAGCCCGGCACCGTCGAGATGCTCGCAGTGGATGCTGAGGGCGCGTGGATCGTGCAGACTCCCCATCTGCCTTTCAAAGCGAACGGATCGGGCGACGTCACCGCGGCACTATTCTCGGCGCACTACCGCGCGACAGGTGACGCCGCTGTAGCGCTGGAACGGACCGCATCCAGTGTGTTCGACCTCATCGAGCTGACGCATCAATCGGGTGAGCGAGAATTGCAGCTCGTGCAGGCTCAAGACTTCTACGCTCATCCGCGCATGCAGTTCGCCGCCCAGCGCGTGCGCTAAGGAATCAGACTCTTAGGACTCCGAGGGCACCATCGGCAGTTCAGCTCCGTAGTTCCAAGACAAGATGGCCGGCTGCTCACGGTAGTAGCTGAGCACGGAGACCGATCCAGCATCCAGAGTGATTTGAGCACCGAATCGAGGGGCCAACCTGAGGTACACGGCTGTCAAAATGCGCAGGAAATGGCCGTGTGCGATCAGGGCGACATCTCCTTGCTCCAACGCGGGCAGCACACGCGTGAGCACCCGCGATGCGCGGGCGGCGACCTCCTCGACCGTTTCACCGGGCGTTTCACCACGAATCACGCCGTGCGTAAATGCGCTCCAGTTGTAGCCGAGCTCGTTGCGGATCTCGCGCGTCGTGCGCCCCTCGTACCCGCCGTAGTCCCATTCCAAGAGAAACGGATCAACCTCTGCCTGAAGGCCCGCGAGCTCAGCAGTGCGTCGCGCACGCTGCAGCGGCGAGGTCAGCACGAGCGAAAAATCGTACTCGGCCACCAATCGACCTGCGCCGCGGGCAAGTTCCTCTCCCCGGGCCGTGAGCGGAACATCCGTCAGCCCGGTGTGTTTGCCAGCCTTTGACCACTCCGTCTCTCCATGTCGCAAGAGAATCAGCTTCCCTGAGGGGTTATCCGGAGCGGGATGGTTGGGCAGCGGATCGTTTGTGAACATACGGCAACAGTAGTATTGCGCCGCGGTTCTGATGGAGGTTCTTGATCACCGGAAAGCTTCAGAATCGTGCCAGCGTTCAAGAAATTCGGGTCGGCTCAGAATGATTCTGATGGGTAGATGATGGCCATTTGAGCCGCTTTGAGCGATACAACGACCCCGCCGAACTCTCCTCCGCGTGCCCGACGGATGCTCGTTGGGCTCCTTCCTGGGCATGTCAGGCTTGTGTCTGCGGCGACTCCCCGACCGTTGGTGGCGTTGCCGCGGGCGGCATCGCATCCGTTTCGGTCCGGGTGCGCCATGGCCGCTGACTCTGGATCGCCAGGAGCTGTGCGCCGAGACCGAACAACACCATGGCGACCCAGACAACGATGTTCAGCCACGGAATCTGCAGGGCGACGATGAGGATCACGCCGCCGACGAGCGCCTTCACGACGGGATGCTGGTTGCCGCGGAACAGGAGGCGTCCGATGTAATACGCGCTGTACACGAAGGTCGCGAGCATGAGCACGAGCCACAGCAACAGGCCTGCAAGCGCGAGGGGTGCGCCGATGACGGTCACCAGGAGGGCCAGCAACGCGATGGGTACGGCGATGGATGCCACGAACCCCACGAGCAATGCCTTCCAGGGAGACGGGATGAGGTGGTCTGTTACCCGCTGCAACACGCGCGGAACAAGCAGGGCTGCGACGATGGTGATGAGGCTCAAAGCGACCAGCGCGTAGAGCAGCCCGAGAAGCCAGCCGACGAATACGGCCCAGGGTGAGATCTCGACTTCGGGTGATGGCTGCCGTTCGACACGCTCCACGGTGCCGCTCACTGCGCCCGTTGCGATGCGTGCGGCGGAGTTGCTTTGATAGGTGACGTTGCCCCCGATTGTTCCGTCAATGGTGAGCTGTCCGGTGCTGACGAGCAGATCTCGGCCGATTTTCCCGGCGATCGCGACATCTCCCCCGGCGCTCACCAGATCGTTGCCGATCGATCCGGCGTCGGTGACATTCACGCTCCCCGCGAAGACTGTTCCACTGCGCGAGACGTCACCGCTGATTATGACGCTGCCCCCGGCAAGACGCACATTGCCGTCAACAGTCCCGGTGATGGTGATGTTCTGGGCTGCGGCGATCACGTCTCCCTTGATCTTGCCGCTGATCGTGACGCTCTGGCCCGACGCATACACGTCGCCGTCGACCGCACCCGAGACGTCGACGGCGAGACCGCTGTAGAACTGTGGGCCCTCGCCGTCGTTTGCTGCGGAAACCGCGGTCGACACGGACATTGGCTTCGAGGTCGACGACGCGGCGGATGCGGCTGCTCCTGCGGGGAGAACGAGAAGCCCCGCCGCGAGAACGGTGGCGGCGAGTCGCCAGGAGCGTGACAGAATTCTCATTTCGATTCCTCTTCCATACCTCGAGTGCGTCCAGATGTCACTCGTTGAGTGTCATGGCCGGATGCTCCCGGAGCGGGTTGATTCGGTGGGCTGAATCTGGCGGGTTTCGGTCAGTGAGGAAGATACACCGATGCCGAAGGTGCCGCCCGAGATGACGATTCCCCGGTGCCGTAGCGTGACTGCGGCGCTGTTCACGAACTCCCGAATCCTCTCGATCGACGAGTATCCCGACGAGTCGCTCGACGAGCATTTCGTCGGGATGACCGGCAAAGTGCTGAACGGCCAGTTCCGCCTGAACGGTGTGGACTTCGTCTGCCACTGATACCGGTTCGGCTCCGGACAGCCCACCGACCGACCGCTGATGCGTTGCTACTCGCATTCATGGGTACTCCGCCCGTGAACGCGAGTAGCAATGGTGGGTACGCTCGTTGAGGCGCGTTTCATTTCACGTGCCGCTCGGCGGGCAATGTCCCGTCGCGCTCAGCTCGAACGAGAAGGAAACACCGTGTCTGATCAGGCAAGAATCAAAGGCCACACCGTGACCCGCACCGTGCACATCGAGGCCTCGCGCGCGAGCGTCTGGAAGGCGCTGACCGACCCCGAGGTGATGGTCAAGTGGTTCGGAGACGGTGTGGAGTTCGCCGCGCTCGAGCCCGGTGCTACTGGCAGCATCGACTGGGATGGCTACGGCAGCTTCCCGATCGAAATCACCGAAGTGGTGCCCGACGACTCGTTCGGCTTCCGTTGGTCGGGAATCCCCGCCGAAAAGCTCGACGAGTACTCGACGCATGTGCGCTTCACCATCTCCGATGCTGGCACCGGGACGGATGTCACGGTGATCGAATCGGGCTTCGACACGCTCCCCGGTGGCACCCGTTACCGTCGCGAACGTCTTGACCAGAACCGAGAGGGCTGGGACGTCGAACTCGACGAGCTCGTGCTCCTACTCGAGGGTGTCACCCTGTAGTTCACGTTTACGGAGGAGTCGCTCGACGAGTTGGCCACCTTGCTCGGCCGGTAGAGGATCATTTGGCAGAGCGCAGAGGATGTGCGCGAAAGTGCCGAAAAATCGTCCAGGGATTCAGCGGCATTACCTGCGGACGCGCACGACCCGCGCGCGGAGTCGCAAAGGCGTCCTGTTCCTCCACGATCCGTTTGGCGGCCACTAGCGCGCTACGAGCTTGAGCGGTATCGCGGGGCTCTGCCGCCAGCGCTTGGACCGGTCCGAGGGCGCTCACGCCGACGATGGCGTAGCGGTCCCGGTATGCCGCCACGGTGCACGGGTGCTGTATCCACCCGGGTGTTACCTTTCGATGCGGGCCGGCCCCGATTTCCCGCGTCTAAGGGTCCCCCGCGTAGTGCTTCGTCGAGCACGGTGCTCGCTCGCGCTTCGACCCGGTCGCTGCGTTCAGTTGTTCGACGCGATCAACAGAGATTCCCGCTCCGGGGTTGAGTCCCTCCCCGGCCGGATTATGCCTCGGAAGACCACATAACCGGGACCGAGATGTCTGCCGTGGCGAGGGTAGGCAGCTTCCGCTTTGCAGGACTCTGAAGCAGTTCAGCGCCCCGTTCAGCAAGAGCCGCCATGGGACTATTCGTACTGATGGGTACCGACATCAAAGGGTTGAGCGTGCACCCCCAGTCCACTCGAATTTGGGCGGCTACCATGCTCACGTTTTATGAGCGCTCGAAACCATTCTTAGCCCGGTCTGGGGGGGAAATCGAGGTGAGATTAGCATTGTGGGTCATGGCTACACATAAAAGATCACCAGCCGCTGCATTGCTTGGCGGCAACTCGGCGAAACACATTCGGTTTTCCCGTGGCGTACTCCTCGGGCACGATCAAGACATGCCTTTCGTTGGGGTTCCTGACGAGACCGGAATCAACCCAGATGACGGCTCTGCGGCTGATCTCTGGGTGATCGACCCCTCCGAGTTTGACGATGAGCGGATCGTAGTCGTTGTCGATGAGCGGTGCACACGCCGAACTTCGTTTGAACGTTGGCTCCTGCATGCGACTGCGGTGCCACCAGAAGATGCCCCGTTGACGCGGCTCTTCGTCCCGGAACGCGCAGCCGGCAGGCTCGAAGCCGTACAGCGACTTCAGGCGTGGATTGATGGCGCAGGCATCAATGCGGAGGCGGTCTCATACCATCCGCCGCACGTATGGTGATCGAAGGCTCAGCGAGATAGTTCGAGTCTGGGGTCTCGGGCGGTTATTCGACGAGCGTGCCGAGGGCTCCGTCCAGTTGGCGGCATAAATGCGATTGTCGAGGCGAGTGTGGGAGGCGACCCATGGCCGACATCCGCGGGAATAGCCGGGGCGATGCGTGTGCGAAGGCGTCCGGCTTGCCGAACGCGCTTCCCGACATTGGAGCTGTCTTCATGTTAGAAAACGCTGCTTCAGCTATGGGTGGCCGAGCGATAGTGTCAAGCCCATGCGATTCGATCTCCGCCCAGCTTCAGCGTTAGTGCTCGCCGGCGCAGTCGTGCTTTCCCTGAGCGGCTGCGCCAGCGCTTCGAACCAATACCTTGAATCTCTCGCTCCGACTTCAACGGCGGAGCTATCAACGCCTCCCACGGCGGATGAAACCGAAGACGATGAATCTGGATTGGGCGAGCTTGAGCAGCAGCCGAAACCGAGCTCCAAAATCAACAAAACCGCCCGACAAAACAAAAATCGCTTCTGATTCTCATCAGGAGCGATTTCTTTGAGGCAGTTCTGCGAAGAATTTCGAGAACGGCCCTTTGGTCGGGCTGACAGGATTTGAACCTGCGACCCCCTGAAGGCTCAGGCCTTAATTTGGTCGTCGCCGAATGTCTTGGAAAACTTGCGGATTCCCTTGTGTTTACAGGGAACCGGGCGGTTCACTGCCTCCAATTGTACTCGGTCAATTTGGGTCGGTTGAAAATGATTCTGATGGGTAGAAGATGGCCATTTGAACCGCTTTGAGCGATACAACGAGCCCCCCCAAACGCTCCTCCTCATGCCGCGCCCCCGAACGCGCGGACATGGTTCGGGATCGGCTTCGTATGACTCGCCCAAGAGTCGGCAACGCCGCGCGGACACACCGCCAGAGAAGTAGTCTCCCCACGGCCGTTCTAACTGTGCCCCGACCTTCGGTTGGACCGCGCTGCACGAGGCAATCGTGCTTGGGGACGGCGGGGACCGGGCGGCACAGGTGGTGCGCATGCTGCTCAACGCAGGCGCCGACCCTCGACTCCCCTCCCGCGGCGGGGGTTTCACCGCGTGATCTTGCGGCGGCGGGCGGGCGCTGGAACCGCATCGCGGAACTCGATCGCGTGCTCAGCCGCTGAGCGCGGCCCCTTCTTCGACCTAGCCGGGCCTGCGCGACCCGGACTCCCAGAGCTGTCGCTTGGCTCGGTCCGGGTCGCGCAGCACGCGCGGCTCGTCGTCCAGGATCAGGCAGTACCGGGTCGCCTCGTCGAATCGCGGCCAGGCGGATCCTGGGTCACCGTCCCGCGCAAACCGGGCCCAGGCCGCACTCATCTGGTCGGCGAGCGCCTGGGGCGGGTCTTCGCCGGTGAACCGCTCAAGCCCGGGCAGGTCGAGCAAATCGAACACGAACGGAATGTCGAGCGAGTGGCAGGCGCCCAGCACGCCGCCCCGTGCGGTGGAGCGCCAATCAAATCGGTAGCGCCACGTCGGCCAGCCGTTGTTCGAAAGCGCGCAGGCGAGGCGATCGGTGGGAAGGCCAAAGAGCTCGTCGCCGAGCAGCGCGGCAAAGAGGTCGGTCTCACCCTTCCAGTCTTCGTTTGCGCGGTAGGCCGCCCTGGCCGCTCCCGGATCGACAAACGCCTTCGCAAGCATCGCCTCGACCATGTCCGCCCCCACCGGGGGACCCGGTACAAGCTCGGTAAACATGCGTCCTTCGTGTCGCGTGTTGCCGAGAATCACCGGCATGCAATGTCCTCCGCCTGCCTCGATGACGCGAAGGGGCTGGTCCGGGAGCCATTCCCCATCGATCACCGGCCCGAACGCGACGAGCTCACCGCGCTGCTCCATTTCGAGGTCAAATGCGGATTGCGCCCGCAGGAGGTCGTTGATGTCCAGGGTCCGTAGCCCCTCCGTATCTGCGGCATCGACACCCAGCATGCCGACAAATTCGGCCGCGCGGGCTCGCGCCTCATCCTGCGTGAGCACCATCTCCGCGCTTCCGCTTTGCACGATCGCACGGTGGAACAGCCCTCGGGCAGGCGGGCTGACCAAGAGACACACCGCGCTCATCGCCCCGGCCGACTGTCCAAAGACGGTCACGTTCCCGCTGTCCCCGCCGAAGGCGCCGATGTGCTCGCGCACCCACCGGAGAGCTGCCACCTGATCCCGCAGTCCTAGGTTCGCCGGCACCCCTTCGGCGCAGAGATACCCCAGAGCGCCGAGGCGGTAGTTGATCGTGACCACGACGACATCGTGCTCGTGGGCAAGCCGCGCGCCGTCGTGACTGGGGTCGCTGCCGGAGCCGAGGAAGAACCCGCCCCCGTGAATCCAGACCAGTACCGGGAGCAAGGCTGCGCCCGAACGCGGAGCCCAGATGTTGAGCGTTAGGCACCCGGCCTCCGCCCACTCGTGCGCCGGCAAATCGAACATGGCCTCTCGGGGCACGTCACTCGGCTGCGGCGCCGCTGGCCCGAATCGAGTGGCGTCGAGCACCCCGCCCCAGCCGGGGGCCGGCTGCGGCGGCTGCAACCTACGTGCCCCGTCAGGGGATGCGGCAAATGGGATCCCGAGATACCGCTCCACTCCCCCGCTCAGGCTTCCGCGCAGGGCTCCGACGGACAGCTGCACCATAGGCTGCATGACTACGAGACCTAGATCTTCCGGACGGGGAGCACCGCGAGTGCGCCGATGATGGCGATCACCGATGCGATCGCGAAGAGCCCGAAGTAGCCAAACAGGCCGACAACGGCCGCCCCGACAACAGCCGAAATGACCTGCGGCAAGACCATCGCGACATTCATGATGCCGAGATCTTTACCCGCGTCAGCGGCGACCGGTAGCACCTTGTTGACCAGCGCGGTGTCCACGGACATGTACAGGCCAAACGCGAGCCCGTTGATGACGGCGAACCCCATCATCGCCGCCATCGTTGCGCTGAACAGCGGGATTGTGAGCGACAGCGCGAGCAGGATCCCGGCGACGAAAACGAAGACCTTTAGCCGGCCCGGCTTGTCGGCGAACGGGGCGGCAACGAGCGAGCCCACGACCGAGAACGCGCCATTGATAGTGAAGAGCAGCGCCGCCTGCGGAAGGGCTTCTTCCATGCTCAGGCCCACGTAGTCCTGCAGCGCAAACATGAGGAACGCGAACATCATGAAGTAGCCCATCATGATGGCCACGCGCGAGACGAAGACCCAGGCAAAGTCGGGGTGCTTGCGCGGGTTCACCCAGAAGCTGCGCACGAACTTCCCGAGGTTGAAGGGCTCGGTCTGCAGGTCGCGCGAGTCCCGGTCCGGGCTCCCGATCACGAAGACGAGCGTGGCCAGCAGGATGAGGCCGGCAATGATCTCGTAGCCCCAGGTAGCCGCGATGTCCGGGAAGAAGACGAAGATCAGCGACCCGACGAGCACGCCGGCGTTCAGGCCCGCCCCGACGAGAGACGACACCGCGCCGAGCTTGCTCTTGGGCACGCGGTCCGGAACGGTCGCGACGAACGCTGCCTGGAAGCCATTGAGCACGAGGTTTGTCGCGGCCCAGCAGACACCGAGCATAAGGATCGATCCGGCGTTTGACTGCAACAGCATCACGAGCGCGCCGCCGACGCCGCAGACGAGCATCCAGGGCGTCCGGCGCCCGAAGCGGCTGCGCGTGCGGTCCGATAGCCGCCCGAAGATGGGGTTGCCAATCATGGCGGCGACGCTGCCAAACACACTCGCGAAGGCCAGGGACCCCGTGTCGGTGCCGCCCGCGAGCTGCTGCACTTGGATCGGGATGAGGAAACTCGGAACTGCGGTCCACACGATGAAGAGAACGAGCATCACGAACGGCGCCGTGAAGAACATCGGGCGGTAGGCGAACCGGCCGGGGGCGACCTCACCCGGCATCGCGATCGCCACCTCGGCTGTGGTTGGCGGATTTGTTGTGGGTTCAGCGGACATGTGACGACTCCTTTGTCATTCTATTTACGGTATGAGGGGAAATAACAGGCGAGCTTCTGGTCAGCCGGTGCCGAGCTCAGTGCGGGTGCTTTGCGGGCACTCCAGGGTGACCGAGAGCGGGAGAACGGAGCTTGACGAGCCAATGTCGAGGGTCAGCTCGCCCGTGCGCTGGCGCCATCCGTCGAGGCGCCACTGACGCAGTGATCGGGCGCGCACTTGCACGACCGTGATGTCGGTTTCTCCCGCGCCCAGCTCGATCGCGCCGAAGCCCACGAGCCTTCGCAGCCCGTCCTCGTCGCGGAGGTATGCCTGCACAACTTCCCGCCCGGCCCGCTGGCCAACGTTCGAGACCGTAACGGACACCGCGACCTCCCCATCTGGCCCGCGCTGAACGCTCGCGGCCTCGAACGCCCATTGGGTATATCCGAGTCCGTGCCCGAACGGGTACGCGGAGTCCGTTGCCGCCCGATACCCAATGCGGTCTTCCTCTGTGAACTCCAGAACACCGTCGTCGGGAATGATCGAGGGGAGATCTGCTTGTGTGCTCGGCAGGGTCATCGCGAGCCGCCCGCCGGGCTCCGCGTCGCCAAAGAGAATATCGGCGATGGCCTCGCCGCCCTCCTGCCCAGGGAAGCCGGCCCAGAGCAGGGCGCGTGGGAGTTTCGCCCAAGGCAGCAACACCGGCGAGCCGGCGTTCACGACGACGATGGTGTTCGGGTTCGCCTGGCAGATCTGCTTCACGAGCTCGTCCTGGCCGCCCGGCAGCGCGAGGGTGGTCCGGTCGACGCCCTCGGTCTCGTATTCGGCAGTCGTCCCCACAACGACGATCGCGACGTCTGCGCCGCCTGCGAGCTCGGCCGCCTGCGCGATCCGGGTCTTCTCGTCCGGCTCGGGGGCGAGATGACCCAGGCCCAGGACGTGCCAGTCAGCGGACTGATCCCAAGGGAGCGTGAGCGCGATGTCGTGCGTCCCCTCGGTAACCTCGAACACACACTCGGCAGGCTCGACGATCGGGGAGAGCGGGTCGCGATCCGGGGTCGCATTCGTGAGCTCAGTGACGGCGCCGTCCACCGACAGCGTGAAGTGCCCATCGCCGCGCACGGCAAGTTGGTGCGTCCCCGTCTCGGCGAATCGCACGCGCGCTCGCATCGTGACCGCCGCGGTCCCCGCGGGTGCGCTCTCGAGGACGGCGTGCGATACGTCCAGCTGCCGCCGACTGATCGGCGCTCCCTGCGCATCGGCGAATTCGAGGCTCAGCGCTTCCTCGATCCTGGTCGGGTCGAGGAGCGGGAGCGTGCGCCCGATGCGGACGCCGTCCGCCAGAACGAACTCGGTCCCCGGGCCGAAACGCTGGCGCAGCGCTTCGATGAGCCCGGTGTGATGCTTCGGCAGGATCAGTGCGCTGCCGCCGCCCTGCAGGCATAGTTCGCGGGCTCCTGGCCCGATGAGCGCGATACACCGCACGGCGTCCGCGTCTTTGTCTATGTCCATGTCTACGAGGGGCAGGATCCCGTCGTTTGCCAGCAACACACTGCCCAGCGTCGCGGCGCGGCGCAGCACCGACTTGGCGGACTCGTCGTCCTGGTCGGCCAGGGCGGCGGGCTCCAGCGCGGGATCCGTGCGGCGCGCGATCTCGGCAATTCGGCCTGCGGCGCGCTCGATCGCCGCGACCGGGACCTCGCCAGATCGCACCGCCGCGCGCAGCTGGTCACCCCATGGGCTCTCCGTGGCGGGCATGACGAGGTCAAGCCCCGCCAGAATCGTGTCGGCAGTCGTGCGAGCTGCGCCCCAGTCCGAGACGACCGCGCCCGTGAAGCCCCACTCGGTCCGCAGCAGGTCGTGGAGCAGCCAGCGGTTCTCTGTCGCGAGCGTGCCGTTGAGCGCGTTGTAGCTCGCCATGATGGCGGCGACGCGGCCCTCCGTGACGGCGACCTCGAACGGGAGCAGGTACCGCTCGCGGAGCGCGCGTTCGGAGACGCGGACGCTATAGCTCAGCCGTTCGGTCTCAGACTCGTTGGCGACGAAGTGCTTAGCGGTGGCTGCGACCCCGGTCGATTGGATGCCGAGAATGAGCGCGAGGCCCACCTCAGCGGTGAGGAGCGGGTCCTCCGAATAGCACTCGAAGGTGCGCCCGCCGAGCGGGCTTCGCGGCAGGTTCAACGTCGGCGCGAGCAGCCAGTCCACCCCCGCGTCGCGCGCCTCCCGGCCTAGCAATTGCCCGGCCTCACGAATCAGCGCCCGGTCCCACGTGCTCGCGAGGGCCGCCGGGTTGGGCAACAGCGCACCGCGCCGCACGCTATCGAAGCTGCCGCCGCGCACGCCGACGGGCCCGTCCGACAGGCGCATCGCGCGCACCCCGGCGCTGGCAGCGGTGTGCCAATCATCGGCGCCCGTGAGCAGGGTGATCTGCTCGCCCACACGCGACTGGTGATGCTTCTGTTGAGTGCGCTGCTCCATGCTGAACTGCCTCTTTCGTTCTTGAGCATCACTGTAAGTGAAAACCACGAGCATTCGTGGCTTGTTATCAAACTGAGACATTTGGGGTTCGCTAGGCTATGGACTATGGAACACGAGCAACACCTCCGCGGCGGATATGCGGTCGGTCGACAGAGCCGAGAGCGCATCCTGCGCGCAGCGTTGCTCGAGTTCTCAGAGCACGGCTACCGGGGCACCTCGCTGTCTCGGATCGCCGATCGCACCGGGCTCTCAGAGGCCGGTCTGCGACACCACTTCCCCAACAAGGACGCGATCCTGATCGCGGTGCTCGAAGAGCGCGACGCCGAGTCCCAGTCTGTCGCGGCGGGTAGTTCAGCCCTGCAGGGAATCGAAGACCTCGAGAACCACATCACCATCGTCGAGGGCAACGCACGCGCCCCAGAGCTCGCCCGTCTCTTCACCGCACTCACGGCAGAAGCCACCACGCGCAATCACCCCGCCGCGCCCTGGGCTTCTGAGCGCTTTCGCATCATCTGCGACTCAGTCGCCGAGGGCCTTCGCGGAGGCATCAAGTCAGGAGAACTGCGCGCCGACATCGATGCAGATCGCCTCGCCCGTCAGATCGTCGCGGTCATGGATGGCCTACAGCTGCAGTGGCTGCTCAACCCAGAGCGCATCGACATGGTTGAGGACTTCCGGCGCTACACCGCCGGCCTCATCGCATCGATTCGGAATACGAAGCGGGGGCCCCAAGATGTCAATTGATATGGCGTCCCCTGCAGTCCCCTCTCCCTGCTCGATCTCGCTTCAGTCGATCGCGACTACTTAGGCCCTAGCTCCGGCTCCCGCATCAATACTCGCCAGCCAACTCCGATCTTTTGCGAGCCTCGACAGCTGGCCGCTGGCCCTCTTTGATATCGCGTGGTTCGACGATGAACTCGCTATGTGGAAGCGGTAGCTTGAACCGGACCTAGTCGCGCGCCCACTAACTCGGCTTGCCATCATGCCCAGACGTCGCCCTCGGCTCGATATCGGTCGGCTATCGATGAGGGCGCCGGCGACTCCGAGCGCTCGAGCTGCGCCGCTGAACGGGCAGCCATCCAAATCGGACCAGCGACGCACACCCCGCCGCCGGCCCTGAGCACCAGTGGCACGAAAGACCCACTGCCTGCCGGGACGCGCAACGGAACTTTGCCCGAAACTCAGACCGAGACCGGAGTCTAGAGCGGAGCTGCGTGTTATCCGATCAAAAATAGAGGCCCTTTGACCGAAAGAAATCCTGGTCAGAGTGCGGGAGTGGGAATTGAACCCGCGATACCACGAGTAGTGGCGCTCCCGTCGGTTGCCCGACCGGATACTAGATCTCGATCCGAATAGGCGGAGGACCCGCGGTGAAACTCGGGCGCTGTGTCGCAAATGCGTCTCTTCCTTCAGCGAGCCGCTTGGCAGCCTCAAGCGCGGCACGAGCCCGAGCGGCATCGCGTCGCGGGGTCACCGTTTGCGGCACGGGGCCGAGCGCGCTCGCGCCGACGATTGCATAACGGTCCCGGTACGCCGCTACGGTGCACGCCTGCCGTCTCCAACCGGTTGTCAGCTTTCGCTGTGGGACGGCCCCGAGTTCCCGAATCCACGTCTCTCCGGCGAGCAGTGCTTCGTCGAGGACAGCGCTCGCTCGGGCTTCGATCAGGTCGCTGCGCTCGTCGAGGGCCCGGCGCATCTCGGCTGCCATCGGTCCGATTGCCTTCGGGATAAGCCCCACGACCAATCGTGGACTTTTGCGCGACCGACCCGCGGCAGCGTCACGCGCGATCGCCAGTGCTACCCGGGAGCAAAGGACAGCTGCCACGTCCTGGGCGTCCCCAGACCCGCGTGCCGCAACTCCGCGAGCGAGCAGGCTCTCGACATCGAGATGGTGGGCTTCGGCACGCCGGAGTTCCCCCGTCAACGCCCCGAACGCCTGCGACTTGATGGCGTCGTCGGCCTGGCCTGGTGAGAGCCCGCTGCCGCGCACCAACGCCATCCACCTGTCGCGCTGTGCAGCCGCCGCGATGGTCTCGTACTCCGCCGCGAGTTGAGCCACCGAACCCCGGACATCCTGCTGCGCCACGATCGACTCGTGTGCGGACAGTTCGGCTCCGACGTGCTTCAAAATCCCGCAGAGGATGCTGCGTGCCGTCGTGTCTTGGTCGTCGCCCGGTCGCGGCCCGACGTGGGCCACATCGGGCCGGTCGACGGCGACGTAGGCGGTGTTCGCCTCGCGACCTCGCGTCATCGCGACGTAGAGGTTCTCGCGCGTCATGCCCGTGGTCACGACGACGTGCGCGGTGTCGGTTGTGATGCCTTGCGCCCGGTGCGAGGTGACGGCATAGCCGAGTTCGAGGTGGTGCGCGACGTAGTCCGAGGGAAGCAGCACCGCGCTCCCCCACCGGCGGCCGTGCCGGCGAACTTCGACCGAGCCGTTCCGGCGCACACCAATCACAGTCCACCGGTCACCGTTGCGCACCCAGGTTTGGGAGTTGCGAAGCTGCCGGTCGTTCCGGCGTGTGATCACCGTGTCCCCGACCGCCGCACGGTTTCCGTCGTGGAGGGAGACTTCGCGAAGTGCGTCGACGCGACCTTCGAGGATGAGTTCTGTGCGGGCGCGTGCATTCAGGGATGCGACAGCCTCGTTCGAGTCGCTGATCAGCACGGTCTTTCTGCCGGCTCGGCTGTCCGCGCGCCAGGCCGCGTAGGCGGCATCCGCCATCGACTCGGTGGTCCCGCCGCTCACTCTGTCGTGCGCGATGTAGCGGTCGATCGAATCGGGGTCGCCCTGGCGCAGTCCGAGGGAGGCTGTCTTCTCCCACTCGTGTCTGAAACGGTGCACGTCGTCGAGCTCCGGGGCATCCGCCCGACTGTGGACCAGCATCGAGAATGCGCCGCCGGCGTCCACCGAGTGCAGCTGCGCGTAGTCGCCGACCAGCAGCACCTTGGCGCCTGCGGTCGAGGCAAGCGCGGTGATCCGATCCAAGGACAGCGTGCCCGCCAGGGATGCTTCGTCGATGATGACGAGCTGGCCGGCGTGAAACGTCGCTCCGTGGTCGAGATGGTTGTGCCACCATTTCGCCAGGTTCTCGGTTGTAACGCCGAGGTCCTCCGCGAGCACTTGAGCGGCGGCGGCCGAGGGAGCGAGTCCCACGACCGAGCCCGCACCATGCGCTGCCTCCCACGCCTGCCGTAGCGCGTTCATCGCGGTCGTCTTGCCTGCACCGGCCGGACCCACCAGAACATCAAGAACCCGCCCTGAGTCAACGATCGCCGTGAGTGCTGCAATCTGGTCGTCGGCAAGCATTGCGCTACCGGGCAGCCGCATGTGCGAGGTTGCACGGAGCATCGACACGACAGCTCGGGGTCCGGTCGTGTCCGCAGCACGCTCCAGCAGCCGAGATTCCGCGTCGAGCAGCTGTGTCGAGGTGAAGAGGGTGGTGTGCTTCGGGCGGAAGAAGGACGTGCCGTCGGCACGCCGGAACGCGGTAGGGCTCGGCGCGAGCTCGGGTGGTGTGATCCGCAACGAGGCCCGCTCTGCGGCATCCACGACGAGGCCGATGACGGCTTCGCGATCAGTCGCCGATACGAATCGGTGTTCCATCATCTGGCGGGCTGCCTCGGCGGCGAGATTCCAATGCCGCCAGGTCGTGCGTTTCTCACCGACCGCTGACATCACGCTCGACCCGAGCGCATCGAGTACCTCCCGAGGCACATCCTCGGCACGCAACATCGGTGCCGGGGAGTTTGGGGCTGACGCGATCACCCACTTCGTCGCGTCGGCTCCCACCACGTGCTCTGCTTGTTCACGCCACGTCTCGGTGAGTTCAGCAAGGGAGCGCACGTCCTTCGCGGGCCGCGTGGTCAGCGTCGCCTGCGCGCGGAGCTTCATGATCGTCACCGGGCTTGGACGGTGGCCGTGTCTGCTCAGGTATGCGTCGATCAGCGCGTCGGTCGCGGTATCGATGTGGCGCGAGCGCGTCGAGAACTCCGCGACGAGCGCCTCCGGAACGGTACTGATCGACAAGGCAGGGTGACGATCCCTCCCCCGGTCGCGCATCTCCCAGCGCACACCGAGGGACCGCGTCAAAGCGTCGGCAAACAAGGATTCGTGCAGTTCGGAGAGCGCAACCACGGCCGCGTGCATCGGCCGGCCGTCGAGCGAACGCCACTTGCCGTCGAGCACGGTTTGCACCTTGTTACTGATCACCACGTGCGTGTGGAGATGCGGGTCGCCAGCCCGGCTGTCGAAGTGGTCGAACGCCGTGGCGATCAGGCCCGTCACATCGACTTGCGCAACGGCTCCGTCGAGTGCGGTGGTTCCTGTCCGCGTCGCCGCGACCTCGCGCTCCATGTATGCGAGAACTTCGGCAACCGCCGCATGGTGTGCGTCCACAATCCGTGCCTGGGTAGCTGCGTCTGCCAAGCCCCACAGGATGCTTGCCGATTTCGGAATCGAGAACGTGAAATCGTACCCGGCGACCGCACGCCGCCGGGCTCCCGGCTCCTGGCCGATGTCGGTCGGCGCTCGATCTGCTGCGCTGCGGTACTCGGGATAGGCGCGACCGAGGGGTGCGCCGTCGACCGGGTCGCGCCCCGACCCGATCAGTCTCTGCAGCTGGGCCTCCGTTACTTCAGCACCCTCGACGATGCGCCCCGAGCCGAGGCCCGGGAGGCCGCTTCCCTTCCATCGACCCGGTGGCGTTCCCTGCGCGCTGTAGTAACGAGTCAATGGCGTGGACAGCGACCGCTCCGCGTCTCCGGCAGCGACAGTGCGCAGCAAGTACTTGTAGCCATCGCCGGCACTCATCACACGCATCGACACCGTCACCGCACCCTCCTCCCCTATTGCTTAGGAGGTGCGCCGCCTCGATCTGCAAGAGGCGTGGCAATTCGAATGCGGGGTCGGAGGCTGTCGCTCTGGGCGCCGTTTCCAGGTCAAGCTAGTGTGTCGGCGATCGGGCTTCCGGCTAGTCGATACTGCGGCCGGTCATCGGTTGATCGAGGATGAGCCAGTCCAGCGATGCTCGCTGTGGTCTTCGACTTCTGGTTTCGCCCGCAGGACGTCGGCGATTTCTTCCTCCGGACGCGGCGCGACTGTTTGGTCGACCTCGAGCGCTGGGACGGACGGCTCACCCCGGCGGGGAATGTGGTTCTGAGGGGGTGCTCGAAGTGGAGAGACATGGTGAATCCTTCGGTCGGTAACAACCACAGCGAAGGCGGTTTCGCAGCCGAGGAGCCCGGGAGGACGGCCCTGTCACAAGCGGCACTCCGAAAGTGTTGACGTGCTCCCGGAGTACGCTAACGACTTCCTCCCGCTGTAGGGGCTGGTTCAACGCGTCCGGCGACTAGCGAGGTCTCGGTACTCTGGGTGCGCGTCGAAGAGCTCTTGGCACGTGGTCGGGCCGAGGGTGCGTTTCGTATCGATCAATCTGTCGGGTGGCAGACTGCATGCTATTTTGCGATCCTGCACGGTGCGGCCTCCGAAGTCAGGACCGGCCGCCTCTCAGAGAAAGAGGTAGAGGAAGCGCTGCCGCAAACTGTTCGGGCCCTGCTGCAAGCAAAGCCTGAATCGTCATAACCTTTCGGCCAGTCCGCGCGATGGCGGGCGATGGCCATCCCGGATTTGGGATGCCCCGGCATGGAGGATCCCTTTCGGCTCCATTGCCCTTTGTGCCCTCGCCAACGGTTGGCTTGTCGGTCAGGCGACGCCGAAGTGGTCTCGATGGTTGCCCGGGGTGGTGTTGAGGCGACGTCGGAAGGTTCGATTCATGGTCTCCGGAGCTCCGAACCCGCATGTTCGCGCGATCTCCTCCACTGGCATCAGCGTCGTTTCGAGGAGGTTGCATGCCGCCTCCATCCGCACCACTTCCACATGTTCGGCCGGAGTGATGCCCACCTCGGATTTGAACACGCGGCTGAACTGCCGCTCCGATAGGTGGGCGCGAGTTGCCATCGCCGGAATGGAGAGGTCGGCGGTCAGGTTGTCGGGGACCCAGGCCAGCACGTCGCGGATCGGCTCCTCGTTCGCGGACTGCGCGGCCAACAGTGCCGAGAACTGCCCCTGGCCTCCCGAACGCCGGAGGTAGACGACCAGGCGCCGCGCGACGGTCGCGGCCGCTTTTCTCCCATGGTCGTCGGCAACCAACGCCAGGGCCAGGTCGATTCCGGCGGTGACGCCGGCGGAGGTCCAGACGTTGCCGTCCTGCACATAGATGGCGTCGGGTTCGACGGAGACTTTCGGGTAGGCACGGCTGAGCATGTCGCACTCGGCCCAGTGGGTGGTCGCCCGCCGGTCGTCCAGAAGCCCTGCGGCGGCGAGCAGGAACGCGCCTGAGCACACAGAGGTGACCCGTCGGGATAGCGAAGCCAGTCGCCGGATGCCGTCGACCAGCCTCGGATCGCCCGCGGCCTCATCCATGTCGCTGCCGCCGGCGACCACGAGAGTGTCGATGTCTCCGACCACCCCGCTCATCGGTCCCGTGGCAAATTCCAGCCCGCTCGTCGACAGCACCGGCCCGCCAGCGGTACTCACCAGCTGCGTGGCGTACGGCGCGATGGGCAGGAACCGCGAGGCGGTGGAAAACACCTCTAGCGGTCCTGTCACGTCGAGGATCTGCACGGAGGGGAAACCGACGATCACGATGCGTGGTTCGCTCACTGTCTTCCTTCGTGGCCGAGATCGTCAACAGCGTGTCCTAGGTGAGTCGGCAAGCGAACAATACCGTGAAGTCATGCTCACAAACAAGAATCGCGACCACGGGGACTCCCCCGCCGCCCCGGTTTCCGGTGGAAGTGGCCTGTCAACACGATCGCGATCGCCGCGACCGTCGTCTCCCTCCGTCACATGGTGAGCAACGAACGAGTCGCCAATGCGGTCCCGGTTGGCGCGGCACGTCGGCGCCGCACACCCAGTGCGACGAACTCCCAAACGCCTGAATCCTGCCCGGAGTAAATGCCTCCCGAATCGCTGATCTCTCTCATTCAGACCCTCTAACACGCCCTCCCCGAGCACACCACTAATCAGACAAATCCAATTGGAGACCACCATGGCAAAAATCGCCCGACGCATCGGCAGTATCGCCCTCGCCGTCATCCTCACCTTCGCCACCTTCGCCGCCATCGCCATCGCCGGACTGTCCCGATCGGGCGGTGAGACGGCGTCCGCGATAAACAGCGCGGCAGTCTCGCCGAAACCCCGCGACTCGACGCGCGACGGTCAATTCATCGTCGCGGTCGTTCTCGGGCAGTCGGGATCGGATACCGCCGACGCTCTCGCCCCATACGACGTGCTCGCCAGCTCGCCCGACTTCTTCGTCTACACGATCGCGGACTCAACCGATCCTGCCGCCGTCGACGGTGGGATGTCGGTCGTACCAGCCCACACGTTCGCCGAGGTGGCCTCAGGTGCCGCACCCACCCCTGACCTGGTTGTGGTCCCGGCCGTGAACAGTCCAGCCGGGCCCGACGAAGCCGCGGCGCGACAGTTCATCGTCAGCCAGTACACCGCGGGCGCCCGCATCCTCGGCATCTGCGCCGGCTCCCGGCTGCTCGCCGCCTCCGGCATCCTCGACGGACTCCAGGCAACATCCCACTGGTCCCGAATCGCCGCCCTCAAAACCTCCAACCCCGAGGTGTCCTGGGTTACCGGACAGCGCTACGTCCAGGACGGCCGCGTCACCACCACCGGTGGCGTCACCTCCAGCATCCCCGGCACACTCAAAGTCATCGCCGACATGGCTGGCGACGCGGAAGCCACCCGCGTCGGCGAATCCATCCGCTACCCGGGATGGAAACTCAACGCCCCGACCGCGATGCCCGTGCAACGGTTCGGACTCGAAGACACAGCCTTCCTGATGAACACAGCATTCCCCTGGGGACGGCCGAGCATCGCCGTCGAACTGCGCGACGGGGTCGACGAGATCGATGCCGCCTCGATCTTCGAGGTCTACAGCTACTCGCAGGGGGCCACCACCTCCGCGCTGTCAGTCAACGGTTTCGTGACAACCAGGCACGGCCTGGTCATAAAGACCTCACTGCTCCGTGATGCGCCCGCCACCGTGGTTGCGGGCGAACTCGGACAAGCCGGCAGCGAGCAGGGCTTCGATGCCGCCTTCGAACAACTGTCGAAGAGCAGCAGCCCGTCGGTCGTTCGCTCCGTCAGCAAGATGATCGAATACCCGATCTATCGGGTCACGCAGGAAGCGGCGCCCCTGGCCGTGCAGGCACGAACGCCCCTCCTCCTGGCTCTCGGTTTCCTCCTCGCCGTTGCAGTAGGGCTGCTCCCCACCGCAATCCTTCGCTGGGTTCGGCGCCGCCGGGCCGTCCGGGCCTGAAGTCACCTCAACGCCGCGCTCGGGAATCGACCACCCAACAATCGAAAGGAACATCACCATGTCACTCTCAACCACGAAATCCCCCGCCCGGACTGCGGCACCGAAGCCGCCGTCCGTCCACATCCGGGCGTTGATCACCTGGGTCGCGATCTTTCCGCTCGTGACCGTCGGCTCCTTCGCCATCGCCCCGTTCGCGAGCGAGTTGAATCCAGTACTTCGTTCATTCGTCCTTTCCATCATTGTCGTACCAGTAGCGGTCTACTTCGTCGTCCCGCAGCTCATGCGCGGGTACGGCAAGATCCGGAACGCTCGGCGCTAGCTGTCTGGGACCGGCGGGTGAACTCGAAGACGCCGGCACGGAATCGGGCTTCGACGCCGCCTTCGAACCACTGTCGAAGAACAGCAAGCCCGTCAGTCGTGGTCACGTCCGTCTCCAAGGTCATCGAGAGGCCCGCCTACCAAGTCACAGAGGATCGGGCGCCGCACAGCATTGCAGCGGGATTCCATGCAGCATTCATCGCCGCCGGGGCGACGGCCTTTCTCGCAGCGGTGCTGGCGGCATACCTCCTGGTCCGATACCGCCACCAAGCGCCCTGACTGCGCCGATCTTGATCCCGATTTGAGTAGTCACCTAACGCGAGCGGAATGAAGCCCCGCCCATCACCGAGTGATGGTCACCCATCTCACAACCCATCGAAAGGAAGACCGATGCCCCGCATCATCGACCTGAGTCACACCATCACCGTCGGCCTCGTCACCTACCCCGGCCTGCCCGCCCCCACGATCACACCGTTCCTCTCCCGCGAGGACTCGCCGGCCCGGTACGCGCCCGGCACTGAGTTCACGATGGACATCATCACCATGATCGGCAACACAGGCACCTACCTCGACAGCCCCTTCCACTGCTTTGCCGGAGGAATCGACCTCGCCGGGCTTGACCTCGACTCGCTGGTCGGCCTCAGCGCCGAAGTAATCCATCTGCCCAACGCCCCGGAGCGCGGCGTTCCTGCATCGGCCTTCCGAGGACGGGATCTCGCCGGATCCGCAGTACTCCTGCACACGGGCTGGGATCGGAAATTCGGAACTCCGGCCTATGGAGATGGCGCCCCCTACCTCGCCGAGGAAGGCGCACGATTCCTCATCGAGGCCGGCGTCGGCCTGGTAGGAATCGATTCGCTGAATGTCGACGACAAAGATTCCAGCGGCGAACGACCGGTGCACGCACTATTGCTGGGAGCCGGTATCCACATCGTCGAACACCTCACCAACCTCGGCGAGCTGCCGCCCCGCGGGGCAACGTTCACCGCGGTTGCGCCGAAGATCGCGAACTTCGGTACCTTCCCCGTTCGAGCGTTCGCCGAACTCGATCGACCACGCTGAGATCGCCCGGCCGACTCCACTATCAGCCCGCAGCAAATGGACATGTGCTCATCCCGCACCGCTACTAGATCCGCAACACCCACCACCACCACCACCACCACCAACACCAACACCAACACCAGAACGGACGACTCACCATGACACCCGGACTCGCCATTGCCTTCGTCGTAATGCTCACAGCCCTCGCGGTCTTTCAGCTGATGCTCGCGGCGGGGCTCCCCTTCGGCCGTTTTGCCTGGGGCGGACAGCACATAGTTCTCCCCCGGCAACTGCGGGTCGGCAGCGCCCTGTCGATAGTGGCCTACGCCATCTTCGCTTTCATCGCCCTTGAGCGCGCCGACATCACAAACGCCTTCCCCGCCCGCCTCGTCGCGGTCATCGCCATGTGGGTGATCGCGGGCTTCCTGATACTGAGCGTCCTGCCGAACCTCGCGTCGAAGAGCGCACCGGAGAAGCAGGTGATGGTTCCCGTCTCTCTTGCGCTGGCTATCCTCGCGACACTCATCGCTGCCGCCTGAGCGCCCGGCAAAGCACGCGATGGCAAGAGGAACGGCAAGGCCGACAGACTAAAAAAGCTAGTCCGCCAAGTCCGCGACGCGCTATTGCCCGGAGCTTCCCGATGAAGAGAGTGTGCCAATCGACTTCGACAGACGGCGATTACTAATAGCGCAACGCACGCTCTCCGTAACCGATGGGAGCACTCCATCGCCAGAGAACTGCTCGAAGCCGCACGATTCAGACCCCACCTAAACTTTGATTCCGAAGAGCCAGATGAAGCTTGTGCGTCTGCCTAAGTTGGCACGTGGTCCCAGAGGATGCAACTCAGATCAAGTCAAGGAGATGCGCGACGATGGCGCCGGAAGCTGCTCCAAATCCTGAGATTGTCATGTCTTGGGCGAACGTTCGGATTCTGGCACGTCTCGCTTCAGCAGAGTCCGAAGATCTAACATATTTTTCCAATGTCTGGAACTCGCGCTGAAAGGCCGACGGGACCTGATCGATCGAGAACGTCGTAGAGCCAACATTCACATCACGTCCGGCCACGATGTTGCCGTCGCCGCGGACGGTTATCGGCGAACCATAGTCGGCTACCACCGTGTCACGTCCCGACCTCCGATGGTGTTGTCGTCTCCGTAGTTGACGATCTTGGTTCCCGCCTGCCCCTTCTGCTCCGTCCACTCATCGAATGACATTGGGTCGCCCTGGAGTGCGCGCTGGAGAACATTTTCGATTGTGTGCCAGTTAAAGTCCGAGTATCCGATGAGCAAGTCCTCGAAACTGCACCTCATCTTCGAATTCCCTGTCCCTGTCATGGAAACCCCCAGCAGGCATCGATTCGAGGTACTCATGCCTAGGAATCCCCCCGTTGAGGAAGCAAAGACGACCGGGTAGTAGACATCCCTACCCTCGTCGAAGCGCATTGTCTCAAGGCCAGGCATGCCAGGGAATGCCGAGCAAGCCGCGGCGATTCGCTTGCGAAACTCACGGTTTGACTTCTCCTGCCCATGCATGCGGTAAGCGGTATCGTTCATTGCCTGTAATACAGCAAGTGAAAAACTCATCGAATTGCTCCCGGGTCTATGGAGGCCAATTAACGTTTCTGCGAGTGTACAGCGATAGATGTCAGCTCTGCGCCGGCCGATGCCCGAACGGCGCATGCGGCAGCTCCCGAGTCACCGTGTCACGAACTACAGCCCGCGCCTCGTCGCCGCGGCAGGCAAAGTGACGCACGTCGAGGTCTTTAGCGAGCGGGCGGGTAGTGGTGACTTACACGACAGCAATTGGAGAAATCGCGTCGGGTCACGGGCTGTTGCGGGTGCGCGGTTCGTCGACAAGAATCCGACTCCGCACGATCTCAGGCACGCTCGAGCAACTGAAACACTCGACATACATGGGTTCCTGTGGCCGGATCACCTCGACACTGTGGCCGATGCGGTTGAAATTGCCCGGCGGAATCCACTCGGATTAGACGTCATCGCGCAGGCGTCATTCATTCCCCCGGGCATCGGGACTATGGGTGTGTACGCTCAGTTGGCCGACTTGCGGATGTTGCAGATCAAGTGCGCGAGGACGGAGTTCTCTCGTATGTGATCGCCACCTTTCGACAGAGGTACAACGTGATCCAGGCTCGCGCTCATTGGATCGGGATGGAGCACCGCTGGATCGACCTCATCTCCGCAGATGCCGCAGAGCCATTCGTCTCGTTCGTATACTTCCAGCGGATCGAATCGTTCAATCCTGGCTTCCTCGCGCGCCCGCCGCTCATGCTTTGCCGAGTTGCTGCTGACCCGTCGGCGACGATCCATCTCCGCCCTGTAGCGAGCGGAATGCATCGGCTCGGGGTACTTCGGAGCATCGATGGGCGCGGCGGCGTAGCACTCCCAGAAGAAGTAGTCCATGCCGTCAGGCTGGAGGTCTGTGATGCGCTCACGGTGCCACTCGCACAGCACGCCGTTGACAAGAAAGGTATGGGTGAACAGTTGTCCTTCGAGCCGTTCACCTTCTGGCGAGTGCGGCCCGATCACTAGGGACGAGTAGTAGCCATCGCTGTTGGCACCGGCGACGAACACGTCTCCGCTCTCGGCGACGGCTATCACGACCCTCGAGGTGAAATAGCCGTCCGGCATGTCCTGCACGAGGTATTGGGTCAGGATGCCGTACCGCTCGATAACATCGCCGGGGTGCGGACCGTAGCCTTCCCACTCGATGGGAAGTTCGGGCAGGTGGGCGTCCGGCCGAGTTTGGAACGCGCGTGGCCCGCTGGTGCGCGGATTCGGTCGGGGCCCGACGGATTCGACCGCCGCAGCCACTTTCTCGGCGTTAATGCTCGCGCTACCTCTTCCATATCGGCGACGCAGAAGGCCGTTGCATCGTCCGGAGCACACGTGCCGGTCGCGTTGCACCCAGTGAGCGCTGGTTGATACTGGGTCGTCGCATATGACGCACGGCTCGCCGCCTTTGGCGCGGCCGTCGGGATGCTTCAGCGCCTCGTCCATGATTCGGAAGTGAGCGTCTTGATCAGCCATGGTGCTCAGTCTGGCATCTGCGCCAACGATGGAGCCGCTACGCGAATCGGAAGTCCCGGTAGGAACTCCTCACATTGAATCGGCGTCCCTCCTTCCGACGCTCCAGGAATCCAACGATCGTCTCGACATCGTTCGGTCGCATTTTCAGGTCCCGGCACTTGGCTCGAACTTGCTCAACTTTGACGGACTCCCACCGTTCCGGGCAGTTCATCATGTCTGCCTTTAGTTTGTCCTCCTCATTCCATTTCAATCCGGAGTCGTAGCCGGCAGCCCAGTCCGCGATGTATTCAAGAATCCCGCCGATGCCATTCGGCAGCGGCTCGGCCGCTACCCCGGAATCGGGTCCTGACGGGGCCTGCACCGTCAGTCCGGGCAAGAGCCGTACAGGTCTAGCATCTTCGATCCATGCCGCAGTCTCGGTTCCACCCCATTCAAGGACGACAAGTGCATCGGCATCGACCTCCCAGAGCTCGTTCAGGTGCTGTCGATCTGGCCAGGCATAGATCACCCGGCGGTTGGTGAGCGACCCTGCGAAGAAACCGCGCCAGGTGAGGTGGGTCGTGTCAGGACGTGCAATCAGTCGTTTGAGGCTCTCGCTTTCAAACTGCTTGCGAGGGGTAACGACGACGACGGAACCGCCGGCCTGCGCAAGAAGCCACTTGATAGCACGCGCGTTCTGAGATTCGCGCGAGTCCAGTTCGCCCAGCTGCGAAACCGCAACTGGGAAGGGATACTCATCGGATGACATGGGACTCCTAGATTGTTAGTGACTTACGCGAACGCTACCGGCGACCTCGGACATTTGCGCGCCGGCTTCCCCGCCGCCCAGCCACGCTTCCGCGTGCATCACCGTCTGCGGCGCCTTCGCCAGTGCGTCTCAACCAGACATAGGAATGGGCGACTCAGGTCGCTAAGGAACTCCGTGGCACTTTTGCACGTGCGGAAGTATCGCGGGTCGCTGACTTGGTGACATCTTCCTCAATGCCTCTTTTGCTGATGACCGAACAGCTATGAGCCCGACGCGGGCGTGGTTTCGTCAGCGAATGAAATTGGAACGATGTTTGAGCCGCCAACCCAGTTCGTTAAAGTCTCTAGCGCGCCCTGCTCTAGCTTCTGAGTAAAGATAAGAACAAGGTTGTGTTTGGCGCGCGAAGCTGCAACGTAGAACAGATTTCGTGACCGTTCGAAGCTTTTTCGTTCGCTGTCATTGAGCTGGTCTCTCCTCGGAAAGTTCTCGAGCATCTTGGCAAAGTCGTAGGCTGACCAGCCGCGTCCGAGCACGACGACCACATTGTCGAATTCGGCACCCTTGACATTGTGCTTCGTTGAAAACATCGTCTTGTCATCCACATATGACGCCAAAGCTTGAATTTCCGAGTACGACACGCTTCTCAGTCGCTGATACTCAACGAGGCGACGCTCGGATAGCGCTGTGCCCTGTTCAAGTTCCGCGAGTGCTTCATCGAGGCTGGTTTGGCGGTGTTGTACTTTGCTCGGGATCGAGAACAGCTTTTGACCATTGAGGTGGTCGAGCACATCGCCTACCGTTCCGCTGTCGCGTAGGTCGTTGAGTTTCTCGAAGAGGTTGGTCCATTGAGATTTGTCTCGAGGAGACCGGATGTGGGGCCGGGTACGTCCGAGAACATCGAAGAGGTCACCATACCTGTGCGTTTGGAACGCGACGGCTGCTGACTCGACGACATCGAGCAAAAAGGCGAGGACAGGGTCCTGTTTACGGATGAACGCATCGTTGTATTTGAAGATGGTGGGTAGTGATTCGTACCCGAGCTCGTTGGCGATCGAAGTATGGGTGAGCATGAGATTCTTGACGTCGTCACTTGCATTGGCCCAGCGGTGTTCTTGAGCATCTAAAATAGCCCAATCCAACGTCCGGTGGCTCGCGGCGTGTGAGATCTGCCCCTTCCAGTTGCTGCCAAGGCGTTCGCCGGGCCATTCATTGGTGTGGTAGATCGTGATTGTCCCGGTACCTGCATCATGGGCAGCTGCCTGCTGCAGTTCTGGCCGAAGCTGATTGAGAAAGCTAACGATTGCCGTGCCGGAACGGAAGTTGGCGTTCTTGGGGATTGCGGTTACCGCTGGATGTTCGATTGATCCACAAGTGTTGTCGTAGATCTGCTGCCAATGGTCTCCGAAGAATCCGTAGACAGATGTCAGAGGGTCTTCCCTGTGGCCGACGAGCATCGCCTCCACGAGCCCTTTGGGAGTGTCCTGATACTCGTCGATGAAGATGATTGGAAATCGGTCCGCAATCAGTGCACGAAACTTCGCGTTCTTGAGCAACTCCATGGCAAGGGCGGGAACATCGTCGTGGTGGAGGGTTACGACGTGATCATCGATCCCTCGAAAGCCAAGATTGTAGTCAATTTCCAACCCGTCAAGCGTTCTGCGCCCTTCGAGCGTTTCTTGCCATTTCTCGGCCACGAGAATGGCTTGTGCCAGAGCCTTTCGATACGGCCGGATCATTTCCCAGAGAAACCCGTGCAGCGTGTCGGCGAACACAAAAGGGCTCGAATCCGTTCGGTTGATAATCTCATCGCGAGCCACGTTGGTGTATGTCAGGCAAGCGATTTGCTGGTCTGCTCTTGGAAGGTATTTCGAGCGTTCTGAGAGAATGTGTTGCAACGCCCGTATGAGGGAGTACGTCTTTCCTGCACCCGCACCCGCCTCAAGTTTGAAATTCTCCCGAGCCTCCAAGGCCGCGAAGACCGACTGCAACGCGGAATCACTTTCTTGCTCCGCGGTCCTCAAGAGTTCCGAATTCAACTCGCTCACTTCACAACCACCGTGCCCCCGGCGTCGGTTGCGACTTCAGCAGTCTCGGGATGGCGGAAGCTCAGAAGCCAGTCGAGTCCCCTCTGGATGTAGCGAGGCGTTACCCAGTCGGTGTCCTCAATGGCGAACCTTAACGCGAAGTCGCTCTTCTTGTGCGCCTCAGCTTCCGCCTGGGCAGTCGCTTCATCGACCACCACATCTCCGGTCAGCGTGAGCCCAAAAAGAGTGGGATTGGCCAGAATAAAGGCATCTTCAAAGGACCTGCCGCATGCTTCAACTTCCGCATCAGGTAGTTGTTCTACTTCAGGCACTTGGTAGGCGATGTATCGATTCCCACGCTGGATGGAATCCGTCTCCGCTTTCCGAAGTAGCTCCGTGGGAGTTACTTCTTTGTCAGAGAACCAGTGCTTGATAGTCGCATTGCTTGTTCGGTCACCGGAATGCACGCGAGCTGCCGTACGTTTCGTGCCACCGACTTGAATACCGACGGCGTCAATGTCCGTGATAGTTAGGCTTGGCAGGCCCAGGAAGTCGAGTAAAGGGAAGAAAATGTGCGCATAGGCACCGCCAACTTCCAACAGCGTCACATACTGACTCGAGAGCTTCTCCGCGCTCTTTTCAATCGCTTTTGGAACGATCAGACGCTCACTGGTTCCTTCGACGAGTATTGCCTTGTCCGCGAAGAACAGATCCGATCGTGTCAGCGTCAAGTATTGGTGGAGGAACTTTTCGTCGAGGTTTTCGGCGCGGCTGAGATCGAGTACGTCCGCATGGAACCCCTGCTGACCTGTCACGGCACGAGCCAGGCGGAAATACCGGATCGACGAGAATTCTGCCTTGTTGGCGACATGCGAGGAGTGTGTGGACACAAGGAATTGGGCCGACCAATCCTGACTGGTCTTGTCGATGCCAGGGAAGAGTTTCGCGAGACTGCTCAGTTGATCGATGAAAACCTCCTGCATCTGCGGATGCAAATGAGCTTCCGGCTCCTCCACGAAAACGAGATGTACACCCGGGGTGTTGCCCCTTGCCGCGTACTCCCGGTAGTAACTCAGGAGAGTCAAAAGAATCAAGATGAGATTCCGTGAGCCGAGACCGCTGTATGACTCTGGGAGTGAAACTCCCGCCACTCCGCGGTAATGGACGCTTGTGTAATTCGAGAGCAATCGCTCGATGTCAAGCTTGGTCTTCGTCTCAAGTTCCTGGTCATTCAAACCGGGATACCCGAATCGTTCGAGCGTCGGAATGACGCCGGCAACCATGCGCCCTACCTGGGCACCAAGTTGAGTCTCAATTCCCTCCACAGCTTTTGCAAGATCATCGGCGGTCCTCCGCTGAGCGGTTTCGTCTTCTGCGTTAGATGCGGCGGTAAAGAGCGACTGGAAGATCTGCCCGATGAGCTCCTTGGGACGCTCTTTTTCGTCGTCAAGACCACGCTGGGCTTGCAAGAAATCAACTGTGATGAGCTTGCGAACTGCATCGAGCGTAACTTCTCTAATGTTCGACGAATCGTTCGGGTCAACAGCCGCGATCGTTCGTTTGAATAGTTTGGGAATTCGGTCACCAATAGCGTCAAGCACGACCTCTGCACATGGGACAGCACCAGTGGTCGGGTCAAGGGAGATGCCTTCAAAGAACTCCTTCAGTCGACCGCCTTCGAGCGCGTAGTCGAACCTGACTTTGGCCTCGTTGCAGTTCAGATCAAGATCAACGATGAGAGCAGACAATGGACCGTACTCAGGAAGTTTCGGGTCGTACGCGATGGTAATCGTCAAACTGATCGTCGGCAGAGCGTCCCTGGCCGCGTCTTCATCGTGATCGAGATACAACTCACATGCACGTCGAAACTGGTCGTATGTTTCAGACGAGAAGTCTGCAAGCGCGAGCCTGAAGCTCGCCTTTTGGAAGAACCGTGTCATGACCTCCGCTAATGAGGTCTTTCCCGTGTTGTTGCGCCCAACGAGAACCGTCGCTCTCTCACTGAGAGCGACGTCCACTTCACGCAGAAGCCTGAAATTCCTCACGCTGACATTGCTGACACGTAGCTGCGGAATTGCAGGAGCTTCCTGCTGAAAGTCATCGATCGAAGGTTCGGAGTCCTTGGGCATTCGTAGTCCTAACTCATGGACCGCATCGTCTTGCGCCCTATGGAATTGAAAGATACTTGATCGCCCAAGCATGCCCGACGAAGGGTCGAGGATCGATTAGGACATGCTCGGCACTGCTAAAGACTTCTTTTGTGCGGCGGGTAGGAATTGCTCCTGCTCGAATGAGTTCAACTGTGGCACACGGTGTCCCGCCGCCCGTCACCGTCGTGTGTTGCCACGCAACTCGGCGACCCCCGTCTGTTCGCGACAGCAGAGATCGGCTCGAGGTATCGAATCCCCACGTCGGGGACTACGCGAACGACGCCAGTATCGGGCAAGCTCATTCCATGCAAACAGGGACTAACAAGGGCTCAATGAGTCAGAGACGAAAACTCCGGGACCAAGCGTCCCGCGATGCGTACTTATCGGCCAAAAGCGTTCCATATCTGCCGGATGAACTCTCCGATGTGGCCCGCGCGTTCCTTCCGACTTCTCACGCCGATAGATTGACGATGGATCGCGTCTTTGAATTCGAGAAAGCTACCCGTCGAAACCCCGAAGCGCGTCTTCAGATCCTAGGAATCCTACGGTCGCATAGCGCAAACGGCGCCGAAGTACCGCTCAGCATGGTCGCTGTAATCATCTCTGCTTGTGCGCTGACATTCGCAGGAACCAACAGCCAAGCAGTAGTCGCGGTGATACTTGGCTCAGTTCTAGCCGTTGCCAGCATCTGGTTCGTACGCGTGGCATCAGCGGCTCACGCTCGTCGACTAACGGCGTCTGTGTGGCTCGCCGCCTACGAGGATGCGCTCGCGGGCAGGTACGGCTCACGCCAACGTCGCGGTCGTGGAAGCCGCCGATAACAGCTCATATGACCACTCGCCCCAGCGGCAAGCCAACAATCGTCAACGCCAATCGTCGTGCGCGCATATCGTCTCCATCGTTCGGGTCGGAAACGTTGGCACAACAGCTGGCGCACAGATTTTGGCACCGAAAAATGGGACGAGTTCCTCACCCATGCCCGCAACTCAATCGAATCCCTCAGCAATCAGGTGAAGAGCGGCAGCACCGAAGACATCGAAACCGCCAGTCGCCGACGCGTACGCGGCTTCCCGCCACCCAAATTCAACGTCGGCCGATTCTGTGATGCCCTACCCACCGAGAATCGCGGTGCCTAGCTCGCTTCGAAGATAAAGCACAGCGCGGCCGTGGCGCGTTGTGGTGACGAGGCGTCCGGCATGGAGTGCCCGCAGGTGCTGGTTGACTGCGGACGCTGTGACGCCCATGCGCATTCCTAGTTCTGTGGACGATGACGGCTCGCTGAGAACTGTCAGCAGGGCCGCTCGGGTTCGACCGAGTAGTTGGATGGCCCCTGAATCAGTCGCCAAGGTGTCGGTCTCCCACATTGCACCCTGGCCGCGTGCCGCGTACATAATCATCGGTGGTTCGTTGGGGTCGGTCGGTGCGCATGGGCCGCTGGTAAAAATGGTGGGCACGAAAGTAACACCGCGCCCTGCGACTGCTTTCGAGGCGGCAAGTTGGCACTTCATATGCACCGATACGACGGCGTTGGCGATGGACACCTTGGTATCGATGGTGTTGATCATCGCCGACAATCCGGCCTGAGCAATCTGCCGACCGCGATAGGCGATGTCAGCTTCAAGCAGCGTGCGCATCCGTAGCCAGTGTGGTTGGAAGCAGCTCTCCCAGTAGTGCTCGAGACTATCGGCTGTTCGGTCGAGTGCCGCTCTCGGATCGCCCCTGAGCACCGGCGGTATCTCACCGTGCAATTCCGAAATCTGCCGGATGAAGAGCGAAGGATCAGTCGAGCGGAATGTGTCCAGTTCGTCGGCGATGCGCGTGAGCGGAGATCCCGGTCGCGGATTGAGCAGGTCCGGCGTCCATAAACGCATGTCGATCAGCGCCATCAGCACTTCGGTATTCAGGCTTGCGCGCGCCCTTTCCGTGCGTCTCAGCCAGGGAAGCTGGAGCGGAAACCGGGCCGGATCCTTGATAGATCGTAGTGAGAGCCCCATCTCGCACAGGGGTGAAATACCGAACCGGACTTCGCCAACGTCTTCCTCGGTCAGCATGTAGGTCAGCATGAAGCAATAACCTACATCAGTTCTTTGGCTCGCTCACTTCTGGCAGAACTGACATGTGCCTACTAAAGCTCCCACCACCGACAGCATCGAAGTTCAACCTGACGGGCAGACAAACCAACAGGTACTACGAATTCTCGCCACCTCGATATTCTTCAACGCCCTTGGCCGCGGTGTCTTCTTCGCGCTCACCGTCCTGTACTTCACGTTGATCATCGGGCTCAGCGTCGCAGAGATCGCCGTAATTCTTACTCTCTCAAGCGCGGTAGGCGTGGGCACGTCGTGGCTCGGCGGCAGCCTCGCCGACAGATTGAGCGCTAGAAGACTCCTTCTTGCGCTGTTGGTGGTGGAAGGGCTCGCCTTAGTGTCCTACGCTTTCGCCTCATCGTTCTTTGTTGCGCTCATAATCGCCTGCGTGGTGACCGGGGCCAACAGCGGCAGCAAGGCCGTGAGAGCGGCCATCGTCGGCCGGGCCTTCGAAGGCGAAATCCGGATCAGGGCACGAGCGATTCTGCTGACTGTAGGAAATGTTGGAATTGCACTCGGCTCCGCTGCGGCGAGTATCCCGCTGTTGATGAACACGTCCGACGCGTACCGCATAACTCTCGGTATCGCAGCCCTGGCAACCCTAGGCAGCGCCGCACGTATCGCCGCCTTGCCACTGCGCGTAGACGCAATTGTGCTTTCGAAGGACGGCCGGGTGGCCTCTGCACACTTGGTTGGCCGGTCACCGTGGCGGGACCCACGCTATCTGGGGCTGGCAATGCTCTCTGCGTTATTTGGAATACAGTTCGGTCTCGCCGAAATTGGTCTCCCCTTATGGGTATTGCACCACACAGAGGCCCCTGTGGTCGTCGTGTCCATAGCTCTGATCGTCAACACCGTGTTGGTAGTCGCTCTGCAAATTCCACTCTCGCGAGGCAGCCATGACATTCGACGCGCAGGAAAAGCGGTCTCCTGGGCGGGCATCTTCATGGCTATTGCTTGCGCCGTGTATGCGGCGTCCGCAGGTGTGCCGCCCGTGGTGGCTATCGCGGTGATCATCGTCGCAACCATTGCCCACACGTTCGCTGAAATCCTCTCCTCGGCAGGCATCTGGGGCCTTAGCTACGAGCTCGCTGACCCGCGTAGCGCCGGCGCATACCAAGGACTATTCGCGATGGCGTTCTCAATCGGCACAATGGTGACCCCCGCTGTGATCGCCGTGACGGTTGTAGACAATGGAACGGCAGGCTGGGTCGCACTCGGCGCTATCTTCCTCGCGTCATCGGCCGGTATTCGCGCGATCGCCCACCGTGCCCCCTCTAACGCTTGATCGTGTCACCTCGCCACTGCTGATGGCAACTGACGGCTAGCCGCTTAGAACTCACGCCTCTTGGGAGGCCACCCGGGCAAGGCACAGATGGAATGCGGGCTACGAAGTCGATTTCCTGACACCTTGGTTCCGTCCTGCCTTCCTGAGTTGGGCAGTCGCGCGTTTTCTGCGGGCGCAGTACGAGCAGCGGATCGGCAACATCCGGCTTCTGATCGAGTCGGATCAGCTCCGCGGTCGCCGGAGCACAACGGCGGTGATCACCGAGCCGACGCGCCTCTGACGAGCAGCTGCCCGTCGGAGCTCCGGAATGGATGCAGAACGCGGCCAGCATGTTCCCGCTGACGTGGATGGCGCGGGGCATGCGCCGCGCGTTCCGGTCCGAGAGTTTCGCGAACTTCGAGCAGAACGGCTCTTGGGAATTCCCGCTGGTCGCCCTGAACCTGGCCATCTGGCTAGTTGTCGGGCTCGTGCTCAGCCGCGTTCGTCGATGGGCTACTCACCGGGATCAGTGCGCCTGGAAACAAGGGAACCCCTGGTTTCCGAGGAAACCAGGGGTCAAGGTCGGGAACTCAACCCAGGCGCGCGGCCCGATATAGGCGGCAGTAAGTCTTCTTGCCAGCAGGCGCCCGGGTCATCGAGCCTCGCCGCGGACATGTGCCCAGCTGCTGGCCCGACCAGATCGGTCATTCCATCAGGGACAGATGTATGCGCCCGACTCGATCGACAGACCAGCCTCTACCCAATCTTGAATGCCCTCCCTGTACTTGCGAACATTTGTGTATCCAGCTGCCGTGAGCATGTTCGCGACGTTCTGGCTGTTCGGACAGGAAGCATTCGAACAGTAGGTGATGATCGCGGCGTCCTTGTCCGGAAGCAAGCTCGTGGCCTGCTCTACGACATCCGCGCCCACGAGTGGCAGTGCTCCTGGAAGGTGCTGCTGCTCGTAGTAAATGCCTCCAAGCGCGTCGATGACGGTGACAGTTCGGGAGTCGATGGCTGCCTTGAGGTCGTCGCGGGTGATGAGTTTGGTCATGATGCCCTTTCGTGGTTTATGTGCGTGCGCACACAACAATACCTATGCGTGCGTGCGCACGCAACTCCTCTATGTTTAGGGCATGCCCTCTCGCAAGAAGCTCGCCGCCGACGCTTGGGGCGCACTGCTCCAAGTGCACGCCGCCCTCGTTCCCGCGCTGGACAAGGAAGTCCAAAGGCAGACCGGCCTGCCGCTGTCGTGGTACGACGTGCTGCTCGAGCTCGCAACAGAACCTGAAGGCCGACTACGAATAGGTGACCTCGCGGAGCGGGTCGTCCTTAGTCGATCGAGGGTCAGCCGTCTCGTCGACGAACTCGCGAGCCGAGGCCTGATCACCAAGGAGGAGCATCCAGGCGACCGGCGCTCAGCGTACGCGGCAATTACGAAAGTGGGACTAGCCGAGTTCCGTGCAACCGCTCCGGTCTATGTCCGCGCGATCGAATGTCAGTTCGCGTCCAACCTCACCGACGAGGATTTAGCACTATTGGGGCGAGTCCTCAACAAGATCCGGAAGCCCGCAGGGTGAACTCAAGAAATGCGGGGCGGTGGATCGAAGATAAGGGGGACCGGAACTGGGGCTATCGGCGGCCGTTTGCTACCGATCATGCGAACGATCGACCGTCACCCTTGCGCCCGGGAACCGGCGACTCGGCTTACGTTTAGACGAATTCGGTAATGGCGTCCACGACACGTCGATCGGTCAGGATTCGGTTGTGACCGAGCCCTTCGGTGTACACCACCGAGGTGGGACCAGCGTGGGCGCCGGCAATGAGCCCGGCCTGGTCGATGCCGACTATGGCATCTGAGGCATCATGCACCACGAGAAGCGGCATACGGTTGCTGCCTGAATCGAACTGGGACACAATCTGCCCCCACGCGAACGGGCTGGCATCAAACACCAGCCGATTGATTCGACCTCGGAAATGGACCTGCGCTCGCGTCGGTAACTGGATCATTCGGGTGAAGGTCGTCACGAGGTTCTCAAGGCTGTGCACTCCAGCGATTGTCGCCATTCGGCCCGTGGTGAGCCCCATCCGCACGGCCTGGAAAGCGGCAAGCACGCCGAATGAATGCCCGACAATAGCGTCGAAATGACCATAGCGAGCTTCAAGTTCCCGAATGATGCGTGCCCACTCAACAACGTCGGATGGCCCCTTGCCCGACGCCCCATGGCCGGGAGCATCAAATGAAACGATCATGCGGCCGTCGTTCGTCAGTGCCCGCACGAGATGGCTGAACCGGGACGCCCGGCTCCGCCACCCGTGCACGAGCAGAATCACCGAGTCTCCGGTGCCCCAGGTGTATACCGCCACGGAAGTGCGGCCGAATACCATGTGTTCCACGGCGGCGGTCTCGTGGATCTCCCGGTCCACCGCTCGCACGGAAGGTGGCCTGCCGAGATGCCAGAACATCGCCGACGCCGCGTGGGCAGCGATGCGAGGACTCACTGCGTCCAACAAGCGCATCGCTACGGGAACAATCGAATGGGGCACGCTCATGAAGCCTCTACCTCAAGGACTTGTGGCACCCCGGGAGTGAGCCATTTCAGGCGGTCAGTCAGACCGGCTCCCGCAAATGAAGCCGCGATCTCATCTTCCGTTTCCGTGAAGTGTTCCCACGAGGAGAAATGGATCGGCACCACCATGTCGGCCGCGAGAGAGGCAGTGAACTTGGCTGCGTTCGCGCTGTCCATACTGATCATCTGGTCCCCGAGTATGGCAAACTTCGCCGCGCCGAGATGCAGCACTGCTACTCCGACCGAGAACATTTCGCCGATTTGGTCAAGGTCGCTTTCATAGGTGGTGTCTCCGGAAATGTAAAGAACCTTCTCTTCGCCGGGGACCCGGAGGATGAATCCAATCACGTCCCCACCGGGACCGTGATGCGCAGGCGTCGCTGTGATGATCACGGAATTCTCCCCCACAGCGAACGTGTGGCTGCTCCAAGGGGCAATGCCAACCGCTTGGCCACCCAGCCGTCCAGCACCGCTTTCGGTGGTCATGACGGGCTTCCCCTCCAGCAACTTCCTGCCGGCCTCATCTAGATTGTCCGGGTGTTCGTCGTGACTGAGCAGCACGGCGTCAAATGGCGGAAGTTCGCTTGCGGACATGGCCGGCTCGATGGTGCTCCGCAGGACCACCGGCCCCGATACATACTCAGTAGGAGCGGGATCGAACACCGGATCGGTGAGGAACGTGAGACCGCCGAATTGAACGAGCATTGTTGCGGTGCCGATATGGGTCAGGGTTGTCTGCATGGGTGTTCCTTAGAATCTTGAATTTCAACATGTCGACCTTGTGGCCGGCACCAGGGCAGTCCGTGGTGAGGTAGACGGGTTCCCGAGCCTGAATCGCCACACGTACAGGTCCACCGACAGCAAGCCGAGGCGGACAATGAGGCGAATCAGTAACTATACGCACGAGCGTACACTAAGCTTGTGATCACACACCACGGAATAGAGGTCCATATGGATGGCAGGACGGCCAGAGGCCTGAAATCAAGAAAAAGTGTCATGGAGCAAGCGGTGAACATGGCGTCAATTGAAGGGCTCGGGGGTCTCTCGATGGGGGGTCTGGCGTCTCGTGCCGCTCTCAGTAAGAGCGGAGTAGCCGTATTGTTCGGTTCGAAAGAGCAGCTTCAGATCGCGACCGTCGAAGCGGCGCGAGAGGTTTTCATCGCCGCGGTCGTAGCGCCCTCCCTTAACGCCGCGCCCGGCTTGCAAAGACTTCGTGTCCTTCTTGACGCTTGGCTTTCCTACAGCCGCGACCGGGTCTTTGTCGGCGGATGTTTCTTCGCGGCGGCCAGCACGGAGTTGGATTCCAAATCGGGCCCGGTGAGGGAAGCAGTCGTGAAGGTGGTTCTTGAATGGCGCTCCTTGCTGGCGTCGGAAATCCAGGCGGCAGCCGACAGCGGAGAACTTCTTGAGGTCGACGTGAACCAACTGGTGTTCGAGACGACGGCATTCCTCGAGGCGGCAAATGCGCGTTCGCTCCTCAGCGGTTCGGCTGAGTCCTACGCCGCGGCGAAACGCGCGCTTGTCCGGATCTTTGGGGATTGGTAGTCAAAACTGCGAACAAGTGCCTGAGGATGACGAGCGGCGAATCTACTAGGCAGGAAGAAATTGAGAGCCTTTCGCCCGTCAGACGCCTTGGAGGGTTCGTCCTTCACTGTGCCGTTTGAACCCTCAGCTGCCCGGTTCGAAACGCACCCTATAGATTGCTTGGCACTAAACAAGAGGATGGATTTGTAATGCCGTTGGATCAGCTTTTCGCAATACTCGCCTGCTCCCTTCTGGCCGGCCTGACCATCTTCCAGGCCGCACTCATCGGTGGAGCTCCGCTGGGGAGGATGGCGTGGGGCGGGCAACACCGTGTCCTCCCTGCCAAACTGAGAATCGGGAGCGCGGTATCCATAGGCGTGTATGCCCTTTTCGCCTACACAGCGCTGGCCAAGGCCGTCGTAGTCCCAGCGTTGGTCAGCGAATCCTTTACTGCCATCACCATGTGGGTGATGACGGCATACTTCGTGCTCGGCGTCCTCATGAACGGGATCTCCCGCAGCAAACCCGAACGACTCATCATGACCCCCACCACGCTGGCCCTCGCGGCCCTCTACTTGGTCCTTGCGCTCCACTGAGGTAAGGGGGCAGGAGTGTGGCCCTGAGCTTCACGCCGTCCACGATGGTGATTGCTCCAGGTATCCCAGTCGAGCGATCCGGGCTCGCATCCGGACTCGCACACGTGAGCTCGCAGAACGGGGCGCCATCGGCGTCAGTGTTTTCAGCTCCATCGCGGCGATCGCAAGTATTGCAGCAGGATTCCATGCAGCAATCATCGCCGCGGGCGTAGCGGCGTTTCTTGCGGCGGTGCTGGCGACTTACCTTCTCGTCCGGTTCCGCCACCAAACGGCCTGACCGTATCGATGGCGATCTCGAATGATCACCATCGCACAACCATGAAAAGGAAACCCGATGCCTCACATCATCGACCTGAGTCACACCATCAGCGTCGGCCTCGTCACCTACCCAGGACTGCCCGCACCCACGATCACACCGTTCCTTTCTCGCGAGGACTCGCCGGCCCGATACGCGCCCGGAACCGAGTTCACGATGGACACAATTACCATGATCGGCAACACCGGCACCTACATCGACAGTCCCTTCCACTGCGTTGCCGGAGGAATCGACCTCGCCGGGCTTGAACTCGACTCGCTTGTCGGCCTCCGCGCCGAAGTCATCCATCTGCCTAACGCCCCCGCGCGGGGTGTCGATGCCAGCGCATTTCGCGGACGGGATCTCGCCGGATCCGCAGTGCTCCTCCACACGGGCTGGGATCGGCACTTCGGAACGCCAACCTACGGAGACGGCGCTCCCTACCTCACCGAAGAAGGGGCACGATTCCTCGTCGATGCCGGCGTCGGCCTGGTAGGAATCGACTCGCTGAATATCGACGACAAGGATTCCAGTGGCGAGCGACCGGTACACGCATTGTTGCTGGGCGCCGGCATCCATATCGTCGAACACCTCACCAACCTCGGCAAGCTACCGGCGCGCGGGGCAAGGTTCACCGCCGTTGCGCCGAAGATTGCAAACTTCGGCACCTTCCCGGTGCGTGCATTCGCCGAACTCGATCGACCAAGCTGAGATCGCTCGGCGGGCTCCGCCATCAATCCGCAGGGTATCTGCAACCCGATCAGAAACGACTACAGCGATTCGTCACACCGATTCAACCAACGTCCCTGGGCAGTACAGCTAGCCAGTCACTTGCAGTGGCGATTCTCAAGTAACTTCCTGCGCTCGACGCCGCAAGCATCGGCCGGGCTCGCCGAGTTGACCACATCACAGTGCGTGTTCGCGTGCAGGCCCGCAAACGGAACCCTCTGCGGGAACTTGGGGGTTCCCGACTAGAACGCGGCCCCTTGATGGGGAAGCGGCCGTCGGAGCATGGAAACGCATTACCGGTCGAGCACGCTTTCTAGCGGGTTCTCTTTCAGCTTCCGGGCAAGTCCACCGGTTACGAGCCGGTGCGCGGCGGTGGTCGGCTTGCGGGCGGCTTGGTCCATCACGCAGGCCGTGAATTCCTCTGCCAGCGTCAGGCGCGGATACGCGGCCATCACGTCGCGCAGGAATTCGGATGGGAGCATATCGGGGCGAGCTCCTGAGATGTCGAGGGCGGTGGCGATCTCGAGTAGGTACCCCTCTGCGTCCAGTGCCGGGTCCACCGATGGCCAGTTGTGGCGGACGATCACCTCAAGTGCTCGTTGACGTCGGGCAGGCGGCCATCCCGCCCCAGTAGTGAGCGCGACGGCGACGTGACCGCCCGCTTCTTCGTACGACAACCTGTTGTTGTCGAAATCCGGGGCCGTTCCGATGTCGTGTAGCACGGCCGAGACGTAGAGCAGTTCGTGGTCGATGTCTGTCCGCCCCTCTAGGACGGCGAATCCCTGCGCCCACAGCCACGACCGGATCACATGCGAGAGCAAGGCCGGTGTGTGATAGGTGGTCGCGAGTTCGAGGGCTGCCCGGGCAGCTGCAGTGTCAGGCGGGGTAAAGTCCTTCAGGCGCATGTTCACAATCCTGCACGACGCGACGCACCTGTATCCCACAGAACCTGCCAGTGTGTCCACAGAACCTGCCAGACAGTCGTTTCGTAAGACGGAGGTCTACCGAACGCTCCCCCGGAAGCTCGCGGTTGTCACTTTCAATAACCTCCTGCACAACGGGCCGCGTGTTTTCGGGGTCGTGCAGGCGAGCATTGAGCACTGGGTGTTCAGTACTCCTCTGCACGAGGTAAATCCTCCAAAGCATGTGGCATCGGCTCAATCTGGCAACGGATCCACTCGGGAAACCTACTTACCCTGCGAACAACTCAGCGTCATGAATTGCCCCGACGGCGCAACCGTCGCATCCCTACGTGTCAGGGTTGGGTGAGGCCAGTCACTCGCAGCAAGTCCGCCGCATGACGTAGGGCGAGAACCAGGAATCTATCCAGCATGTCCAGCCCTTCTTTGATCGCCGTGCGCGACGGTGGTCCCATGAGTAGCAGTAGCAGTAGTCCCCGGCCCCATTCTGGGGGTCCCACGCCGAGGCGCACGATCACTCCGGCGCAGAAGCTTGATCATCTGGCCGCGTATGAGGTGGCCATCGCCCTCAACGAGGGCGGTGCGTATTTGCGGGAGCAGGGCATCTATTCCTCGCTGATCACCGAGTGGCGAAAACTGCGCGACGCGGGAGTGCTCGCGGGTAAGAAGCCGGGCGAGAAGATTGGCCGGTTGAGCCCGGAGTAAGCCGAGATTGCACGGCTGCGCCGTCAGCTGGAAATTTCCGAGCGCCGACGGGCCACGACGGTGCCGGTTCGAGCGCTGCGCTGTCGATGAACATGAGCTTGACGTGGCCGGCGAAACCGCCGCGGCTGAAGCACCACCCGTCGCCGACTCCGTAGTACGACATGCCCAACTTCACGGAGCGCCGGAGGTTGGGCAGCGTCTTGGCCGCCAGTGCATCGACCGCTTCGGCGATGCCGCGCTGCGGCTGCGGCAGGCTGGCGATGTAGGCGAAGACCGGCTTGTCGCCGACCGCTGCTTTCGCGGGGCTTGCCCGGCCTGTCATGGCTTCGGGCAGTGTCCAGGCGGCGTCGCCTGGTGCCGCAGCGCCCGTGGCCGGTTTCTGGACGTCGCTCTTGCCGGTCTCCCCGCTGTCCATGGCGAAATCTCATTCCGCACGCCTCGTGAGTGGGCGCTCCCATCTCGCCCACAGCAGCCCAAAATGGCGATTGTGCATGGACAAACTTCGGTGTACAAAGGAAGCCAATTCCAGTTCTCAGTCCGCCCGCTCGTGAAGTGATCACCGAGGTTTCAGGGAAAACAGCAAAACCCCAGATGACACGGTACCGCCACCGTGGCGGCACCGTGTTCAATCGTCATCCTTCGCGAACGCCCGGTCGAGGAGTGCGGCGGTGGCCGGGTTCACCAGTTCGCTGCGTTGGATGTAGTGCATCACCGTGACCCTGGTGTCCGTGTGGCCGAGCAGTTCCGCGGCGAGTTCGATGCTGGCGTTGTCGTTGACCGCGGTCGCAACCGTGCGGCGGAACAGGTGCGGGGTCACCCCAGTAATGCCCGCTCCGTCGAGCACCTGTCGGAGCTGACGGCGCACGTTCGCGGTGGTCAGCGGGGTGCCGTCCCGGGACTGGAACAGCAGTGAATCCAGGCCCATACTCCCGACTTTGGCGAGCCGGCGGCGGACCGCGTCGGCGGTGAAGGTGGGCAGTGCGACAACGCGACTTGACCTGGCGGTCTTGGGGTGGTCCTGCCGGAAGGTCGGCTCGCCTTTGCGGCTGACGATCGTGCCGGCGATGCGGATGGACGGAACAGGGCTGGTGATGTCGATGTCGCGGCGGCGGATGGCCAACACCTCGCCGATGCGGGCCGAGGTGCCGAGCATGACCTCGACGATCGCGCCGAGCTGGCCGTCGGGCTTGGGGCCGGAGATGTGGTCGGCGGCGATCTCCCACTGGGCGATCGCGGCGCGGATCACGTTGACTTCGGGGGCGGTGAGAGCCTCGGGGATGTGCGGCTCGCGGTAGAGGCGGGAGACGTGGTCCATCGGGTTGCGCGGCAGGACCTCGTGCCGCACCGCCAACTCCAGCGCCAGCCGCAGGACGACCCGGGCCTGCTTGGCGCGGTTGTAGGAAAGCTTCGCCAGCTGCTTGATGAACTTGTCGCAGCGGGCGACGCCGATCTCGCGCAGCGTGAGGCGATCGAACGCCGGTGACACGAGGGTGCGCATATTGCGCTCGTACAGGTTCCGGGTGGTCTTGGAGATCCGGCCCTCCAGGTCGATGTCCTCCAACCAGTAGGTCACCAGGTCACTGAATAGGCTGTCGGGTGAGAGTGAAGTGTCGGCGGGTTGGAACAGGTCCCGGTCGGCGAGCTTGGCCTTCAGTGCCCGCTCGGCGGCCTTGGCGGTAGCGCCGGTGGCCTGCACCAGACGCGCGTGGCCGTCCCAGTCGCGGTAGCGGGTTCTCGCCTCGTATCGGCCGGTTGGCGTTTTACGGGTGCCGATGTCGCCGAACGTGCCGATTGTCAACCGGTGCCGGGCCATCTCAGCTCACCGCCGATCGGGGCGCCCGGGCGGGCTGGAGGGCTCGCGCTGCTGGGCGATCCAGGCCCGCACGTCGGAGACGGCGAACTTGAGGTGTTTGCCGAACCGGTAGGCAGTGGGTCCTTTGCCGTGCACCCGCCAGTCGTAGACCGTGGAGATCGGGATGCCCAGGTAGGTCGCCAGCTCGGCAACGTCCATCAGGGGCTCGAGCCCCCAGGCGCTGGTGGGAGGAGCGGTTGGGTTGTCGTCGTGGATGCTCATGCCCAGAAGGTGCGCGCCACGATCCCGGACGATCGGCAGCGACTGAAAACGACGTCGGCGCCCCGGACAACAGGGCCGGCTCAGCGGCTCCAAAACGGTGAAAGTGATGGGGTAGTGATGGGTTAATCAAATCTCTAACCAAAAAAGTCCCGGAAACCCTTGAGTTTCCGGGACATTTGGTCGGGCTGACAGGATTTGAACCTGCGACCCCCTGACCCCCAGTCAGGTGCGCTACCAAGCTGCGCTACAGCCCGTTGCTACTCCCCCAAACGCATCCCGGCGAACCGATTTGCACCTGCAAGAGACAACTCGAATAGCTTACCGCCTCCGCAGACCCTTTGCGCACACCCGGCATCGCGTTAGCGTGGCAGCATGCCCGTGCTCTCCGATTTGACCGTACGCCCCGTCGACACCGTGCCGTGGGATGACGTGCGCACTGTCTTTGGAATCCGCGGCGATCCGGCCGGTTGCTGGTGCCAATTCTTCAAGCTGAGCAACGCCGAATGGAACGACCGCCCCCGTGAAGAATTCAGCCGGACGCTGCGTGAACAGATTGAGGCACCGACACCCGCCCCGGGCGTGTTGGCCTATCTCGGCGACGAACCGGTCGGCTGGTGCGCGGTCGAGCCCCGGCCGAATTACAGTCGGCTCAAACGGATGCCCCTGGTCGCGGCGGGCGGACTCGATGACCTCGACGACGCATCCGTCTGGGCTGTGACCTGCTTCGTCGTCCGCGTCGGCTTTCGAAAGCGCGGGGTGAGCGGCGCCCTGTTGCAGGGAGCCGTCGAGCACGCCCGCGCGCACGGCGCACGGATCGTCGAGGCCTACCCCGTCGACGTCGCCGAGCGACCCAGAGCTTCCTCGGCCGACCTCTATCACGGGCCGCTCTCGCTCTTCGAGCGCGCCGGGTTCACCGTCGCCGCACGCCCGAAATCCGACCGTGCCGTGGTGCAACTGCGGCTCACCGACTAGGCGCTATCAAGCAAACATCGCCGACACGCCCGCACCGCCGCTGGCAGTAAGAGATTGCGAGGATCCTCAGGCCCCTCATAGAAACCACATAGCTGACTCCCCTACGGTTTTCAGTGGCCCGCTTCGGGCCGCTCAACACGACGAAGGAAATCATGTCTCCGAAAACTCCCGGCGCCCCGACGAAAACCAACTACTCGCTGGCCATTCTGTGGTTGGCCTCGGTGGTTGTCGGCCTCGTCGGCTACGTGCTCATGACCTCGTCGAACTCCGGCCAGGCCGACCTCTACACGAAGCAGTCGGCCGACTACGGCAAGCTCTTCACCCTGCAGTCGGGCAGCTCGCTCGGCGCCACCCTCATCGGTGTCGGCGTACTGGGCCTGCTCATCGCTCTGGCCATTCACGCTGTGTCGTTCGTGATCGCACGCTCGGCAGTCGCTGCGGCCGCTGTGAGCGAAGCCGACTTCGCCGACACGGATGATGACATCGTCATCGCGGCACCCACCGCGACTGCTCCTGCGGTTGCGTTCACGGCCCCGGAGACGCCCGTTTCGGCGGCGGAGACTGCAACGGTTGACGCTCCCGCCGTTGCCGACGACGAGACGCCGGCAGCACCGACCGAAGGCGACACCAAGGCCTAATCCAGATCTGACGAAGGCGGTCCGGCGCGAAAGCGCGGGGCCGCCTTTTTGTGCGTTGATCGAGCTCGTCGAGATCACGCGAGCCGATCTCTGAACCCGGCGCGGGATCCAAGGACCGTCTGACGGAGGTCTCGACAAGCTCGACCACCGGATCGCGCGAGCGGATGTCGGAACTCGGCGCGGGATCCAAGGACCGACTGACGGAGGTCTCGACAAGCTCGACCACCGGATCGCGCGAGCGGATGTCGGAACACTACGTGCAATCCGGGGATCAGTGGGAGTACCCTGATCCACACCCTTCATCGGTGAAAGGCGGGCGAAATGAACGGTTCCTCCTCGCGGCACAGGTTCGAGCACCCGCCGATCACCACGTTGGATGATCGTCTGAAGGCTGGGCGTCAGGCCCGACAGACACTGCCCCGAACGGCCCATTCCGAGTACACCGCCGATGCCGGGCGCGATCCACTCGACATCCTGCGCCAGCAGAACGAGGGCCGACTGCCCTGGCTGGTGCCGCTGCGCCTGGAACGGATGATGCAAAACCCGTTCGCGTTCTACCGCGGCACCGCCGCCCTGCAAGCCGCCGACCTCGCCGGCGCCCCGACGACCGGTGCCGGTGTGGTGCTCTGCGGTGACGCCCACATCTCGAATTTCGGGCTCTTCGCCTCGCCGCAACGCACGATGGTCTTCGATCTGAACGACTTCGACGAGGCCGCCTTCGGCCCGTGGGAGTGGGACGTGAAACGCTTCGTCACTAGTGTCGTCATCGCCGGCAGGCACAAGGGGTTCTCGTCTCGCGAAGTGCGCGAAGCCGCACACGCCGCTGCCGCCGCGTATCGGCTGGGGCTCAATGAAATGCTCGAACTCGACACCCTCGAGCGTTATTACCGCCGCGCCGAGGTGAACCTGGGGTCTTCTCGCTACGGCAAGGACACCCAGCTGGTGATCGACCAGGCGCTCACCGCCTCGGCACGTCGCACTTCCGCCCGGGAACTCAACCGGATCACCGAACTCGGCGACGACGGCACGATCTCCATCGTCGAACGACCACCGACCCTGACCCATGTCCCTCCGGACTACGAGTTCCAAGTCAAGGAAATGATTGAGACCTACCGGCACTCGGTCTCGCCCGACATCGCCTTCTTGCTCTCTCAGTACACCGTGACGGATATCGTGCGCCGCGTCGTCGGTGTCGGCAGCGTCGGCACTCGTTGCTTCATCGCGGTGCTCACCGGGCCAAGCGGCGAGGGTCTGATCCTGCAGATCAAGGAGGCCGGGCGTTCGGTGCTCAACGAGTATGGCGGCATCGAGCCGGTCGTCTCCCACCTCAACGAACCGGAAGCCCTCACCGCGGATCACGGCCTCCGAGTCGTCGCCAACCAACGCATCCTGCAGGCGGTTTCTGACCCGTTCCTCGGCTACTTCACGGGCATCGGGCTGGGGTTTTACGTGCGCCAGTTTCGCGACCGCAACATCTCGATCGACATTGAGGCGCTGAAACGCAACACCTTTCTCGACTATGTCGACGCCTGCGGTCGGTTATTGGCTCGTGCCCACTCACAGAGCCCCAATGCGGCATTTGCCGCCGGTTACATTGGCAACTCCGATGCTTTCACCACTGCGGTTACCGAGTGGGCTCACGCCTACGCCGATCAATCGCACGCAGACTTCGTGCAGCTGGGCGAAGCGATCAGAGCCGGAACCTTCCCCATGCCCGACATGTCGCCCGAATTGGCGCTGGCCCGCGCGCAGGAGAAGGCGCGGGCGCAGGGGTTGTTCAGGGGCACTGCCCGCCAGTGAGTGAGCCTGTCGGTTTCGGTGATTGAGCCTGTCGAAATCACGCGACCAACGTCTCGAGACCGGCCCACCAGGTCTCGACAAGCTCGACCAACGGATCGGTGATTGAGCCTGTCGAAATCACGCGACCAGAGTCTCGAGACCGGCCCACCGGGTCTCGACGGGCTCGACCAACGGGATGGTCAGGCCGCGCGCACCCGGCCGAGCACCCCGGCCCGCACGAGCAGCACGTACAACTGGCAGCCGAGGCAGTAGCCGAACACGGAGTTCAGAAACGCCGCCACAAAGGCTGCCGCCGCCGCGATCGGCACGGCGGGCGCGACACCGAGGAGCCCGATCACCACACCGATCAGCGTCACGAAAAGTCCGACCCCCTGTGCGAACGTCGGCGGAGCCGGGTCTTCCAGCTCGGTTGGCGCTTGCAAGTGCGGGCGCACCAGCTTCTTGAACAGCAGCCCGTAGGGGTGACGCTTGACCCCGGCAAACGCACCCCAAGCGAACAGTGCCGCAATCGCTGCGAGCAGGACCAACGCCGCGACGGACGCCCCCACCAGCGCCAAGAAGACCACCGCCAGCAGCAGCACGGCCGTGATCGCAGCGCTGAACCGAGGCCCGCGCGGGTCGATCCCCGCGCTGCGCTGCGTGTTGTCCTGCGTGTTGTCCTGCGTGTTGTCCTGCGTGCCGCCTGCCGAACCGGCACCCGATGTATTAGCCGCTGTGGACATGGTCACTCCTGACAAGATCGTCGAGTTGCGTGGTGAGCTGACTCCGGTTGGGCACGCCATTGATCCGAGCGCGGATGCGCCCCGACCCGTCGAGCACGATCGTCGTCGGGGTCTGCAGAATGTTGAAGCGGTTCGCGAGATCCGCGCGGTGTGTGAGGTCGATGTCGAGGTGCACGACGCCGGGTCGGGCGTCGGCCACCGCGCCGAGCAGCCGGTGCGTTCCCGGGCAGCGCGAGCAGAGGTCGGTACTGAACTGCAGCAGCGTCGCGCGGGCGCCGAACGGGGCCGAGCTGGCGACATCCGTCGGGCGGATCAACTCGGACGCAACGACGCGGAGCCGCCCCTGTTGGCGGCGCCAGACCAGGCCGAGCCCGGTCGCGACGGCGACCAGGCCGAGCACGAGAGTGAGCGCGGCGAGCGGATGCATGCTGCCGACGCTACGCCAGCCGCCGCGCTCCCTGCGGAGTGTGACAGGACATTACGTGGTTCCGGTGGTCGAGCCTGTCGAGATCCCGCGACCACGTCTCGAGATCGGCCCACGCGGTCTCGACAAGCTCGACCAACGGGAATCCCACGCCAGAGATCGGCCCACTTGGTCTCGACAGGCTCGACCAACGGGATGGCCAGGTCCGGAGATCGACTCACGAGATCTCGAGACGCGGCCGACTTCGTCGGGCGCTCCTCGATCAACGAGACGGGAGGAGACGCAAAAGAGCCCGCCCCGACCGAAGTCGAGACGGGCTCGTAAGACCAACAGCTACTTGTTGCGCGCGCGCTTCTCGCGAACTCGCATGCTGATGTTGATCGGGCTGCCGATGAATCCATAGATCTCGCGCAGACGACGCGTGATATAGCGGCGGTACCCCGGGTCGAGGAACCCGGTGGTGAAGATGACGAATGTCGGCGGACGGCTGGACGCCTGCGTACCGAACAGGATGCGGGGCTGCTTGCCACCACGCACGGGGTGCGGGTGTGCCGCGGCGAGCTCGGCCAAGAACGCGTTGAACTTGCCGGTGGCGACGCGGGTGTCCCACGACTCGAGAGCGATCTCGAGAGCAGGAACCAGCTTCTCCATGTGGCGACCGGTGCGCGCCGAGATGTTCACGCGCGGGGCCCAGGCCACGTGGGCCAGGTCCTGCTCGATTTCACGCTCGAGGTAGCGGCGACGGTCGTCGTCGATCATGTCCCACTTGTTGAACGCGAGCACGAGCGCACGGCCCGACTCGAGAACCAAGTCGATGATGCGCACATCCTGCTCGCTGATGACCTCGGTGACGTCGATCAGAACGACGGCGACTTCGGCCTTTTCCAGCGCGGCACTGGTGCGCAGCGAGGCGTAGAAGTCGGCGCCCTGCGAGAGGTGCACGCGACGACGGATGCCGGCGGTGTCAACGAAACGCCAGACCTTGCCGCCGAGCTCAACCTGCTCGTCAACCGGGTCGCGGGTGGTGCCGGCCATCTCGTTGACGACGACACGTTCTTCGCCGACAACCTTGTTGAGCAGGCTGGACTTGCCCACGTTCGGGCGGCCGAGCAGGGCGACGCGGCGCGGGCCGCCGACTTCCTGCTTGGCAACGTTCGAGATCTCGGGCAGTTCCAGAAGGATCGCGTCGAGAAGGTCAGCCACGCCACGCCCGTGCAGAGCGGAGACCGGCCAGGGCTGGCCGAGGCCGAGCGCCCAGAGGTTGGCCGCTTCGGGCTCCTGACGGATGTCGTCGACCTTGTTGGCGACGAGGAAGACGGGTTTGCCGCTCTTGCGCAGCATCTTGACGACGGCCTCGTCGGTGGAGGTCGGGCCAACGTTGGAGTCAACGATGAACATGACCAGGTCGCAGAGGTCGATCGCGATCTCGGCCTGCATGGCGACGGATGCGTCGATGCCCTTGGCGTCGGGCTCCCAGCCGCCGGTGTCGACGAGGCTGAACCGGCGCTCGTTCCACTCACCCTTGTAGGTGACGCGGTCACGGGTGACGCCGGGGGTGTCCTCGACGACTGCCTCGCGGCGGCCGAGGATACGGTTCACCAGTGCTGACTTGCCCACGTTCGGGCGGCCGACGATGGCGATGACCGGCAGGGCCGGCAGGTACTGAATGGCGTCGGGGTCTTCCGTCGCCAGGTTGAGAACGTCGAAGTCCTCTTCATCAAGTTCATAGTCGTCGAGGCCGGAACGCAACGCCGCGGCGCGGGTTACTTCCAATTCCTCGTCAAGGTTCGCCAGCTTGTCGGCCAGCTCGTCGTCGACGAGCTCGGGGCTCGTGTCGTCGTAATCGTTGCTATTCATGCGAGTTCCTCGCGGTACGTGTGGTGATGACGTCGATGACCGCGTCAATGGTCTGCTCGAAGTCGAGATGGGTGGAGTCGACGGTGGTCACACCGTCTGCGGCGCTCATGAACTCGACAACCTTCGAGTCAGCCAAGTCTCTCGATCGCAGCTGTTCTGCTACTGTTTCGGCCGATTGGGTCGATATTTCCAGAGAGCGCCTAGCCATTCTAGCCTCTTCGGATGCTGTGAGAAGGATGCGAGCGTCGGCGCCGGGCGCCACGACGGTCGTGATGTCGCGGCCTTCGATCACAATTCCGGGCTTCAGCACGTCGCGGGCGATGCGCCGGAACAGGTTGGTGAGGTGCTCGCGCACGGCCGGAACCTTGGCGATCGCGCTGACCGCTGACGTCACCCGTGGCTCACGGATGGCGTCGGTCACGTCGGTGTCGCCGACCTGCACGATGTAGTCATCGGGGTCGGTGCCGATGAAGTAGTCGAAGTCCACCAGCAACGTCGCGACAGCATCCGCATCGCTCATGTCGATGCCCCGCGAAAGCGCGAACCAGGCGAACGCGCGGTAGGCGGCGCCGGTGTCGAGAAACGCGTAGCCGAGGCGACGGGCCGCCGCCTTGCTGACGCTGGACTTGCCGCTGCCGGCCGGTCCGTCGATGGCGACGACGATGGGAACGTCGTCGGGAGTCGTGTGGGTGTTCAGGGTCATACGGTTATCCGGCAATCCGCCAGCCGCGCGCGGCCAGCTCATCGGTGAGGCGGGCGACCACCTCGGGTAGAACAGAAATTTCGACCAGGCCGATCTCGGCCCCGGGCGAGTGCTCGAGACGCAGGTCTTCGAGGTTCACCCCGATCTCGCCGATCTCGTGCAGCAGGCGGGCGAGCTGGCCCGGGGTGTCGTCGATCATCACGATCATCGACGAGAACTGGCGGTCGTGACCGTGCTTGCCGGGCAGGCGGGCGACGCCGGCGTTGCCGCCGATCATCTCTTCGGCCACCTTGCGACGCGCGCCGGGCGCGGCCGGGTCGGCGAGCGCGTCGATGAACCGATCGAGGTCGTCGCGGTAGGTGAGCAGGATGTCCCGCACCGGCTTCGCGTTCGCGCCCAGAATCTGCACCCAGAGGTCGGCGTCGCTCGCGGCCAGACGGGTCATGTCACGCACGCCCTGACCGGCGAGGTTCAGCGACGCATGCGGAGCGTCGGCGAGCTGGCGGCCAAGGATCGTGGAGATCACCTGGGGAACGTGCGAAACGAGCGCCACTCCCCTGTCGTGTTCCTCGGGGGTCATTTCGATGAGCACGGCGCCGAGGTCGAGAATCAGATCGTCGATCGCATTGGCCTTCTGGTAGCTGATGCCGCCGTGCGCGGCGACCACCCAGGGACGACCGATGAACAGGTCGGCGCGGCCCGAGAGGGGTCCGCCGCGTTCCCGGCCGGCCATCGGGTGCGAGCCGATGTAGCGGGACACGTCGGCGCCCCGCTCCCGCAGTTCGGCCAGGGGGGCCAGCTTGACGCTGGCGACATCCGTCACGATCGCGTTCGGAAACGCGTCGAGCTCGCGCGCGACGATTTCGGCCGTCACATCAGGCGGAACACAGACCACGATCAGCTGCGGTTCGTCATCGTCACGGGCGGCACGGCCGGCCCCGTAGTCGATGGCGATGCTGAGGTTCGTGGGCGAGGCGTCGGCGAGGATCGTCTCAATGCCGCGGTTGCGGAGGCCGAGGCCCACGCTGGTTCCGAGCAGGCCGACACCGACGATGCGAACCGGCCCGACGAGGCGACTCTCCACCACTCACGTTCTCCTTGCTGTGTGAAGCTTGCTGGCTAGTGCTGACTGGTGCCAGCTCGCTGCTGACTGCAGCTTGGGGCTGCTAGTTGGCGGCGTCTGAATTGTCGGAGGCCGGGGAGGCGGCACCCTGCGCCGGACGCGCAGCGCGCGACACCGTGAGCAGCTCGCCGAGTTCAACCTTAGTGAGGTCGCGCACGGCGCCGGCCCGCAAAGTGCCGAGGTTCAGGGGCCCGAACTGGCGGCGCACCAGGTCGACGACCGGGTGACCGACGGCATCCAACATACGACGCACGATGCGGTTGCGGCCGGAGTGCAGGGTGATCTCGACGAGGCTGAAGCCGTCGCCGCCCTGACCGGTGAGCACGCGGGCCTTGTCGGCTGCGATCGGGCCGTCTTCGAGCTCGATGCCGTTCTGCAGAGCGGCGATGGTCTGCGCGGTGACGCGGCGCTCCACCTTGGCGATGTAGGTCTTGGTCACACCGAACGAGGGGTGCGCAAGCACGTGCGCGAGGTCACCGTCGTTGGTGAGAATGAGCAGACCGCTGGTCATCGCGTCCAGGCGTCCGACGTTGAAGAGGCGTTCCTCGTAGTCCTTGGTGAACTCGCGCAGGTCGGGGCGACCGCTCTCGTCCTGCATCGACGACACGACGCCGACCGGCTTGTTCAGCATCAGGTAGCGGCGGCTGGTGTCGAGCTGCACGGCGATGTTGTCCACGGCGATCTCGTCGGTCTCCGGGTGGATGCGACGCCCGGCTTCGGTCACGACCTTGCCGTTCACGCGCACGCGGCCGGCGGCGATCATCTCTTCAGAGACGCGGCGGGAGGCGACTCCGGCGGAGGCCATCACCTTCTGCAGACGTACGCCGTCTACGGCTGCTTCGGGGTTGCCGGCGTCGGGTGCGAAATCGCTGGTCATCGTAGATCCTCAAATCCTTCTGCGCCGTCATCGAGCAACGGCGATAAGTGTGGCAACTCGTCGAGCGAGTTGATTCCGAGCTGGGTCAGCAGCAAGTCTGTGGTGGCGTAGTTGATCGCACCCGTCTCGCTGTCGGTGAAGGCCTCAGTGATCAAACCACGGCCGAGGAGGGTGCGTACCACTCCATCGACGTTGACGGCCCTGATTGAGGCTACCGCCCCGCGGCTGATCGGTTGCTTATAGGCGATCACCGCGAGTGTCTCCAAAGCGGCCTGCGAGAGCCGGCTCGGGTTCTGGGTGAGCACAAAGTCGGTGACCAGTTCGTCGTGCGTCGCCCGCACGTAGATGCGCCAGCCGCCGGCGACCTCGCGCAGTTCGAAGCCGCGGCGCACGGTGCCACCGAAGCCGTTGCCGTCGCCGTCGAAATCCGCGACGAGGCGGGCGACCGCGGCGCGCACGACGGGCAGCGGTTCGTCGAGGGCACTGGCCAGGTGAACCAGGCTCTGCGGCTCGTCGGCCACGATCAGGATGGCTTCGAGCTTGCGGTCGAGAGCCGAGTCGCGGTCGGCGGATGTTGCATCCGTCGTCGCGGTGTTGCCTGCGATCGCGTTGTCAGTTGTCGCGTTGTCAGTTGTCATAGTCGGCTCCGAGGTTCGCGAGGTTTTCTTCTGACCAGTTCTCGGCGCACCAGCGCAGGCTGAGCTCGCCGAGTGGTTCAATCTGTTCGAACGAGAGCGCGCCGCGCCGGTAGAGCTCGAGCACGGCCAGAAAGCGGGCGATGACGACGCCCTTCTGGTCGGCGCCGACGATCAGCTCGCGAAAGCTCACGCTGTCGGCGGCGCGCAGAATCGCCACGACGTGCGCGGCCTGCTCACGGATGCTGACCAGCGGCGCATGCAGGTGGTCGAGGCCGACGCTCGGCAGCTCTTTCGGCGTCAGCGCGAGCGTGGCCAGGGCGGCGAAGTCGGCCGGGGTGAGCGTCCAGATCAGTTCGGGGGTCTGCTGACGGTACTTCTCTTCGAGCCGCACCGAGCGCACATGCCGGGCGGATTCGGTTTCGAGCTGTCCGGCGAACCAGGCCGACGCCTCCTTGAACGCGCGGTATTGCAGCAGCCGGGCGAAGAGCAGGTCGCGTGCCTCGAGCAGGGCCACGTCTTCGGCGTCGACGAGCTCGCCGAGCGGCAGCAGCCCGGCCACCTTGAGGTCGAGCAGGGTCGCCGCGACGACCAGAAACTCGGTGGCCTGATCGAGTTCCTCGGCCGAGTCGAGGCCGCGCAGGTAGGAGATGAACTCGTCGGTGACCCGGCTGAGCGCGATCTCGGTGATGTCGAGTTCGTGCTTGCCGATCAGGGTGAGAAGCAGATCGAACGGGCCCTCGAAGTTGCCGAGGGCCACCGAGAAGGCGGGAGTTTCGACCGCGTTAGGCGACAGCGCCACGCTGGATCAGTTCCCGCGCCATCTGGCGGTAGGCCTTGGCCGCCGGGTGTTCCGGAGCGAAATCGGTGATCGGCTGCCCGGCCACGCTGGCGTCGGGGAACTTGACCGTGCGGCCGATGACCGTCTCGAGCACCTGGTTGCCGAACGCGTCAACTACACGCTCCAGAACCTCACGCGAGTGCAGCGTGCGGGAGTCGTACATGGTCGCCAGGATGCCGTCGAGCTCGATGGCCGGGTTCAGCCGGTCGCGCACCTTGTCGATCGTCTCGATCAGCAGGGCGACGCCGCGCAGCGCGAAGAACTCGCACTCGAGCGGGATGAGCACGCCGTGGCTGGCCGTCAGGGCATTCACGGTCAGGATGCCGAGCGACGGCTGGCAGTCGATCAGAATGACGTCGTAGTCGGCCGAGACCTTGCGCAGCACGCGGGCCAGAATCTGCTCGCGGGCAACCTCGTTGACGAGGTGCACTTCGGCGGCCGAGAGGTCAATGTTGGCCGGGATGATGTCCAGGCCCTGCACGTTGGTGTGCTGGATGGCGTCGAACGGGTCTTTCGATCCGCTCAGCAGCAGGTCGTAGATGGTGGCCACGTCGTGGGTGGGCACGCCGAGGCCGGCCGAGAGGGCGCCCTGCGGGTCGAAGTCGACGACGAGCACGCGGCGGCCGTAGCCGGCGAGCGCCGCAGCCAGGTTGATGGTGGTCGTGGTCTTGCCGACGCCACCCTTCTGGTTGCAGAGCGAGATGATGCGGGCGGGGCCATGAAGCTTGAGGGGGCGCGGGTCGGGAAACTCTCGCAGCGGGCGTCCTGTGGGGCCGACAGCCTTCACTTCGAGCCCCGGGAGCTCTGTCCGGTTGTCCTGCCTACGCGCCACTGAGATGTCCTCTATCCGTCCTGCAGCCAATTACCTGCTCGATTCTAGCGAGAGAGCGGCCTCCGGATGGCGCGCATCGCCGCATCAGGCCCGGTCCGGCCCCGAATTCGTGCTTCAGATGTGGCTAACTCAGGAAATCCCAGCGATCTCCCGAAATTGCGCGCATGATTCTGCGGATGCTGCGGCGACGCATCCGTTTTTCCTGAGTTAGCCACGGGACTCGGCTCGTTCGGGGTCGCACCCGTCCGGACTTCCGTCCCGTACCAAAATCAGGTCGAGACCTCCGGCCGGTACCGAAATCAGGAGCGGAGGTGTGTCGGCCTGCCGAAACCGGCGAAATAGCCCGGTTTCAGGGCCGCGACACACCTCCGTTCCTGAATTGGGTACCCGGCCGAATCGGTGGTCGAGCCTGTCGAGACCTCCGCCGGCCGATCCTCGGACGCGACCACACTTCAGAGATCGGCTCACCCGATCTCTGTAATGGTCACTAGCTGGTCTGGCTATCAGCTGGCAGGTTGGTTCTCATGCGCACGGTGGGGTGTGACTCGCCGGATCTCTGACCGTTCTTTGGAACGTGTCTTGCTGTCGACTTGTCCACYCCRCYGMACGCGTGAGGGCCGGCCTGCGATCCTCGACGTGACTTGATCAGAAGCCCGTCCGAACCCCCACAGGGTCCGTGACTCATTACAGAGATGTCCGTGAGGAATCCCAGGCCGGCACGTAATAACACCCGCATTTTCAACGATGTAAGGAGTGATGTAAGGAGT